>DASZSS010000314.1:0-1888 GCA_035548535.1 Steroidobacteraceae bacterium
CGCTTCATCATGGGCGCCGTCGAAGGGCCGTTCCTGCCGGTGTGCCTCGCGATCATGGCGATCGAGTCGTCGGAGCATCGGCGCGGCATCAACGCCGGCATCATGCAGAACTTTTTCGCCGCCATCCTGGGGCAGAGCGTCGCGCCACTCGTGCTCGTCGCGGTGGCGGACCAGTTCGGGTGGCGCGCGGCATTCTTCCTCGCCGGCCTTCCGGGGCTGCTGTGCGCAATCGCCGTGATGTTCTGGGTTCGCGAGCCCACGAAGGCGGCGCAAGCCTCGCTCGACTCGAGCGCACCGGGCGGCGGCGAGGGCGCGCACATGGGGCTCTTGCGCATGGTCGGCGTCCGCAACATCGCGCTCTGCTGCGGCATCTCGGTGTTCCTGGTCGCGTGGATGATCCTCGGCTGGACGTTCTTCCCGCGGTTCTTCACGGATTACCGCGGCTTCTCGCCCCAGACGATGTCCTATCTGCTGACCACGCTCGGCATCGCCTCGGCCGTGTCCGGGTTCGGCGCGCCCGCGCTGTCAGACCGCATTGGACGTAAGCCGGTGATGATCGCGTTCTGTCTCGCGGGCGTCATCACGCCGCTCGCGGTGCTGCTCTTCCACGGGTCGGCGGCCGTGCTGGGCGTGCTCATGTTCATCGGGTGGTCGGCGACGGGCGCGTTCCCGCTCTTCATGGGCGTGATTCCGGGGGAAACGATTTCGCGGAAATATGCGGCCACCGCGATGGGTCTGGTGGTCTGCGTGGGCGAGGTGATCGGCGGATTCGGGATCACCTCGCTCGCGGGCAAGCTCGCCGACCTGTCGAACCTGACGACGCCGCTGTGGGTCATGGTTCTGTGCGCAGCGATCGGCGGCTCGCTGTGTTTCTTCCTCGTCGAAACCGCGCCGATCAAGGTGCGGGCCGCGGCCGCGGCGCCGGCGATGGCGGCGTGACGAGGAGCGGTGAAGCGAGCGATGCCGGCAAGCTTCACGGCGAGTGTCGAACAGAGGACGCCTTCGGCCGATGGGGTCGAGGCGTGCAAACGAGTCGGCTCGGGTGGCTGCGCGGGAACATCGTTCCCGAGGCCGCGCCCGCGACGACGTGACCAAGCGAGGGTACCTTCGTATGACTGACTTCATCATTCGCCCGCATGGGCGCCTGCACGACTGGATCGCCCACGAGAAGGGCTACTTCCGCGAGGAAGGGCTCGCGTACCGCATCGTCGCCGACGAAGCGCGCGAGAATCGCCCGAAAGAGGTGGACCCCGCGACCGGCAGTTTGCGCGAGATTCGCTCGGGTGCGTACGAGATGTACGAGCAGGGTGCAGGCAGCAAGGGCGAATCGCACTCGGACATCAGCTGCGCCTGTCACTGGACGGTGAACGAAGCGGCCGCGCGCAACGTGGGACGCATGTGGGCGAACGCATATTCGGTGATGCCGGGCGCGGTGATGGTGCGCGCCGACTCGCCGATTCGGCGGCCCGAAGATCTCGCGGGCAAGGAGATCGCCGTCGGCTATCGCTCCGGCAGCCACTACACGACGGTGCAGGCGCTGGAGCCGTTCCTCGCGAGCGAGGACATCAAGCTCAAGTTCGGCGGCATGCCGTGGGCGCGCGTCGATGCGGGGCTCGACGGGGACGTGCCGGCGGTCACGGTGTGGGGCCCCGCGTACTACGTGTGCGAGCAGCTCGGGATGCGCAAGATCGTGGATGCCACCTTCATGGGCGGCTTCATGGTGCCGCCGCTCACACCGACATCGGATATCGAGAAGTACTTCCGCGCGTTGAAGCGCGCGCAGATGGATATCGATGTCGCGGCGGAGCGCTACAAGCATCACTACGCGAAGGAGATTCCGGAGCGCTATCGCAATCGCGTGGACGTGCGATTGTTCGGGCCGGGCGAG
>DASZSS010000315.1:0-13648 GCA_035548535.1 Steroidobacteraceae bacterium
CGAGCAGGTGCATCGCATCCGGCGGCGGCGCGAGTATTTCGTGAAGGACAGCGCGCGGCCGCAACCCGGCGGCGTGCAGGCGGCGCTCGTCGAGCTCAAGAACCAGGGCCTGACGCTCGATGACGTGCTCGGCCTCATCGGCGAGATCCGGATCGAGCCCGTCTTCACGGCACACCCGACGGAATCCACGCGCCGGACCATCCTGCGCAAGCAGCAGCACGTCGCGCAGCTTCTGCTGGATCGGCTGAACCCGACGCTGTCGCCGGCCGACAGGCGCGCCATCTGGAACGCCATCCGCATCGAGCTCACCGCGGGCTGGCAAACGGAAGACCATCCGCGCGAGAAGCTCACGGTCGCGGACGAGCGCGAGCACGTGCTCTTCTATCTCACGGAGATTCTCTACCGCGTGGTGCCGCCGTTCTATGAAGAGTTGGCGCTCGCGCTCGAGACCGTGTACGGCGTGCCTGCCGAGTCGCTCGAGATGCCGCGGCTGCTGCGCTTCGGAACCTGGGTCGGCGGCGACATGGACGGCAACCCGGACGTGCACGCGAAGACCATCCGCGAGACGCTCGCGCGCCAGCAGCAGGTCATCGTCAACGCGTATTTCGGCGAGACGCAGAAGCTCGCGCAGCGCCTCTCGCAGAGCGCGAGCCGCATCAGCGTCTCGCCTGCGCTCGCGAAGCGCATCGATGAGTACATGACCCTCTTGCCGGGTGCGCGCTCGGCAACGCCCGCGCGCCACGATCGCATGCCGTACCGCGTGTTCCTCGCGCAGATCGGCGAGCGACTGCGGCACACGTATGACGGACGCCCGAACGGCTATGCCAACGTCAATCAGCTCCGCGCGGATGTCGAGCTCATCTGCGACAGCTTGCGCGCCAACAAGGGCGAGAACGCGGGGCTCTTCTACGTGCGCCGTTTCCTACGGCGCATCGACACGTTCGGCTTTCACGTCGCGACGCTCGACATCCGCCAGCACACCAGCGTGCATCATCAGGTGCTCGCGCGCGGGCTCGACGACCCGAGCTGGATGACGCGCTCCGCGGCCGAGCGGCGTGCGTTTCTGTCGGACGCGCTCGCGCGCGACGCCGCGCCCGTCGGCGAGCTCGATGCGCTGGCGCGCCGTACGCTCGCGGTGTTCGAGGCCATCGTGCAAAGCCGGGTGCGTTACGGCGCGGACGCGGTGGGCTATCTGGTCGTCGGCGGCGCCACCGGTGCGGACGATGTGCTCGCGCCGTTGCTGCTCGCGCGCTGGGCCGAGGCATACGACAAGCGCACCGGCGAGACGGCCGTCGACGTGGCGCCGCTCTTCGAGTCCGTCGAAACGCTGGAGCGTTCGGGCGAGATCATGCGGGAGCTGCTTAGCGATCCCGTCTATCGACGGCACCTCGCCGCGCGCGGCCGCCACCAGAGCGTGCTGATCGGCTATTCGGACAGTAATGAGCAGGACGGTCCATGCGCGTCGCGCTTCGCCACGCATCAAGCGCAGCGCACGCTGGCCCGCGCGCTCGCGGCGGACGGCGACAACTTCGTGATCTGTCACGCGCGCGGCGGCAGCATTGCGCGCGGCGGCGGTCGCGTGGACGCGCTCGTGCGGTCGGCACCCGTCGAGGCGCTGAACGGGCTGTTGCGGTTCACCGAGCAGGGCGAGGCCATCCAGCAGAGCTATGGCCTGCGGCCCATCGCGATGCGCACGCTCGAGCGCGCCTTCAATGCGCTCAGTCTCTCGACGCTCGCGGCCCGGCGCGGCACCGCGCAACCCGATCACCCCGATCATCTCGAGTGCGCGACGATCATCGCGAATGCGAGTCGCGAGGCGTATCGCAAGCTCGTTCGCCAACCGGACTTCTACGACTACTTCCGCGCCGTCACGCCGATCGACGTGATCGAGCGCATGCAGATCGGCTCGCGCCCGGTGCATCGCGCCGAGCGCGACTCGATCGACACGTTACGCGCCGTGCCGTGGGTGTTCGCGTGGACGCAGTCCCGCCACATCTTGCCCGGCTGGTATGGCGCCGGCTCGGGACTCGCGGCCGCGCTCGAGCAATTTGGCGCGACGCGCGTGCGCGAGACCTATGAGAATTGGTTCTTCATGCGCAATCTCATCGACGACGTCGAAGCGATGCTTGCGCGCACCGATCTCGAGATCGCTAGTGCATACAACGTGCTGGCTCCGGAGCCGCTGCATCGGTTCTTCGCGGACATTCGCAGCGAATACTCGCTCGCGCGCAAGCACGTGCTCGCCGTGAAAGGTTGCGAATCGCTGCTCGACTCCGATCCGACGCTGCAGCGGTCGATTCAGCTACGCAACCCGTATGTCGATCCGATGAATCTCATGCAAGTGGACCTGCTGCAGCGCTGGCGCGCGCACGGCCGGCAGGATCGCGATCTGTTCGAGGCGCTGCTCGCGAGCATCAGCGGCATTGCGCAAGGACTGCAAAGCACTGGTTGATCTCATGACAGAGACCATCACGATTCGTCCCGCGGAGGAGCACGAAGTTCCGATCGTGCTCGGTTTCGTGCGTGAGCTCGCCGAGTACGAGCGCCTCGCCAACGAGGTGGTCGCGACGGAAGACGACATGCGCGAGGCGCTGTTCGGAACGCGACCGTACGCGGAAGTGGTGTTCGCGTGCGTGGACGGCGAGCCCGTCGGGTTCGCGCTCTTCTGCTACAACTTCTCGACGTTCCTCGCGAAGCCGGGCATTCACCTCGAAGACCTGTTCGTGCGGCCCGCGTACCGCGGCCGCGGAATCGGGCAGCGGTTGCTCACCTGGCTGGCGCGCGAAACGATCAAGCGGGGCTGCGGGCGCCTCGAATGGGCGGTGCTGGACTGGAACGAGCCGTCGATCCGATTCTACGAGTCGCTCGGCGCGCGCGCGCTGAAAGAGTGGTTCACGTACCGCCTGGCCGGCGAGGCTCTCGAAAAGATCGCGAATCGGACGCACGACTGAGATACCGCACGCACGACCGAGGAATCGGACGCACGACTGAGGTATCGGATACACGATTGAGCGGAAGCCGCGCGCACCATTGGGGTGGGCGCGATCCGGCGCCCACCCCAAGTCCCACTCACTCACTTCCACCCATCAAGACCCCTTCCAACACGCTCCGTTACGCTCCCGCCATCGCCGGGACGGTGCGTCCCGCGCCGTGCCGCCGCGCGTAGCGGGCCGGAGCCATCTCACCTTCCGCAGAATCCTGTTCGTCGTCGCGCGCCGCGGGTTGCGGAGCGCGGCCGTCGAGAATCGCCATCAGCGTGTCGCGGGCGCGCGCGACGCGGCTCTTGATCGTGCCGACGGCGCAGCCGCAAATCTTCGCCGCCTCCTCATAAGAGAAGCCGCTCGCGCTCACCAGAATGAGCGCGGTGCGCTGCCCGGGCGAGAGCGTCGCGAGGGCGCGATTCAGATCCCGCACCTCGAGGTCGCCGTCGTGATCGGGCGGCACGCTCGGCTCGGGCAGCGAGTCGGTGTCCACGCCGTGCGCCTCGAACTTGCGCCGGCGGAGCTGCGAGTAGTGCTCGTTGCGGACGATCGTGAAGAGCCACGCTTTCAGGTTCGTTCCCGGACGAAAGCGATCGATGTTGGCGAGCGCACGCGCCAGCGCTTCCTGGACGAGGTCATCGGCGCGCGTGCCATCGCGCGTCAAGGAGCGCGCAAAGGTGTGCATCTGAGGAACCAGGGCCACCATCTCTTGGGTCACCATTGTTTCGCTTCGCCTCCGCGAGAGTCGCTCGTTTCGTGGGGCATCACGGTAACGATGCGGCCGCCGCGCCAAAGTCGGTCACGCGGGCACTCGCGGGCGAGGCGCTTCCGAAGTCGCTGTCAGACGTGTCCTACCTGGGGCGCACTCTGACGCTGCACGGCGACAGGTCTCTTTCTTGCTCGACACACGCGACGAGAGGCGCAGGGTAAGCGAGGCTTGGCAATGACGCGGATGACGAGGAACGATGGGGAGACGCGGAACGCGAATGTCTATCGCGTCTGCGGAGGCGCGGAGGGCTGGTTCGTTTTTGAGGACGCGGAGGCGGCGCCGGTCGCCTCTTTCGACGACAAAGCCGCCGCATTGAACTACGCGATGTGTCTCGCGCGCGGACGCGTTGCGTGGCATCTGCTGCTGCGCCAGCAGCAGGTCACTTCGACTACCCATGCCTCGCGCGCGAACACCAACGCCCACCACTGACTCGGCCCCGGGCTCGCGGCGGCAAGTCGCCGCAGCTCGCGACGAGGGCCTGCGTTACACGACGGATCACGAGCCCGGTCTGCGGCGAATCATCCGCGGGACCGGGTTCGCGTATCTCGATGCGGCGGGGCGCGCGGTGCGCGATCCTGACACGCTTGCCCGCATTCGCCATCTCGCGATTCCGCCGGCGTATCGAGACGTGTGGATCTGCGCGTATCCGAACGGCCATCTGCAAGCCACCGGACGTGATGCGCGCGGCCGCAAGCAATACCGCTATCACCCTCGCTGGCGGACGCATCGCGACGCCACGAAGTTCGACCGCATGCTCGCGTTCGGCGCGGCGCTGCCGCGCATCCGCCGTCGCGTCGGGCGCGACCTGCGCCGTCCGGGGCTGCCGCGCGAGAAGGTGCTCGCGACCATCGTGCGACTGCTGGAATGCACGCTGATTCGCGTCGGCAACGAAGAGTACGCACGCACGAACGGCTCGTTCGGGCTCACGACGCTCCGCGATCGGCACGTCGCCCTGAATGGCGGCACCGTGCAGCTCGAGTTCCGAGGCAAGAGCGGCATCGTGCAGAAGGTGTCGATCGAGGACCGCAGCGTCGCGCGCATCGTGCGCGACTGCCGCGACATTCCGGGCCAGGAGCTGTTTCAGTGGATCGACGAGGCGGGCGAGCGGCGCCGTATCGATTCGAGCGACGTGAACGAGTATCTGCGCGAGGCGAGCGGCGGACCGTTCACCGCGAAGGACTTTCGCACCTGGTTCGCCACACTCGAAGCGCTCGAATACCTGCGTACGCGCACCGCGCACAGCGACCGCGCGGCGCGCGCACTCGTCGTCGAGACGGCGAAACACGTGTCCGCGAAGCTGGGCAACACACCTGCGATCTGCCGCAAGTGCTACATCCATCCGGAAGTTTTTGCCGCGTTCAGCTCGGGCAGACTGGCCGGCATCCAGGCCACCGCCGCGCCTCAGCTACTTCGCGCGCTACTTGCGCCGTCGCGCGCAAGCCGCGGTAGTCGGAGCAATCCTACTCGCCGAAGCGCGCTCGGCGCTCGCACGAGGGCCAAACCGCCGACGGCGGTGCGACTGATTTCAGGCTGAGATGCCGCTCACCATTTGGGCCTATAAGAGGGTGAGCACATGAGAGGGCGTAACGGATTCTTGATCGCTGCAGCGATCGGCATCGTCTCGGCGGGGTGCGCGTCGACGCCGCGACCTGATCCGGAGATCACGCGCGCACGCACGTTGGTGGAACAGGCGGAGAAGGCCGGCGCGCAGCAATACGCGGCCGTCGATCTCGATCACGCCCGCGACAAGCTGCAGCTCGCAACCGCGGCGAACGACGACAAGAAGTACGACGAGGCCCGGGCGCGCGCCAACGAGGCGGCCGCCGATGCGGAGCTCGCATTGGCCCGCACCAATAGCGGTGAAGCGAAGAAGAATGCGCAGCAGGTGCAGGACAGCACGGAGACTCTGCGTAGCGAGACCCAGCGCGAAACGACGAACTCGACGGAGGCACTCCCGCCCGCGAGCCCGACGCAAGCTCCGGCGCAGAGCTCGTCGGAAATCCCGCCGCAGAACCCGCCGCAGTAATTCGAAGGAGCCAGCCGTGAAGACGTCGAAGAATCTGATTGCCGCCGCCGTGGGATCCATCCTGATCACGGCATGCGCCTCCGCGCCGAAGTCGCTGCCCGAAGTGACGCAGGCGCGCGCGGACGTGCAAACCCTCGCACAGGATCCAATGGCCGAGCAGGCCGCGAGCAAGGAGCTCTCGGACGCCCGCAACTCGCTGCAGGGCGCGGAGACCGCGTTGCAGGAAGGTCGCAAGAACGACGCGATCCACTACGCATATCTCGCGTCACAGCAGGCGAAGACCGGTGAAGCCCGCATCGACGAGCAGCGCGCGAAGGCGCAGATCGCGAAAGGCGAAGCCGAGCGCAACAAGGTGCTTCTGGAAGCGCGGACGAAGGAGGCGCAGCAGGCCAGCGAGGCCGCGAAGGCGCAGGCCGCGCAAGCCCAAGCCGCGCGCCAGCAGGCCGAGGACATGCAGCGGCAGCTCGCCGATCTGCAAGCCAAGCAGACCGAGCGCGGCATGGTCCTGACGCTCGGCGACGTGCTGTTCGACACGAATTCCGCGACGCTGAAGTCCGGCGCGTCCAACGAGATGCAGCGGATCGCGGATTTCATGCAGAAGAATCCCGACACGAAAGTGATCATCGAGGGTTACACGGACAGCCGCGGTTCCGACGAATACAACCAGCAGCTCTCGCAACGACGCGCGCAATCCGTGCAGGATGCATTGGCATCGCGCGGCATCGATCGCTCGCGCGTGGAGGCGGTCGGGAAGGGCGAGTCCCTGCCGGTCGCGAGCAACGACACGAGCGCGGGGCGACAACAGAATCGCCGCGTCGAGGTCGTCTTCTCCGATCAGGAAGGTCGATTCGCGAGCGGTGCGAACGCCGCGTATCGCTGACCCCGCCGGCACCGGGATGGGAATAGCTGTTGCTGTCCCATCCCGGCGAATGGCCGAGGCGTTCACACACCAGGGGGAAGTGATGGCGCAGCGATATGACGATCCGCCCCGGCGGAGCGATTGGCGCGAGCGTGATCGGGAGTGGCAGCGCGACCCGCGGCGCGACGACTACTCGTGGCGTGGCGAGGAGTACGGTGGCGGACCGCGCGATCCGGGTAGCTCGTACGACATCGACTATGAGCGCCCCTGGCGCGAGCAACCGTTCGGTGAGCCGGAGGAGTCACCGCGGTACTTCGGCTCGGGCAGCTATGGCGAGGGCGGCACGCACTTCACCGGCGGGTACGAGCAGCGAGGTCTGCCGCGCGACACCGATTCCGAATTCGCACGCCGCGCCGGCGAGGCACCGTATGGTGGACGGGCGTTCAAGCGCGGACCGAAAGGCTATCAGCGGTCCGATGAGCGGCTGCGCGAGGACATCTCCGAGCGGATCATGGAGGCCGCGCACGTCGATTCGAGCGACGTCAGCGTCAACGTGGTCGGCGGCAAGGTGATCCTCGAAGGAACCGTGCCGGATCGCTACACGAAGCACTACATCGAGGACCTCGCGGATGCCGCGCCCGGCGTGCAGGACATCGAAAACCGGATTCGAGTGAGACGCTAAAGGAACCGCGTAACGAAAAGGCCGATGATTGCTCATCGGCCTTTTTCTCTGCGGCGTGCTTGCTTTGTCGCGTACTTATGCGCGGCGGAAGTCGACGGCCGGGAGCTGCATGGAGCGCCGGTACTTCGTCACCGTGCGACGCGCCACCTTCACGCCGCGGTCCGCGAGCAGCTCGGTGAGCTGCACGTCCGACAGCGGATTGCGCCGATCCTCGGCCGCGATGAACTCACGGAGCAGCGCGCGAATGGCGGTGGCCGAACACGAGCCGCCGCTCGTCGTCGCGAGCTGCCGCGAGAAGAAGCGCTTGAACGCCACGACGCCGCGCGGCGTGGCCATGTACTTGTGACTCGTCGCGCGCGAGACGGTCGACTCGTGCAGGCCGAGCTCGTCCGCGATTTCACGCAGCGTGAGCGGCCGCATGGCGAGATCGCCGTACTCGAAGAAGTTCTTTTGTCGCGCGACTACGGCTTCCGCGACGCACTGTATTGTGAGGAACCGCTGCTCGAGGTTGCGCACGAGCCAGCGCGCTTCCTGCAGGTGCTGCGCGAGCAGCGCCGTCTCGCCGTCGCGCGCGTGCCGGAAGCAATCCGCGTACTGCTGGTTGACGCGAATGCGCGGATAGATCGCCGCATTGATGCTGACGACCCAGCGCTTCTTCTCCTTGCGCACGATGACATCGGGCACGATCGCCCGCGGCTCGAACGTGCCGACCTTGGAGCCGGGACGCGGATCGAGGCTGCGGATCAGCTCGATGGCGACCCGCAGGTCCGTGTCCGAGCACTTGAGCGCGCTCTGCAGCTTGCTGTGGTCGCGCGCGGCCATCAGATCGAGCTTGTTCTGGACGATCTCGAGCGCGAGATCGCGGCCGGGCTCGCGCGGGTCCAGCGCCTGGAGCTGCAGGGACAGGCACTCGCCGAGACTGCGCGCCGCGATGCCGCTCGGCTCCAGCGTCTGCACGATGCGCAGCGCCGTTTCGAGCTCGCCCGTGACCACATCGCCGGCGAGCGCCGCGAGCTCTTCGAGCGGCTGGCGCAGGTAGCCGTCTTCATCGAGCGCATCGACCACGAGATTGGCGAGCTCGTAGTCGCGCTGAGTCAGCCCGAGCAGCAGAAGCTGCTCGCGCAGTGAATCGCGGAGCGTCGAGGGCGAGGCGGTCCACTCGGTCCAGTCCGGCGTATCATCGCCGCTCGGCGTGCCACCCGCGCCGCTGTTGGGGAAGTCGAGCTCGCCGCGGCTCGCGGCGTCATCGCCGCCCTCATCGGGCTGCGCGCTCGACTCGCCGCTCTCCACGTTCTCCTCGAGAAAAGGATTCTGCGCAATTGCCTGGTTCAGTTCTTGCACACATTCCAATGCCGACAGCTGCAGCAGCTTCACGGACTGTTGCAGTCTCGGTGTCAGAGTCAGTTGCTGCTTGAGGCGCAGCCCTAATCCTGCTTGCGACATCTCTTGAGGAACCTCGACGAGTTTCAACCCGTCAGTCAAAGCAACAGCTATGCCAATCGTGCACTTTGCGTGCCCGGGCCATTCAGGGGCCCGTGCGCGGCGCGACGGGCTTCCGGTCGCTGCGACGGCTCGCCAGCGGTGTGTAAGAACGCCCAGTGCATCGGTCGCCGCTACATGACCGTATGAAGGACATGAGAAGAATTCACGACCTGGAAGGCGGTTCCTCGCCGATGCCGTGCGAAGCGCCCGAGCGCGAGCGGCTCGAGCGCCGCATCGACGATCTGGAGACGGTGCTCGGAGTTGCCGGCATTGGCTACTGCCGCGTCGATCGAGAGCAGGGGATCCGCGGCGCGAACCCGCATTTCAACGCGCTGTTCGGCCTCGCGCCGGATGCGGCGCTGACGTGGCAGCAGCTCGAAGAGGCGCTCGCGCCCGAGGACCGCGGCAAACCCGCGGCGGCGGTCCGTGCGGCAGTGGACCATGGGGAAGGTGCCGACCTCGTGGTGAAAACACATTGGGCGAGCGACGGCCCCCACTTCGTGGCGCTGCGCGTGCGCGCGTTGAACGATGCGGAGGGAGATCGCTCCGAGGTGCTGCTCGTGGCGCGCGACGCGACGGAGGAGGAGCGCGCGGTGGTCGCGCTCTCGGCGGCGAATGCAGCGGAGCGCCGCGCGCGTGTCGCGGCCGACGCGGCCAATCGAGCCAAGGACGAGTTCCTCTCGGTGATCTCGCACGAGTTGCGCTCGCCGCTGAACGCCATCCTCGGCTGGAATCGCATCCTCGCGATCAAGCGGGCGGACGATCCGGAAGTGAAGGCGGTCGCGCCGCGCATCGAGCAGAGCGCGAAAGCGCAGCTCAAGATGGTGAACGACCTGCTCGATCTCGGCCGTATCGGCACCGGCAAGCTGCGCATCACGCCCCGGCACATGCGTCTCGCCACGCTCGTCGGCGTCGCGGTGGACGCTCTGCGGCCCACTGCGGCCGCGAAGGGCATCGAGGTCGTGCTCGATACCGAAGCGAGTCGCGCGCCGATCCTCGGCGATCCCGATCGGTTGAGCCAGGTCGTCAACAATCTCCTCTCGAACGCCATCAAGTTCACGCCGCAAGGCGGGCGCATCACCGTACGACTGCACGAGGAGAACGACCGCGCCGTGCTGAGTGTCAGCGACACGGGCCAAGGCATCCCGGCGGATTTGCTGCCGCACATCTTCGATCGCTTCCGGCAGGGGGACAACTCGACGACGCGCGGCGCGGGGGGACTCGGCCTCGGCCTCACGCTCGTGCGCGAGATCGTCGCGCTCCACGGCGGCACCGTCGCGGCGAGCAGTGACGGTCGCGATCGCGGCGCGACTTTCGTGATCACGCTGCCCACCGCGCCGTCGGACGCGGACGCGAACAGCGACCGCACGCCGCGCCGTTCCTTCGAGCCCCGACCGGAGCAGCTCAGAGGTCTCTCGATTCTCGTCGTGGACGATGAAGCGGATGCCCGCGCCGTCGTCGCGGAAACGCTACGACTGGAAGGCGCGCGCGTGACGATGGGGGATTCGGTGCGTGCGGCGCTCGCTCATCTCACCGCGCCGGGCGCGCGCTTCGATGTCATCGTTACCGATATCGGTATGCCGGAAGAGGACGGCTACTCGCTCGTGCGCAAGCTGCGCAGACGTGCGGATGGGGCGCGAGTGATTGCAATTGCGCTCACCGGTTATGCCTCGCGTGCCGATATCGAGGCAGCGATCGATGCGGGCTTCGATCTGCACGTCCCCAAGCCCGTGGACTTCGACTCTTTCGTGCCCATCATTCGCCGGCTCGCCGACGCGCGCTGACAAATCGCAGGCAAAAAAAGAGCGGGCTGGTCGCACCACAGCCCGCCAAACGGGGGGTCTTCGGTCAGCTTCGGCGTTCGGCCAGGGAGGCTCGAACGTCGATGCAAATTCATCGCTGGACCAGAGTATGCAACCGGTATGCCAGCCGCCTCGCGGGTAGGCACACTTCATGCTCGAGCTTACGCATGGCAGGAGGACCGGTGAGCGCGCGAGCGCCGGGAGCTTCTGCGCACGGCCGTGGAGAACGACTGGTCGCAGGCTGTGCTCGGCGGCTCGTGGAGTGCGCCAAGCGGTTGTGATCGTTGGGATTCCGCTCACCCGCCGGCGCGCACGGCGCCGGTCCCCGAAAATCCCGGGAACGATTGCGCCGCGTAAGAACCAGAGAGGCGGAGCGGATTTTCGGCGCGGGCGACTCGCTCGAGTCGTCGTGAGCGCCGCCGAGGGGCTGCCGGGCGGCCCGCGCAGCGTGTAAAACGTACAGGACGTGCAAAAAGTACGCGCTGCGGCCCTTCGGCAAAGGTGAAGCGTAACTTTTTTACCGTGGACGCGTAGCTTGCGCGCGACAGATGTATCGGACAGCACCCTCAGTCACATTGATTCTCGCGCAGGCTCGGCCTGGGTTTGCACGGCCGTGCGTGCGCGACTCACGCGACTCGCGGGAACCGCGCCGCCGTTCTCTTCCCAACGATGCACGTTCGCACGTGGTAGCCTCTCGCGCTCGCGCACTCTGCGCCGATCGAGCCGCATGCCGAGGACTGTCGCGGCGATCGAGAGAAGCCCCCCTGTTCATGTCATGCCGCGCCTTTCGCATTCGAGCGGAGTCGCGAGCCGGGCATCCATCCTTCCTGTCGGGCAGCGGAGACACTTGCGAGGGAGCGTGACTGCGGCAGAGTGACGCTCGAAAAAAGGTACGACACGAGATGACGATACGAGGACGAAATGGCACATGCGTTGATAGTCGATGACGATCCGGACGTCGTGGAGTGGTTGCAGGAAGTGGCGCGCATGGAGGGCTTCACGGTCGCGCGCGCGCAATCGCTGCGCGAGGCTCGCATCGAGCTCGGTCGCCAGCGGCCCGACGTATTGCTGACCGATCTGCGCCTGCCGGACGGCGAAGGCATCGAGCTCGTGAGCGAGCTCGAAAAGCCGGACGCGACGGAAGTCATCATCGTGACGGGGCACGCGACGGTGGACAGTGCCGTCGCGGCGCTGCGCGCGGGTGCGAGCGACTATCTCGTGAAGCCCGCGGATCTCGAGCGCGTGCAGGCGGTGCTCCGGCACGCGAAGAAGACCTCGGCGCTCCAGCAGGAGATCGGCGAGCTGCGCGAGGCCCTGCGCAAGCTCGGCCGCTTCGGCAAGATCCTCGGCAGCTCGCAGCGCATGCAGGTGCTCTACGACCAGCTGAGCCGCGTGGCGCCCACCTCCGCAACGGCCCTGCTGATCGGGGAGAGCGGCACGGGCAAGGAGCTCGCCGCCTCGACCATTCACGAGCTGAGCCGGCGTCGCGAGGCCGCGTTCCTGCCGCTGAACTGCGGCGCCGTCGCCCCGCAGCTCATCGAGAGCGAGCTGTTCGGCCACGAGCGCGGCAGCTTCACGGGCGCGGACCGTCAGCACAAGGGGTTCTTCGAGCGCGCGAACGGCGGCACGATCTTCCTCGACGAGATCACCGAGATGCCGATGGAGCTGCAGGTGAAGCTGCTCCGCGTGCTCGAGACCGGCACGTTCATGCGCGTCGGCGGCACGCAGCTCATCTCCACGGACGTGCGCGTCGTCGCCGCGACGAACCGCGAGCCGGAGAAGGCGGTCGCGGACGGCAAGCTGCGCGAAGACCTGTATCACCGCCTGAACGTCTTCCCGATCCGGCTGCCGCCGCTGCGCGAGCGGGGCACGGACATCGAGCAGCTCGCGCAATACTTCCTCGACGAGCTGAACCGCATCGAAGGGACGAACAAGACGTTCTCGCGCGATGCGCTCGTACGGCTCTACCAGCACAACTGGCCGGGCAACGTGCGCGAGCTGCGCAACTACGTGCAGCGCGCGTACATCATGGCGGACGACGTCATCGAGTGCGACGTCGCGGTCTCCGAGCCCACTCCGAAAGCGGACGACGCCACGACGATCACCATCCGCGTCGGCACGCCGCTCGAGGAGGTCGAGCGGCGCGTGACCATGGCGACGCTCGTGTACTGCGGCCACGTGAAGCGGAAGGCCGCGGAGATTCTCGGCGTCAGCCTGAAGACGCTCTACAACCGCCTGGAGGCGTACAACGGCAAGGACGCGCTCGGCAAGGAAGCGCTCGCCGAGGTGCAGGACGCGGCTGAGTCGGGGCGCTGAGCGCGCCGTGTCAGACGATTCCTACAGCGCCGTGCGCAATGCGCGCGGCGCTGAGTCGGTAAAGTCTCTATCGCAGACAGAGCCGTCGCCTTAACTTGACGCACCCATGCCCGCCACACGTGTTGCCGTCGTCGATGATCACCAGCTCGTCCGGATCGGGCTGAAGCAGATCATCGAAGCGCAGCCGGATTTCACCTGGGTCGGCGAGGCGAAGACCGGCCGCGAAGCCCTGGCGCTCATGCGCAATACGCCGTGCGACGTGCTGCTGCTCGACCTGTCGCTGCCCGATATGTCGGGCCTCGACGTATTGCGCCAGATCAAAACGCACCACGAGGCCGTGTCGACGCTGGTGCTGAGCGCCTACCCCGAGACTCAGTACGGGTTGAACGTGCTGCGCGCCGGCGCAAGCGGCTTCATCAGCAAGAACGCCGACGACGCCGAGCTCTGTCGCGCCATTCGCGCCGCGCAGCGCGGCGGGCGCTACGTGAGTCCGGAGCTGGCCGAGCTGCTCGTGAGCGGTATCCAGGGGGGCTCGCCGAACGAGCCCCGGCATAGCGTGCTGTCCGAGCGCGAGTTCCAGATTTTTACGAAACTCGCCGAAGGGAAGAGCGTTTCGGAGATTGCCGCCAAACTGTTCCTGAGCGTGAAGACGGTCAGTACGTACCGCACGCGAATCCTGGAGAAGATGGGCATGAAGACGAACGCGGACATCACGTACTACGCCATCAAGA
>DASZSS010000316.1:0-8411 GCA_035548535.1 Steroidobacteraceae bacterium
GGGTCATCAGGTCTCGCTTGCCGGTGCCGGCAGCAGGCGCGCGTATTCGGATTGGATGAACTCGTAGCACTCGCAGCAGCGTGCCCGAAGGATGCCGCGGTTCACGACCGTCATGATGCCGCGCGCATAGCGAATCGCGCCCGCATCCTGCAGGGCGCTCGCGATCTCGGTCACGGTCGCGCGCCGCACACCGAGCATCTGCGCGATGAATTCGTGCGTGAGCTCGAAGTCGTCGCGATCCACACGGTCGTGTGTCATGAGGAGCCAGCGCGCGCAGCGCTGTTCGGCGCTGTGCAGGCGATTGCATGCGGAGCCCTGCGCCAACTGCGTGATCAACGCCTGCGTGTAACAGCCGAGGATGGTGCGGAGCTGGCGGTGATTTTCCAAGTGGCCGCGAAACGCGCTGGCGGGCATGCTGAGCGCCGTCCCCGGACGCTGCACGAAGATGTCGAAGGTCGCCGGGCCGTCGACGCCGAGGAAGATGGGTAAGCCGGACATGCCGTCGTTGCCGAGCGTCGCGACTTCGACCCCGATGCCGCGGTTGCCCTGCGCGACGGCCGCGCAGACGCACGAAAGCGGGAAATACACCGACTCGATCGGTTGACCCACCGCCACGACGTGCGCGCGTGCGCTCAGATCGCGCGGTTGCAAGTCGCGCGTCAAGTCGGCGAGGACCTCGTTCGAGAGGCCGTTGAGCAGTCGATTGCGGCGCGCTTGGCGCGGATCCCACGCATCCATGCATATTCCACAGCAATCAAAATGCCCGTGCCGCCGCAGAGTCCGCGACAGCGATCGCGCCGCCCAAACGTGGCCCATGCCGGCTAGAGCGCCGTGTCGAGCACCGTCATGATCACGAATCCGCTGATGAGTGCGAGCGTGGCCGCGCGCTCCTGCCCGTGGCGGTGAATTTCAGGCACGACATCGTGCGTGATCACGCAGAGCATCGCCCCCGCCGCGAGCGCGAGCCCCCACGGTAGCAGCGATGCCGAGATCCCTATGATGGCTGCACCTGCGGCCGCGGCGAGCGGCTCGACGAATCCGGACGCCGCGCCGAGCAGCAGCGCGAACGCCCGCCGATAGCCGGCCGCGAGCAGCGCGAGCGAGATGACGAGGCCTTCCGGAACGTCCTGAATCGAGATGCCCGTTGCGAGCGAGGCTGCGCTCGACTGATCGGGCCCGCCGTAAGCCACGCCGATGGCGAGGCCTTCGGGAATGTTGTGCAGGGTCACCGCAAAGACGAACAGCCAGGTTCGCCGCAGGGCCCGCGCGTGCGCGACGGAGCCCTCCGCGGCCTCGATGAAGCGATCGTGCGGGACGTATCGATCGAGGAGCAACAACAGCAACGCTCCGCACAAGATGCCGGCGCCGACGATCATGCCCGCTTGCAACCGGCCCGCGCCGGCCGCGGCCGCCGCCGCGAGCGCGGGTATCACCAAGGAGAATGCGCTGGCCGCGAGCATCACGCCCGCGCCGAAGCCCAACAGGATGTCGCGAACGCGAGCGGAGATCGTTCCGCGCGCGAGCACCGGTAACGTGCCCGCAGCGGTAGCGCCTGCGGCGATGGCGCCCGCGATGAATGCCTGAAAGGTATGGTGCTGAGCTGTTCGCGATAGGCGGTGCCACGCCCACCATAGAAAGACGGCCGCCCCCACCACCAGAAGCACCGCGCCCACCCGCCTGCGCAGTGTGTCGGCAACAGGCGGTTCGGGCGCGGGGTGCGCGTCCGGCGCTCTCACGGGGCGTCGGGTCTACGTCAATTGTCGTCCTGGCGAGTCTCCGTGCGGCGACCTCTCGGTGTGCCCTCCGCGCCTTTCGTGCGCTGGCCGGCTTGCGCTGGCGGCGCCATCGCAATCGGGCGTGGCATCTGCGCATGCCCGCCGTTCGTCGCGCCGATCTGCTCCGCCACGGCGTCGGTCATGCCGAGCTCGGCGCCGGTCAGCGGATTGATGTCGGTCTTCGATTTCAGGCGCTGCGTCATCGCGTCGACGTATTGCTTCTCCTGCGGTTTGAGCTGCACGTCGATCGTGCCCTGCCCGTCCACCGCGACCTGCTGGCCGCGCTCGTTGACCTGCTCGAAATTCTCGCCGTTCCAGGGACCTTGCGCGTCGCCTTCGCCCTGGGAGACGTTGAAGTACTTGTTGACCAGCTCCTTCTTGCCCGGAAGTTTCCCGGGCGGAAAGTTCGGTTGTATCGAATACAGCGCTTTCTCGAACGAGAGTTGATGGGCCATCTCGCGCGTCATCAGGAACGTCAGCGTGTCCTTCACGCCCGGATCGTCCGTGCAGTTGATGAGACGCTCGTAGATCATCTTCGCCCGTGCCTCCGCGGCGATGTTCGAGCGCAGGTCCGCCGTCGGCTCGCCGATGGTGTCGATGTAGGCGGCCGTCCACGGCACGCCCGCCGAGTTGACGAGCGGCGTGCCTGCGCCGTACAGCACCTGCGTCAGGTGCGAGTCGTTACCCGGCTGGGTGATCTGGCGATAGCCCTCGGCCTCCTTCGCCACGCCTTCGGCGATGGTGCCCCGCGCGCCCTTGTTCAGCATCGAGACGAGCATGCCGATGATCTCGAGGTGGCTCATCTCCTCCGTCGCGATATCGATCAACATGTCCTTGCGGCCGGGATCGCTCTCGGTCAGGTACTGGGTGAAGTAGCGCATTCCGGCGGCGAGCTCACCTTGTGGGCCGCCGAACTGCTCGAGCATGAGGTTGGCGAGCCCGGGATTGGTGTCGCCGACGCGCACCGTGTACTGCAGTGCCTTGTGATGAAAGAACATGTCGATCGATCTCCGCTGTGAGTGAGTGAATGAGCGCTGCGGCGCCGGCACCGGTACCGCACCCGGATATGGACTCGTTGATTCGGACTAGGGGCCGACTTTCCGCTCGACGCCGCGCCTGCCGGCGGCTGCGCCCGCGATCGCGGCGAGCAGCGACAGGACCAACGCGATGAACGACACCCAGGCCGTCGCCGAGACGGACTGCTGGACTTGCGCCGCATCGGCTGCCGCCTGACCGGCCACGCCGAATCCGTCGCCGGACACGAGCTCGACGCCACTCGCGGTGAGGTAGAGCACGATGATGAGGCTCAGCACCCAGACGAGCACGCCTTCGAACATGGCGGTCGTGCGCTCCCACATGAGACTGAGGCGCGTCGAGGCCCAGCCGCCGATGAACAGCGAGATGAGCAGCGAGATCCCCGTCCAGATGGCCGCGCCGCGACCGATCGTCTCCGAATCCGCACCGCGCGCGGAGGACACGCCGACCGCAAGGCCGAGGCTCGAGAGCAAGATCAATGCGCCGACCCCGGCGAGCACGCCGCCGAACACGCCACCCCACGAGATCTTCATGCCTTGCAGGGTGTCGGACGCCTCAACGATGACTTCACGTTCTACTGCCATGGCACTTCTCCTCGTTTGTGCACGCATGCGCCACGGACCGAGGGCAGCAATCGCAATACCCACCCCGCGCGCGCGGCACGCTTCGGCGGCGAGCCCGTGAGCATTCAGTTGCGAGGCTTCAGTTGCGCCGGCGCCCGCGCTCGGCGATGCCGGGCGCGCCTTGCGCGCGCTCCTTCTGTTTAGCGCTTGGCGCGCGCTCGGCCGAAGGACCCACCGTGTCCGCAGCCCGTGCGCCGCGTTCGCCGAGCGGCGCCTCGGGTCCTTCAGTCGTATCGCGCACGGTCTGGCGCTCCATTTCGGAGTTGATCTCGGCGCCGATCACCACGGTCAGGCTCGTGAGATAGAACCACATGAGCAGCGCGATCACGCCGCCGAGCGCGCCGTATGTTTTTCCGTACGAGGCGAAAGTACCGACGTACCACGCGAACACCCCGCTCAGGACGATCCAAACCGTGGCCGCGATCGCGGCGCCCCACGTCACCCAGTGCCAGCGCGCATGCTCTCGCGAGGGCGCGTAACGATAGAGCACCGAGAACCCGAGCACGGCAACTACCCACAGCAGCACCCAGCGCAGCGCGCCCGCAAGCATCTGCACCCACGAGCTGGTGCCGAGAACATCGAGCGCGAGCGGAACGAGCACCCCGAGCGTCAGCATCAGAAGAAACACGACGATCGCGCCGACCGTGAAAGCGAGCGAGACGAGCGTCTGTCGGATGAATCCGCGCTTCTCCGCCTCGGCATAGGCGACATTCGTGGCGGTCATCAGCGCCGACATGCCTGCTCGCGCGCTCCAAAGCGCGATGACGAGACCGCCGACTGCGGCCGACGTGAGCGAGCCTTGCGTCTGCGACGCGACCGCCTGCAGCTGAGTCTCGAAAAGATCCCACGTGCCCGGTGGCAGGATGGCGCTGAAGGCCTGCATGTGCGCGATGACGTCCGTCGGTGAAGCGAAGAGGCCATAGATCGCGATCACGGCGCCGAGCCCGGGAAAGACGGCGAGCAAGCCACTCATCGCGAGCCCTGCGGCGATGAGCGTCACGTGATCGCTGCCGATCTCGCTTTTGACGCGCGTCAGAATGTCGCGCCAGCCGCGCGCCGGAATCTCCTTCGGGTGGGTCGCGTGCCGGCCGCGGCCCGGCTCGATGCCCGGATCAGTGTCGGGTACCGGGTGTGCCCGCATGACGCTGGCTCAAGTAGTACGCGATCGCGATCCCGCCGATCACGAGCGCCGGCACGGGGTAGCGCCTGGTGAGCCGATACACCACTGGAATCAGCGCCAGCTTCTGCCCGATGCCGACCTTCGATGGCTTCATTGCGGAGCTTGCGATTGAGAGCGAGTCGGCGGCGTCCTTGCGTGTCTCGGGGCTGCGGAGCGTGGTCATGGCCGTGTTCCCGTTGCGTTGTGTGCCGAGGCGTCGCAAACGCTGTACCGCGCGCCGTACCGCGTACGCCCGCTGCCGCGTAGGAGAGCACCGACCCGAACTCGCGCCGCCGAAGAATGTGCAGCGGCCGCGAAATGGGCGATGGTGACTCGCGCACCCTACACGCAGGAGGATCTTCATGGGCACACAGAACCAAACGCCGAATACGCAGAAGCCGGGCTCGGGCGCGCAGCCGCGCGATCCGAAATCGGAGCAGCGTGCGAAGGGCAAGGACGCCGGCAACGTGCCGCGCACCGACGACGACGTGATCGACGAGTCGAACCAGGGCACGCGCGAGGATGCGGCCGGCACCGACGTTCGCACGGATACCGGACGCGGGACGAGTTGATCAGCGCAAGGCGCCCGGGTGATGCGCCCGGGCGCCCGCGTGCGCGATCACCGCCTTCGAGATCGTGCTTTTTCCGATGGAGGTAGCGCCTGCATCGTGAACATGTCCGGCCTGACGCTGCCGCTCTCCAACGCTTGCCAGCTCACGGGCGCGGCGATCGGAAATCCGGGCCGCGCGCGCGGCGAATACGTCCCGACCGCCGTCGTGCCGCGGCCGTTTCGCAGGTAGTCGATGAAAAGCTTGCCGACGCGCTCGGCGCTCGCCGCGGCAACGGTGTACCGCGCTCGGTCGCGAGCCGCGACTCGCTCCGCAAGCCTGCGGCTGTAGCGGTGCGCTTCGTCGTGCGTCAGCGTGCGTGCGAGCGGCGCCATCACATGAACGCCCTTGCCGCCCGTGAGCTTCGGCCAGCTCGCGAGACCTTCCGAGCGGAGCAGATCGCGCATCGCGACCGCCGTATCGATGACGAATCGCCAATCGATGCCGCGTCCGGGATCGAGATCGAACACCAGCACATCCGGATGCTCGAGATCGTCGACCGTCGAGTTCCACGGGTGCAGCTCGATCGCGCCGATCGCCACGAGCCCCAGCAACCCCGCGAGATCGTCCACCCAAAGGCGCGTGCCCTCACCGCCCTCCCGCTTCTGCACCTTCAGTTGATGCACGGCGGGCGGTATCGGTGGAAGCGGCCCGCGATGGTAGAACGTCGTGCCGTGCACACATCGCACGAGCTTGAGTGGACGGCGCGCCAGATATCGCAACGCGCGCCGCGAGACCTTGCGCCAGTACGCGTCGAGCTGCGCTCTGCCCGGCACGACCGCATCGGGCAGTAGCTGCAGGATGTTCTCCTGCGGCACGCGCGGTGCCGATGCGCCGTGCACGCGCCGGCTCGGCCGGGCCGGCAGCAGGTCGTCGCGAAGCCCCTTGAACACCGGCGCACGCAGGATCTTGTCGGCCGTGAGCGCGCTGTACTCGATCTCGGCGTCGAGCACCGGCTCGACCCACGTCGCCTTCGGCTTCTTGATGGGCACCGAGAGCGGCGAGGTCTTGCGGATGTACGGATCGAGCCGCTCGCGCAGCGTGTACAGCATCTCGTGCTTGAAGCCCGTCTGCGCCTTGCCCGCGTAGAGCAGCCGACCGTCTTCGCGACGCCCGAGATAGAGCGAGGCGATGCGACGTGGCTTCGCGCCCAGCTTCTCGACGAACGCGACGATCGGGTACGTCTCGCTCTTGCGGCACTTCACCTTCACCCACGATTCCTGGCGGCCGGAGCGATACGGAGAGTGGCGATCCTTGCAGACGATGCCCTCCGCGTGCAGGGCGCAGGCTTGCTCGAAGACGACGCGACCCTCCGCTTCGAGGTGCTCGCTCAGCCGTATACGCTGCAGCCGCGGCGCTTGGGCGAGCAGCTCACTCAGCACGCGCTTGCGCTCGATCAGCGGCACCGCGCGCAAGTCGAAGCCTTCCACATACAGCACATCGAAGACGTAGTAGACGAGGCGATCCGAGCGCCCCTTCGCAAGCTCTCCCTGCAGCAGGTGGTAGTCCGAGATGCCGCGCGCATCGGGCACGACGATCTCGCCATCGAGAATTGCGCTGCGCGCCGGCAACTCGTGCAGCTCGTCGGCGATCGACGTGAACGCGTCCGTCCAGTCGTAGCCGCGCCGCGTGTAGACGAGAGCCGTGCTCCCACTCAAGTGAGCCTGCGCACGGTAGCCGTCGTGCTTGATCTCGTGAATCCACTGGTCGCCGTGCGGCACACTCGCGCGTGAGGTCGCGAGGCACGGCTCGATGAATCCGGGCGGCGGCACCTTCTTCGCGCCGGACAGTGAATGCAGCGCGCGCACGAGACCGGCTCGCCGTGGCAAGCGCCGCATGTCCTGTGCACTCCGGGCAGAGGGATCGGTTGCTCAACTCTCCGGCCACCGGGCGGTTCCGCGAATACACCGGATGCACCAGTCATATCGATGTGCGTCAGTGCGCTTGTCGATGTGCGTCAGTGCGCTTGCCTCGAGGCATGAGGATTGCTGACGTATCGCCGGCCTTCGCAACGCAGGGGGCGTGATGGACGTGGCAGGTATGCTTCGGCGCGCGGCATCCCTCGGGGTCACCGCCAGCCTGCTCGTACTCGCGGGGTCCGCGTTTGCCGCCGAGCCAGCGGTCGAGTGGCCCATGCCCGCGGGTGATGCCGCCAACACGCGCTTCAGCCCACTCGACGAGATCCGCGCGTCGAACGTCGGGCAGCTCAAGATCGCTTTCACGTTCTCCACCGGCACGCTGCGCGGTCACGAGGCGGCGCCCATCGTGACTCGCGACACGATGTACATCGTCACGCCGTATCCGAACAAGCTGTTCGCGCTGGCACTCGATCAACCCGGCGCGCCGTTGAAGTGGAGCTTCGACCCCAAGCCGCGCTCGTCGGCCCAAGGCGTCGCGTGCT
Source organism: Steroidobacteraceae bacterium (assembly GCA_035548535.1). Taxonomy (GTDB): domain Bacteria; phylum Pseudomonadota; class Gammaproteobacteria; order Steroidobacterales; family Steroidobacteraceae; genus JADGHX01. The sequence continues at coordinate 7,602 of DASZSS010000316.1, forward strand.
GCGACACCGTGAATCGAGGCGCCGCATACGCGGACGGCCGCGTGTTCTTCAATACGCTCGACGGACAGACGCTGGCCGTCGACGCCGGCACGGGCAAGGAGATCTGGCGCGTGCAGCTCGGCGACATCGATCGGGGCGAGTCGATGACCATGGCGCCGTTCGTCGTGAAGGACAAAGTGCTCGTCGGCAACAGCGGTGGCGAGTTCGGCGTGCGCGGCTGGCTGACGGCGCTCGACGCCGCCTCGGGCAAGATCGCCTGGCGCGCGTTCAGCACCGGCCCCGACGCGGATGTGCTCATCGGCCCGGAGTTCAAGCCCTTCTATGCCAGCGACCGCGGCAAGGATCTCGGCGTGCAGAGCTGGCCGCCGGGCGCCTGGCAGCGCGGCGGTGGCACCGTGTGGGGCTGGATCTCCTACGATCCGGAGCTGAATCTCGTCTACTACGGCACGGCGAATCCAGGGCCCTGGAATTCGGATCAGCGCCCCGGCGATAACAAGTGGACGGCGGGCATTTTCGCGCGCGATCCGGACACGGGCGGCGCGCGCTGGTTCTACCAGTACAACCCGCACGATCTCTACGACTATGACGGCGTGAACGAGAACGTCCTCGTGGACCTGGAGATCGGCGGGCGCATGCGCAAAGTGCTCGCGCATCCCGACCGCAACGGGCACGTGTACGTGATCGATCGCGCGACCGGCGAAGTGCTGTCGGCAAATGCGTTCGTGAACGTGAACACGATCAGCAAGGTGGACCTCACCACTGGCAGACCGCAGTACGTCCCGGAAAAGAAGCCGACCGTCGGCCACGTCG
>DASZSS010000317.1:0-50544 GCA_035548535.1 Steroidobacteraceae bacterium
TGCGGACGTACACTCGGCTCATCGGGTCGATGAAGAACGTCACGCCGACGGTGCCGTGCGCGTCGTCCGTCGTCAGCACCGGATCGACTTTCGCGAACGCGTAGCCGTCCGCGCCGAGCCGGTTCTGCAGCAGCTCCTGGGTCGCCGTGATGAGCTTGCGGTTGAACGTCTTGCCCGATTGGATCAGCACGTAGCGGCGCAGCTCGCTTTCGGGCACGACGAACGTGCCGGCGAGCTTCACCTCGCTCACTTTGAAGACGGCGCCTTCGCTCACGTTCAGGGTGATGAAGATGTCGTCTTTCTCCGGCGCGATCGCGACCTGCGACGACTCGATGCGAAAGTTCGCGTAGCCGCGGTCCATGTAGAAGGAGCGCAGCTTCTCCATATCGCCCTGCAGGGCCTCGCGCGAGTAGCGATCGTTCTGCTTGTACCAGGAGGTCCAGCTCGGCGTGCGCAGCTCGAAGGCGTCGAGCAGCTCCTTGTCGGAGAAGCGCTCGTTGCCGACGATGTTGATCTGGCGGATCTTCGCGCGCTTGCCTTCGCGGATCTCGATGCGCACTTTGACGCGGTTGCCCGGCTCCTCGTCGACGTTCGTCGTGATGCGCACGCCGTACTTGCCGCGACTGAAGTACTGGTCCGTGAGGTACTGCGTCACGTCCTCCAGCACCGCGCGGTTGAAGATCTTGCCCGTCGCAAGGCCGACGTTGCGCAGCGACTTCTGCAGGTCTTCGGTCTTGATGTCCTTGTTGCCGGTGATCTCGAAGCCGGAGATCGAGGGGCGCTCCACGACTACGACGACGAGCGTCGTGCCGTCCCGGCGCATCTCCACATCGCGGAAGAAGCCGGTAGCGAAGAGGGCGCGGATGCATTCGCGCACGCGGGCGGCGCTCAGCGTGTCACCGATGTTTACGGGCAGATAATTGAAGAGCGTGCCTTCGGAGACGCGCTGCAGACCTTCGACGCGAATGGCCGAGACGACGAACGCGGCGCGCTCGGGGTCGAGCGTTTGCGCAGGGGCCGGAGTCGGAATACATGGCAGAAAGGTGAGCGTCAGTACGGCCAGTCGTCGCATGCGCGCTCAATATAGGAGGCAAGTGCTGTGCTTCCGTCATCAAGTGTTTCGCGACCTGCGCGCTAAACACTCCGTCACACATGTTCACGGCGGACACAACATTCGTCACGCGTCGCTCGCTATAAAAGAGGGATGCGCTCTCCGGGACCTGCTCACCTCCTGGTAGTGGAGGACGATTCCGAAACGAGCGACCTTCTGTGTCGCTATCTCGAAACGCACGGGTTTCGCGCATCTACGGCGCGAAGTGGCGCGGCCATGCGCCGCTTGCTGCGCGAGACGCGCGTCGACCTGATGATTCTCGATCTGATGCTGCCCGGTGAGGACGGGCTGGACCTGTGCCGTCAGGTGCGCGGCGCTTCGCACGTGCCGATCATCATGCTGACGGCGCTGAGCGATCCGGTGGATCGCATCGTTGGCATCGATGCGGGCGCGGATGATTACGTGTGCAAGCCGTTCAGCCCGCGCGAGTTGTTGGCGCGCATCCGCTCGGTGCTACGGCGCTCCGCGCACGCGCCGCGCGATCCGCAGCACGCGGAGGTCAGCGGCTATCGGTTCGGGCCATGGCGCTTGGACGTCGCCAGCCGAACGCTGACGCATGCGGACGGTGCCTCGAAGGTGCTCACGGCCGGCGAATTCCGGCTCCTTTCGTTGTTGCTCGCGCATCCGACGCGGCTTCTGTCACGTGCGGATCTGCTGCGGCACTTGCGGTTGCGAAGCCGGGATACGCGCGATCCCGGCATCGATGGGCGCATTTCGCGGCTGCGGCGGCTCCTGCGAGAGGACGCGCGCTCGCCGCAGATCATCAAGACGGTCCACGGCGAGGGCTACGTCCTCGGCGTCGAAGTCGTTACGGATTAGTTATTCAACGCCTGCAGCGGGGCAGGAATGCGTCCGCCGCGCTCGACGAACGCTTTGCTCGACCACGGATGCAGCGCCATCACCGGCGCGCGCCCGAGCAATCCGCCGAACTCCACCATGTCGCCGACCTTCTTGCCGGGCGCGGGGATGATGCGCACGGCCGTGGTTTTGCGATTGATCATGCCGATCGCGGCCTCATCCGCGATGATGGCCGAGATCGTTTCGGGGGTGGTGTCGCCCGGCACCGCGATCATATCGAGACCGACCGAGCACACGCAGGTCATCGCTTCGAGCTTGTCGAAGGTGATCGCGCCTTCGGTTGCAGCATCGATCATCGCCGCATCTTCCGACACCGGAATGAACGCGCCCGAGAGTCCACCAACGTAGCTGGACGCCATCGCGCCGCCTTTCTTCACCGCGTCGTTGAGCAGGGCGAGCGCAGCCGTCGAGCCGTGCGTGCCAACGCGCTCGAGCCCCATCGCTTCGAGAATGCGCGCGACGCTATCGCCCTGCGCTGGCGTCGGCGCGAGTGAGAGATCGACGATGCCGAACGGTACACCGAGCTTCTCCGACGCCGCGCGCCCGACGAGCTCGCCCATGCGCGTCACCTTGAACGCGGTGCGCTTGATCACGCTCGCAAGCTGCCCGAAATCGGCGCGCGGCTCGCGCTCGATGGCCGCGAGCACCACGCCGGGCCCGCTGACGCCGACATTGATGACGCTCTCCGGCTCGCCGATGCCGTGAAATGCGCCGGCCATGAACGGATTGTCTTCGACGGCGTTGCAGAACACGACGAGCTTTGCGCAGCCGAGCCCGTCCTGCTTCGCACTGAGCTGGGCCGTCTCGCAAATGATGCGACCCATTTGGGCGACCGCATCCATGTTGATCCCGGCGCGCGTGGTTCCAACGTTCACGGACGAGCACACGCGCTCGGTGTTGCTCAGCGCCTGCGGGATCGAGGCGAGCAGCGCTTCGTCGCCGCGCGTCGTGCCTTTGTGAACGAGGGCGGAGAACCCGCCGAGGAAATTCACACCGACTTCCTGCGCCGCGCGATCGAGCGCCTGCGCGAACACCACGTACTCGTCGCTTGCGGACGCTTCCGCGACGAGCGCCACCGGCGTCACCGAAATCCGCTTGTTGATGATCGGAATGCCGTACTCGTGCTGGATCTCCTCTCCGACACGCACGAGGCGTCCGGCAAGCCGGCAAATCTTGTCGTAGGCCTTGGTGGCGGCGACGCGCAGATCCGGGTGCGCGCAGTCGCGCAGACTGATTCCCATCGTGATGGTGCGAATGTCGAGATTCGCCATCTGCACCATGTCGATGGTTTCGAGAATCTCCTGCGAGGAGAATTGCATGGGCATGGCGGCGGCTCAGATGCGGTGCATGTACTTGAAGACGTCTTCGTGCTGAGCGTCGATTCTCAGGCCCATCTCGTCGCCCTTGCGGTTCAGGCGGCGCTTGATCTCGTCGAAGGGCTGGGTGGCTTTTTCCAGGTCCACCATCATGATCATCGCGAAGAACTCGCGCATCGTCGTCTGCGAGATGTCGATGATGTTCGCGCCCGCCTCCGCGAGCACGGCCGAGACGTTGGCAATGATGCCGACCTTGTCCTCGCCGATGACGGTGACGATGACGCGACTGGACTTTTCATTCATGAGGGGCGATCCGCTGGCACACGTGAGCGGCGCGTATTGTAGCCGCGATGCTAGACTCGCGCCGTCCGCTCGCCGCGAAGCGCCTCATGAAGATAGCCGCCAACATCGGGTTTCTGTTCACCGAGCTTGCGCCGCTCGCCCGCATTGGGGCGGCGCGCGCGGCCGGGTTCGAGGGCGTCGAATTCCTGTTCCCGTACGATCTCGACCCGCGCGACGTCGCGCGCGAGCTGCGCACGAGCGGCATGACGCTCGTACAGATCAATTCGCCGCCGGGGAAGCGGGATGTGGGCGAGATGGGATTCGCGGCCGTGCCGGGCCGCGAGCGGGACTTCAGAGAGAGTGTCGAGACAGCGCTGCAATGGTTGACGGAAGCCGGTGGGTCCCGCCTTCACATCGTCGCGGGTGTGCCGCCGCCGGGCGCCGATCCCGCGCTCGTACACGATACTTACGTGCGAAACCTGCAGTGGGCGGCGGATATCGCGGCGGCGCGCGACATGCGCATCGTCATCGAGCCGCTGAACACCCGCGACATGCCGGGCTACGCCCTGACCACACTCGAGCAGGCGGCGGAAGTGCTACGCGACGTCTCTCGCGCCAATGTGGGCCTGCAGCTCGACCTGTATCACAGTCAGATCATGGGCGGCGATTTGACCTTTCGCATTCGCCGCTTCGCCCCGCTGATCCGGCACGTGCAGCTTGCGGGAGCGCCGAATCGCAACGAGCCGGATCGCGGGGAGCTCGATCTGCGTCACGTCCTGCGCACCTTGGCGGAAATCGGCTACGACGGCTGGATCAGTGGCGAGTACCGGCCTACTGCACGCACGCACGATAGCTTGCAGTGGCTGGAGCTTGTGGCGCCGTTTCGCGAGCCTTCTCCGTGACGCGCGGCTTAGGCGTCGTGAATTTCAGCGCACCCGCAGGCTCCCAGATGTGCACGCCATCGATCGGCATGGCGCCGCGAGACAGCAGTGCCAGAACGGTTGCGAGCAGTGATTTGCGTTCCGTAGTCATGTGGCTCTCCCGTCTTGATGTGCGGGAGAGTTTGACCGCGTCTGGAAAGCGCGGCTTCACAGAGGGCTGAAGCACGGTTCAGCGGAATTGAACGGCCAGCCGAGCGCGCGCGACGACGCTGAGGCTTACGCGCGCGCCCGAGCGCGCGCCGTCAGTTTCCGGCAGCGCCGAGGATTCCCGGCAAGTCCAGGTTGTGCTCGCGCGCGCAGGCGATCGCCGTCTCGTACCCCGCATCGGCGTGACGCATGACGCCGCTCGCCGGGTCGTTCCAGAGCACGCGAGCGATCCGTTTTGCAGCGGCCGGCGTGCCGTCGCACACGATCACGAGACCCGCGTGCTGCGAGAAGCCCATTCCCACGCCGCCGCCGTGATGGAATGAGACCCACGTCGCACCCGAGGCCGTGTTCAAGAGCGCGTTGAGAATCGGCCAATCGGATACGGCGTCCGAGCCGTCGCGCATCGCTTCGGTCTCTCGATTGGGAGAGGCGACACTGCCCGAATCGAGGTGATCGCGCCCGATGACGACCGGCGCTTTGAGCTCGCCGCGCGCAACCATGTCGTTGAACGCGAGCCCGAGCCGGTGTCGATCGCCGAGCCCCACCCAGCAAATGCGCGCCGGCAAGCCCTGAAAGTGAATCTTCCGCCGCGCCATGTCGAGCCAGTGATGCAGGTGCTTGTCGTTCGGGAGCAGCTCTTTCACCCGGGCATCGGTCTTGTAGATGTCTTCCGGATCGCCCGATAGCGCGGCCCAGCGAAACGGCCCGACACCGCGGCAGAACAGCGGCCGGATGTACGCCGGCACGAACCCCGGGAAATCGAAGGCGTTCTGCACACCTTCCTCGAGCGCCATTTGCCGGATGTTGTTGCCGTAGTCGACCGTCGGCACGCCGGTCTTCTGGAAGTCGAGCATCGAGCGCACGTGCACGGCCATTGAGGCTTTCGCGGCCTTCGCAACGGCGGCCGGATCGCGCTCACGCATCTCCAGCCACTGTTCCACGGTCCAGCCGATCGGCAGATAGCCGTTCACCGGATCGTGCGCGGAGGTCTGGTCGGTGAGCAGATCGGGGCGCACGCCGCGCTTGAACAGCTCCGGCAGCACTTCGGCCGCATTCCCGAGCAACCCCACCGAGACCGGTCTCTTTTCCGAGCACGAGCGGGCGATGATCTCGAGCGCCTCGTCGAGGCTCTGCGTGCCGTGATCGAGGTATCCGGAGCGCAGGCGCATGTCGATGCGCGAGCGCTGACACTCGACGGCGAGACACGATGCGCCGGCCATCACGGCCGCGAGCGGCTGCGCGCCGCCCATGCCGCCGAGGCCTGCGGTGAGCAGCCATCGTCCGGCGAGATCACCGCCGTAGTGCTGCCGGCCCATCTCGACGAACGTCTCGTACGTGCCCTGCACGATGCCTTGCGAGCCGATGTAAATCCAGGAGCCGGCCGTCATCTGGCCGAACATCATGAGGCCCTTGCGATCGAGCTCGTTGAAGTGCTCCCACGTGGCCCAGCGCGGCACGAGGTTCGAGTTGGCGATCAGCACGCGCGGCGCATCCGTGTGCGTCGTGAACACGCCGACGGGCTTGCCGGACTGGACCAGAAGCGTCTGATCCTCTTCGAGTCTGCGCAATGTCGCGACGATGGCGTCGTAGCTTTCCCAATCGCGCGCGGCGCGGCCGATGCCGCCGTAGACGACGAGCTCGGCCGGCCGTTCGCCCACGTCCGGATCGAGATTGTTCATGAGCATGCGCAGCGGCGCTTCGGTGAGCCAGCTCCGCGCCGTGCGCTCCGTGCCGGTGGGCGCGCGAATGATGCGAGTGGTATCGATGCGAGTCATACCGTGCTCCGAGGCAGCGAGTCGACGAACTCGATGCAGTTTTCGAGGATGGCGCCGAGGATCTTGCGCGCGGCCGCGGCGCGTGTCGGGTCGTACGGCGGGGGCCAGTTGTCGGGCGTCACGGCGCCGAGCGGTTCATCGAGATACGCGCGGCAGGCGAGCTCCATCTGGATGGCGTGCACGCCAGCGACGGGCTGCCCGTAGTGGCGCGTGGTCCAGCCGCCTTTGAAGCGGCCGTTCGTGACGCAGGTGAAAGCGGGATCGCGGCACAGTTGCTCGACGATGCGCGTGAGCCCCGGATCGCATGTCGTGCCGTCGTACGTGCCGATGTTGAAGTGCGGCAGCTCGCCCGAGAACAGTCGCGGCACGCGCGAGCGAATCGAATGGGCGTCGTAGAGCACGACGTAGCCGTGCCGCGCGTGTAGCCGCTCGATCTCCATGACGATGGCCGCGTGGTAAGGCTCGAAGAAGCGTGTGCGACGCTCCGCGATCTCGTCGGCGCTCGGCTCCTCGCCCGAAACGTACAGCGGCTCGCCGTCGAACGTCGTCAGCGGGCAGAGATCCGTCGTGGCCTGGCCGGGGTAGAGCGATGCGCCGGACGGGTCGCGATTCACGTCGATGACGGTCCGCGACATCTTCGTACGAACCGTCGTGGCGTGCAGGCGCTGCGCCATATCGTAGAGCTGATGGACATACCAATCGGCGTCTTTCCGCGCGAGCCACGGCGAGGCGAGGCGTTGCTCGATGTCGGCCGGAATATCGGTCCCCGTGTGCGGGAAGCTCACGATGAGCGGCAGCGTGCCGCGGTGGACCTCGAGCCATTCCGTCATGCGGCCTCCGTGAGGCTCGGCAGCGGAATGCCCGCGGCGCATTTCACGACGGCGCCGCTGCGGACCAGATCGATCGCTTCGGCGAGGTCCGCATGCAGATAGCGATCGTCCGCGAGCGGCCGGATGCGCGCGCGCACGAGACTGCGAACTGCTTCGAGCGTCGCGCTCGATCGAATCGCGCCGTGGAAGTCGCAGCCCTGCGCCGCGGTGAGCAGCTCGATGCCGATGATCGCCATCGCGTTGTCCACCATCGGGAGCACGCGGCGCGCACCGTGCGCGGCCATCGACACGTGATCTTCCTGGTTGGCGCAGGTCGGAATGGAATCGATGCTCGCCGGATGCGCCCGCTGCTTGTTTTCCGAGACGAGCGCCGCGGCGGTCACCTGCGGGAGCATGAGACCGGAGTTGAGACCGGGGTTCGGCGTGAGAAACGCGGGCAGCCCGGAGAGCGCCGGGTCGACGAGCATCGCGATGCGACGCTCCGCGAGCGAGCCGATTTCGCAGATCGCGATGGCCATCGTGTCGGCGGCGAAGGCGACCGGCTCCGCGTGAAAGTTGCCGCCCGACAGCGCGTCGTCGGACTCGGGGAAGATCAGCGGATTGTCGGAGACGCCGTTGGCTTCGTGCGCGAGCGTCGTGGCCGCATAGCGCAGCAGGTCCAGCGCGGCGCCCATCACCTGCGGCTGGCAGCGAAGGCAATAGGGATCCTGCACGCGCGGGTCCGCAACGAGATGCGACGCGCGGATCGCCGAGCCGGCCATCAACGCGCGCAGCGCGGCCGCGGTTTCGACTTGGCCGCGATGCCTGCGCAGCGCGTGGATGCGCGGATCGAAGGGCGTGTCCGAGCCTTTCGCCGCTTCGGTGGCGAGCGCCCCGGTGACGAGCGCCGTGCGGAACAGTGTCTCGATTTCGAAGAGCGCGGCGAGCGCATAGGCCGTCGAGAACTGAGTGCCGTTCAGCAGCGCGAGGCCCTCTTTGGGCGCGAGCGTGAGGGGCGTGAGGCCGGCCGACGTCAGCGCCGCGAGTGCGGGCACGCGCTCGCCATCCACCTCGATCTCACCGATGCCGATGAGCGCGGCGGCGAGGTGCGACAACGGCGCGAGATCGCCGGATGCACCCACCGAGCCCTGCGAAGGAATGACGGGAGTCAATCCCTTCTCGAGCAGCGCGCCGAGGAGCCGAACCGTCGCGGGCTGCACGCCCGATGCGCCTTGCGCGAGGCTTGCGAGCTTCAGCGCCATCATGAGGCGCGTCACGCGCAACGGCATCGCTTCGCCGACGCCTGCGCAATGCGAGAGCACGAGGTTCCGCTGCAGTTGCGCAAGGTCCGCGTCGTCGATGCGCACGCTCGCGAGCTTGCCGAAGCCGGTGTTGATGCCGTAGATCGGCTGATCCTTCGCGATGATGCGTGACACCGCCGCGGCGCTGGCTGCGATCCGCGGCTCGCAGGACTGGTCGAGCGCGGCGTTCGCGCCGGCATAGATGGCGCGCCACTCTCCGAGCGTCACCTCCCCGGGTTTCAGAATGACGGTGCTCACTGTCCTCTCCAGACGCGCGCGTGCAGTGGGTTGAATCCCATCCGATACACCAGCTCGGCGGGGCGCTCGATATTCCAGATCGCCAGATCGCAGGACTTGCCGGCCTCGAGCGTGCCGATGCGCTCGCTCATGCCGAGCGCGTGCGCGGCCGCCCGAGTGACGCCGACGAGGCACTCCTCGACGGTCATGCCAAAAAGGGTTGCGGCCATGTTCATGACGAGCAGCAGCGACGTGAGCGGCGATGTGCCAGGGTTGCAATCCGTCGCTAGCGCGATGCGCACGTGATGCCGACGCAGTAGATCGATCGGTGGAGCCTGCTTTTCGCGCACGAAGTAGAACGCGCCGGGGAGCAGGACGGCCGTCGTGCCCGCGGTCGCCATCGCGATGACGCCGTCCTCGTCGAGGTACTCGAGATGGTCTGCGGAGAGCGCGGCGAAGCTCGCGGCGAGCGCTGCGCCGTGTGAGTTGGAGAGTTGCTCGGCATGCAGCTTCACCCCAAGACCGTGCGACCGCGCGGCTTCGAACACGCGGCGCGTTTGCGCGGGTGAAAAGCCAATGCGCTCGCAGAACACATCCACCGCATCGGCCAGCGCTTCCGCTGCGATCGCCGGGATCATGCGCTCACAGACTTCGTCGATGTACTCGTCGGGACGACCTGCGAACTCGGGCGGCAGCGCGTGGGCGCCTAGAAAGGTCGTGCTCACCGTGACGCGACGTTCGCGTCCGAGCGCGCGTGCCGCGAGGAGCTGTTTGCGCTCGTGCTCGAGGCTCAGACCGTAGCCTGACTTGATCTCGATGCTCGTGACGCCCTCAGCAAGAAGCGCGTCGAGTCGGGGCAGGGCGCTTGCGATCAGCTCGGCTTCGCTTGCGGCACGCGTCGCATTCATGGTCGAGACGATGCCGCCGCCTTGGCGCGCGATGGCTTCGTAGGACACGCCGGCGAGGCGCATCTCGAATTCGTGCGCGCGATGGCCTCCGTGCACGAGATGCGTGTGGCAATCGATGAGGCCGGGGGTGATCCAGCGTCCTTCGCAGTTCACGACTTCTGGCGCGTCGAGCTTGCGGGGCGCGTCACTGGCCGGGCCGGCGAAGATGATGGTTCCGTCGCGACAGGCGACGATGCCGTCATCGATTTCACCCAGGCCGGGGCGGTTGGCCGCGAGCGTTGCGAGGCGCGCGCTGCGCCAGATCGTGTCACAACGCACGGCTGATCCTCGTTGCGGGCCGGCGCACCGCGCCGGAGTGATGCTCCTTTCGTGCGTCGTCAGCTCGCCGCGCTGATCCTCGATCATCAAGGGGCGGTGGCGCGGGTCGAGAGCGCTGGGCCCGCAGATGAGGGCAGGAGCTGGGCTGGACGGCGCGCCGCATAATGTCTATACATATCCCAGCCCGGGAGGCCGTGTCCAGTGCAAAGCTCGATTCAATCGGTGCATTTCGAGAGCGCTCTGCTGCCGCAGGGTTGGGCGGCGCAGGTGCGTGTCGGTATCGCGGGCGGCGTCATCGCGTCCATCGAACGCGGCGTTGCGCCGCGCGCGGAAGATGAGCGCGCGAGTGTCGGCCTGCCGGGGCTGTCGAACGTGCACAGTCATGCTTTTCAGCGGGCGATGGCGGGGCTCACCGAGCATCGCGGGCCGAGCGCGGACAGCTTTTGGACCTGGCGTGAGCTCATGTACCACTTCGTCGGCCGCATCACGCCGGATGACGCGGAAGCCATCGCGGCGCATGCGTTCATGGAAATGCTGGAGGCAGGCTTCACGCGCGTCGGCGAGTTTCACTACCTGCACCACGACCCGAGCGGGAAGCCGTACGCCAACATCGCGGAGATGGCGGTTCGAGTCGCCGCGGCGGTGGCGCAGACGGGGATCGCGCTCACGCTGTTGCCGGTGTTCTACGCGCACGGCGGATTCGGCGGCAGCCCGCCGACTCAGGGCCAGCGGCGCTTCATCAATAGCGTCGATCAATTCGCGCGGTTGCTGGAGGCGAGTCGCGAAGTCGTCGCGCCTTTGGAGCACGCGGTCGTCGGGGTGGCACCTCATAGCTTGCGCGCCGTCACTCCGCAGGAGCTGGCCGCGGTCGCGCCGCTCGCGGGTACGGGGCCGATTCACATTCACGCGGCGGAGCAGACGCGTGAAGTCGAGGATTGTGTCGCGTGGTCGGGTCAGCGGCCGGTCGAGTGGTTGCTCGCCTCCGCGCCGGTCGACAGGCGCTGGTGCCTCGTGCATTCGACGCATGTCACGAAAGCCGAGGCGCTCGCGCTGGCACGAAGTGGCGCGGTGGTCGGGCTCTGTCCCATCACCGAAGCCAATCTCGGCGACGGGATGTTCCCGGCGGCATCGTTTCTCAATGCAAAGGGCGCGGTCGGCATCGGCACGGATTCGAATGTGCTGATCAGCGCCGCCCAGGAGTTGCGGCAGCTCGAGTACAGCCAGCGGCTGCGCGATCGGATGCGCAACGTGCTTGCCGGTGGCGCGAATCGCTCGACAGGGCGCACGCTGTATGACGCCGCGCTACAGGGCGGCACGCAGGCGATGGGGGCGCGCGGCGGGTTCGAAGTCGGTGCGCCGGCGGACTTCTTCTCGTTGGATGCGGGCGATGTGCGGTTCGCAGGGCGCGAGGGCGATCAGATTCTCGACACGTTCGTCTTCGCGGGCGGCGAGCGTTGTATCGACTGCGTGTGGCGGGCAGGGCGGAAGGTCGTATCCGGCGGCCGCCATCACGCGCGTCCTCAAATCGAGGCACGTTATCGCACGGCGCTTGCGCGGCTGGTGCGCGCATGAAGAACGCAGTGAAGACACGGCCGGCGATCGAGTCCGATAGCCTGCATCGGCGGATTCGCGCCGAGATCGAGCGGCGCATTCTCTCGGGCGAGTGGCGTCCAGGCGATCGCATTCCCTTCGAGCACGAGCTGATGGCGCAGTACGGCTGCGCACGTATGACGGTGAACAAGGCCATGGCGGCTCTCGCGGATGCGGGCCTCATCGTGCGCCGCCGTCGGGCGGGGTCGTTTGTTGCCCAGCCGCGTATCCAGTCGGTCGTTCTCGAGATCCCGGACATTCAGGCCGAGATCGTCGCGCGCGGCGAAGACTATGGCCTGAAGCTGCTGGCGCGCCGGCGTCGCAAGCCGCTCGCCAGACGCACTGATGAAAAGGCGCTGGCGCGCGATGGCGATCTGCTCGCGCTACGCTGCCTGCATCTCGCCAACGGAAGACCCTTCGCGCTCGAGGATCGCCTGATCAGCCTCGCCGCCGTACCCGAGGCGGCGCATGTCGACTTCGCTGTCGAGTCCCCCGGAACGTGGCTGCTGGGTCACGTGCCATGGACGCAAGCCGAACACCGCATCTCCGCCATCAACGCCGACCGGGATATCGCGGCGACTCTCGACATCGAAGTGCGCGATGCGTGCCTCGCCGTCGACCGCCGCACGTGGCGCGGCTCCGAGCACATCACGCAGGTGCGCCAGGTCTTCCCCGGCACGCACTACGACCTCATCGCGCGCTTCGCGCCGAGCACGACGAAGGCGTGAGGTAGCCGAGCGCATGCAGGCGTGAGCCAACCGAGCGGGCGCGTCGAGCGGCATCGAGGCACGAGTCGGCGAGCGCGTGCGCCGCGCGATATCGAGGCGAGAGCGAGCTTCCGTCGCGCGACCCACCCGCGTTGCGAATTCCGCCGCTGCTCAGCGCATCGACGACGTCGAAGACGGCGAAGCGCCATCCTCTCGGCGGGCCGCGACGCTCCGACGCGGCAGCACCTCCACGACTTCAACCGGCTGGCTGCGGCCGCGCACGGGAAGCTCGCTCGTGCGCCCCAAGGAAAACTCCGGCCCGAGCCGGTCCGCGATCTCCTTCGACACGAGCACGACCGCGCGGGTGGCCTTGGTCAGCGACTCGATGCGGCTCGCAAGATTCACGGGCTCGCCGACGACGCCGTATTCCACGCGCTCGTCCGGACCGATGAGGCCGGCGATGACCTCACCCACATGAATGCCAATTCCAATCGCGAGCGCCGGCACGCCTTGCTGCGCAAGCTGTACGTTGAGCCGATCGAGGCGCGACACGATGCCGAGCGCGGCGCGCACGGCACGCTCGCAATGATCCGCGCGTGACTGCGGCGCGCCGAACAGCGCCATCACGCCATCCCCCGTGAACTGCTTGACGACGCCGCCCTCGGACTCCACCGCCGCGACGACCTCGGTGAAGAACTGGTTCAGCACGCGCAACAGGGTCGCCGGATCGAGCTGCGCGCTGAGCGCAGTGAACCCCCGAATATCCTGAAACAGAATGCTGACCTCCCGCCGCTCTCCCTGCAGCGGTACGCGTCCGTCGAGCACCGCCGCGGCGACATCGCGGGACACGAACCGGCCGAACGTGTCCTTGATGTGCTCCCGCTCCTCCAGTCCGCCGACCATCTCGTTGAAGGAATGTGCCAGAAACCCGAGCTCGTCCTCGCGCTCGATCTTCGACCGATAACGCAGATTCCCCTTCAGCACCTCGTGCATGCCGGCGACGAGCGTGCGCACGGGCCGGATGATGCCGCCCGCGAGCCCCATCCCGACCAGTAGCGCAATGGCGAGCGCGGCGGCGCCAATCCCGGCGATGCGGAGCTGCAGCGCATAGAGCGGCGCAAGCGCTCGGTCGTACGACCCTTGCACCAACGCGTACAGCGGCCGGGCGACATGCGCTTCAATGGGTACGGCCAGCGACATGTAACGCTCGTTGCCGACATCGAGCAGCAAGGAGGTGCGTGTGCTTGCGCGTAAGAGCTGCGCTCGCCGCTGCCCGGAAGCCATTGCAAGCCCACGCTTCCGCCCAGGCAGCGAGGACGCAAACACGCGCGTGTCCGTCACGAACGAGATGTCCGAGCCCGTCTCTTCTTTGAGGCGAGTGGCGAGCGCATCGTCGATGACGTGCCCGAGCACGAGAAATCCGATCACGTCGGGCCCGAACACCGGCACGGCGACCACCTGAAACAGGGTCCCGTTCACCTCGGCGATGGCGGACGCGGGCTGCTGCGTCCGGAGCGCTTCGTGAACCGGCGGAAAGCTCGCGATGGACCGCGGCACGTCCGCTTTCTGTTGAGATACCGTCAGCAGCACCCCCGACTCGTCCGTGATCCAGAAGAGCTCGACACCGATCCGCTCCTGATAGCTCAGCGCCGCCGACGCGAGCGTCTCCGGATCGTACGTCGCGATGACGCGCTTCAAGCCGAAGTCGCTCGCCAGCAGCACGGAATTGCTCTTGAGGCGCGCCGCGCGCTCGCGCATGAGGTCCAGGAAGACTTGGCCGGTCGTCAGCAGCTCGCGACTCAGCGTGCGCTTGGCGTCCCGACTCACGACGAGCTGCGTGAACCCGAGCGTCGCGAGCAGCACGGCAAGAATCAGCGACGAAAACGCCAGAAAGATCTTCGTACGCAGATTGCGGCGCGCCCACCAGCTCATGGCTCTCTACGCGACCCGCGCACGGCGGGCCGGGTGCGCACCGGTCCGAGTGTCAGCGTGAAATTCGCTTCGATTGTCGGACCGCTGCCGACGGTGATCGACTGCGCCGTGTCCTCCGGCTTCGACTTGCTGCGCTCGTGCCATGCGACGACGCTGTACTCGCCGCGCGGCAGATCGGCAAGCGTGAAACGCCCGTCCGCATCGGTTTGCGCGAAGTAGGGCGTCGGCAGCACGAGAATGATGGCGGACATCCAATCGTGGATGTTGCAACCCACTTTCACGACGCCCACCTTGTCGAAGAGCACCGGTGGCGCGTCCGTCCCCTTGTAGAGTGGCAGCTCGAATGTCTTCGTGCGCGAGAACGAGTAGACGTGATGGTGAATCTGATCGTGATTCGGAAAGCGCACCGTGGTGCCCACGACGATGGGTAGCAGCCCCGGCACGAACGTCTTCTCGATCTGATCCATCGTGGCCATCGGGACGACGCCGTCGGGCATCTTCGCGCCGTCCGCGGGCGCTTGCACGAACACGACCGCGTCGGCAATCCCTTTGCCGTCCGGCGCGAGGACGCGTCCGGTAATCGAAGGCGCACCCACGGCGCACGCCATCGGCGCCAAGAGAGTCGCCAACACCCGCAGGATCGATTTCGGAGCCGCGCCGCTCACGTGTCAGTACCGATACCGATAGCTCAGTTGCCAGCCATCGGGGGTGGGATTGGTGAACGGGCTCGCCACGCGATGGCTTTGCATCCAGATGTACTCTGCGGCCAGGCGATGCCGCAGGCCGAATTGATATTGATACGTCAACGTCACGGCGTGCCCGTTCTCGGCGGTGTTGGGTGGCCCGTCGAGATCGTGCAGGCGGAAGTCGTCGTAGCGAACACTCACACGCTGCCGCTGAGTGTGAAAGGATACGAGTCCGTAGTACGCCCGCAGCGAGCTGTCGTTGTTCGGCGTGGCGACGTGCGCAGTGCCATCGAGATACTGCGCTAGCACGTCGACATTCGCATGCGGATGCAGTGTGAGGCCGACAGTACTGAAATGCGTACGCCACACGCCGGACTCCCTCTCGTCGCCGCGGTTATCGAAATAACCCAGCATCAGGGTCGCGATTTCCTGCGCGTCGCTCAAGGTCAGCCGGGTATATGCCGCCGGGCGTCCATCGCGTTCGTTGAATATGTCGGTACGCTCCGTGCGGTTGGGCAGGGCGAGATCGCTATTGAGGCCGCTGAGCCCATCACCCATCGCCCAGCCGCGTAGCGCGAGCAGGCGGCCGAACTGATCGGGACCCCACGCGACGCCGGCGAGCGCGCCGAGCCGAATTCCGGATCGGGTAGCGTGCCACCACTCCCCCTCGATGCCCGCGAAACTCGTGTCCTCCCAGAGCCAGCTAGTCAGCGCGGAGGCCGTGATGGTGTGCTCCGGCAGCCAGGCGGGGCCGGTGTGCTCGAGGGAGAAGGGCGTGTTCATCAGGCCCGTCTGCACGCCGAAGCCGCGCTTCGCGTCACCCCATTCCTTGCGCAGGATGGCCTCGATGAGCCACGGCTCGTAGTCATCGGCGAGATCGTGCTCGAGATTCGCCTGCACGTGCGCGCGGACGTTCCAGGGCAGGGCTGCACCGATTTCGATCGCGAGTTGCGCCAGCTCGACGCGCGTCTTGCGCTCGAAGCCGGAAGCCGTGGCTTCGCCGCCGTAGCGCAGCTTGCCGAAGCCCGCGTCGGTCCAGCTCGTCGCGGGCCCGGCGCGCACGAGACGCACGTCCAGCAGCGCCCGCAGCCACACGCGGCGGTCCTCCTCCACTTCGTATTGCGCCAGGGCTGGTGGCGAGCATGCGCAGCAGGCCACGACCCATGCCCCGGCGATCGCGTGAGACCTACGCATGCGTTTGCCGCCAGAGAATCGGGAAGCGAGACGATATACTGCGCCCCGCACGTCCCCATCCGCGGACGGTACGGGTACTCTCGCCGTGGCACTGAACGCGAAGACGCTGATCGAGCGGAATCACCTGTTTCGTGGCTTGCCGCAAAAGACGATCGATCGGGTGGCCGCGCTCGCCACGCGGCGCATCTTCGAGGAGGGCGCCATCATCTTCATGCGCGGCGATCCCGGCGATTCGCTGTGCGGCGTGGTGACCGGGCGCGTGCGCATCAGCGCGAGCCGCGCGGGCGGCAAAGAAGTCTTCCTGAACATCATGGAGCCGGGCGACGCGTTCGGCGAGATCGCGCTGCTCGACGGCAGCCCGCGCACCGCAACGGCGACCGCGATGACGCGCACCGAGCTCACGATCATCGCGCGCGATGCGTTCTTCGCCCTGTTGCGCACCGAGCCGCAGCTCGCGGAGCACCTCATTCAACTGCTCTGCAAGCGCGTGCGCTGGACCGCGGAGCAGATGGAAGACTCGGCCTTGCTCGGCGTGCCCGCGAAGATCGCGAAGCGCCTGTTGAGTCTTGCGAGCGTGCACGGGCGCGAATCGCCGGAAGGGACGCGGCTCGCCATCTCGCAGGAGGAGCTTGCGCAATTTCTCGGCTTGTCGCGCCAGGTCGTGAACCAGCATCTGCAGTCGTGGCGCGCGCAGCGCTGGATCGCGCTCGGGCGCGGCAGCGTCACCATCGCGGATCCGCGCGCGATGCAGAAGGTCACTCAACAAGGCTAGCTCCTCCGCACACTCTCGTCGGGCTGTTGTGCAGCCGGCGGCGCCGGAATCTCGCGCGGCGCGCGTCGCACGGCCTCTGAAGTTTCTTGTGTCGACACATTGACAGATCGCAGGGCGCCGCGCGCCCATGATTTCGCTCACCTGACGTTCACCACCCGAAAGGAACCGACGATGAGCAGGATCACCACGCCCATCACTCTCCACGCAGCCTTCGAGCGCACCGCGGCGCTGGAGCTCGAACCGGCGATTGCAGCCACGCACTGGGAGGCGAAATGGTTCAGAGCCGGGAGCGCGCTCGATCCCGCGTACGACCGAGCCACCGCCGCCTTGCGGCGCTGGGTGGACGGCATGGAGGCCGCTCTTCAGAAGCGCACATGCTGAAGCCCGGCGGCGAGCCCGGAGGTGTCACTGATCCAGGCCGTGCCTGACGGCAAGCAGCGCGGCCTGGGTTCGATCCTCGAGTTTGAGCTTCGCGAGTATGTTGCTCACGTAGCCCTTCACCGTGCCCTCGGTGAGGGACAGCGTGCGGCTGATGTCCTTGTTGCTGCGGCCCGGCGCGATCAGCTTCAGCACCGAGCGCTCACGCTCGGTGAGCAACTCCAAAGGATCGAGCTGCGCCGGCCGGCGAAGCCGATTCACGATGAGCCGCTGCGCCTCCGCGTGCAGCCACGGCTCGCCGCGCGCCACCGTTTGCATGGCGCGCAAGAGCTCGCTCTTCGCCACGTCTTTCAGCACGTATCCGAGCGCGCCCGCGCTGAGCACGGCCTGGACTTGCTCGTCGTCCACGTAGCTCGTCAGCACGAGCACGTGAGTCGAAGGGCTGCGCGCGCGAATGACGCGAATGGCGTCCGCGGCGGGCAGTCCGGGCATTTTCAGATCCATCAGCACGAGATCCGGCGTGAGTCGCGCGGCCATTTCCGTCGCTTCGTTGCCGTTCGAGGCTTCGGCGACGATGGAGATGCGCGCGTCCTCTTCGAGCAGCGCGCGCAGGCCCTCGCGGACGATGGCGTGGTCGTCGACGAGTAACACGCGCAGAGCGCCCGAAGCGGTGCCGGGCGCGGGAGTCTTGACGCGGGTGTTCATCGGTCGCTCCGTGGCAAGTCAACGAGGACTCGCGTGCCCTGGCCGGGCTTCGAGTGAATGGTGGTGGTGCCGCCGAGCGCGATGGCGCGCTCGCGCATCGTCTGCATGCCGAGACCGCCGAGCGCGGTGTGCACGAGCACGGTCGGCTCGGTGGCATCGAAGCCCTGGCCATCGTCCGCCACCTCGACGCGAATCCGCCGCGCATCGACTACCTCGGCGCGAATGGTGATACGCCGTGCATTTCCATGACGCAACGAGTTCGACACGGCTTCCTGGCAGATGCGATAAAGCGCTTCCTCGTGCTCGAGCGCTTGGAAGCGATAGTTGGCGAAGTCGAAATGCACGTCCGCGGTTTCCGGGGCGAGCACGGCGAGCAAGCTCTGCAGCGCCCGCTTCAAGCCGTAGCTTTCGATCTCGGCCAGTGCGCCGGCGCGTGTGCCCGGGTTGCCGCCCGTTGCGACCGGCCGCAACTCGTTCAGCATCCGGCGCATTTCCGCGAACGCGAGCTGCGAGAGCTCCTTGATGCGGCGGGCGCGGCGCTCGCCTTCCTGCGCATCCTTCCTGTAGGCCGCGATTATCGATTGCGACATCAGGCTGATGCTCGACAGCACCTGCGTGACCGAATCGTGCAGATCGCGCGCGAGCCGCTGGCGCTCGCGCATGACCGCCGCCGCCCGCGCATCGTCGAACAGCCGTGCGTTCTTGATGGCCACGGCCAGATGGTCCGCGATCACCTGAATGCTCGAAATGTCCTCGCGATCGAAGGCGGCACGGCCTTCGATGTTCACGACGCCGAACACCTCGTGGCCGAGCACGATCGGCACCGCCAGCTCCGCCGTCACGTCGATGGGCAGGGGAGGTGGGACGTAGCGCGGGTCCTGCGTCACGTCGTTCACGACCTGCGCCATATGGGTGCGCACGGCCGCGCCGGTGATGCCCTGCGAGACGTGCAATCGATATTCCTCGCGGAAGATTTCGCGATACGCGCCGGCGTGGGCCCGGTACACGAGGTGCTCGTCTTCGAGCAGAGGAATGACGACGTTCGGATAGCCGAGTTGCTCGTGAATCACCTGCGCGGCGGTTGCGACGAGGTCCATCGGCTCGAGCCCGGCGGATACGAGTCGCGACACGCGTGCGATCAATGCGAGGCGCTCGCTGCGGCTTTTCTCGCGCTGATAGCGCACCGCGTTGTCTATGGCGAGCGCCGCGTGGCGCGCGAAGAGCTGCAGCGTCGCCAGGTCGCGCGAGTCGAACTTGCGCGGCGGCCGCGCGCCGATACCGAAGAAGCCGACCAGCTCACCATGACTGCGAATGGGCACGCCGATGACGGAATTCTCGGCCAGCTCCGGCAGCGGCACGTCGCCGAGATCACCGTAGCGGTCGAGGATGAGCGGCGCGCCGGTTGCGAGAACCTTGCCGGCGAGGCCGACATTGGCCGGCACCTCGGCCCCCTGCTCGCGCGCGGGCATGCGATAGATCGCTTCGGTCCGGATCACCTTGCGCACCGGGTCGAAGAGACCGATCGACCCGTCGTCCGCGCCCAGCAGCTCGCAGGCGTGCGCGACGATGCGCGTCAGCAGAGGCCGCAGCTCGAGCTCCGAGCTGATCTCCTCCACCACCTGACAAAGGGTCGCCGCCTCCCGGAGGCCGTGGTCTTCGACGTGCTCCAACGGCGGTGCAGCTCCCATGGCGTGCCAGTTTACTGCAGGAAATTGCCCGCATCCGAAGGCCTTGCGGCGGCTTCGGATACGGGCGTCGGGGGTCTCACGGGGTTTCGAATGGGCGTCAATGTGCCAGGACGTGAGCGGCACGATCAGCGCGGTCGGTCAGGCCACGGCACTCACTTTTGGCAGGGATTCTCGCTTTCGCGAGTCACTGTTGCGCGCGCCGGGTAACCGACTCGCTCACATCGAGAAGCCGGAGACGCGTGGCCCAGCGCGTTCCGAAAAGCAGCCCCTGTCGTGTGCGCACATCCGAGCGGGCTCACGCCGCTGATTGGCGGCGTGTTTCATCGCGAGCGAGCGTGATTACCGCGCGCCGTCGTGCGCGGCCTTCGTCAACCTGAGCGCCCGCACTCGACGCGTTGTACCCGAGGCGATCTCGCGAAGCGGCTCGCGGCCCGGTCTCGGTCTGCCGCGGGTCTGCGGAGGTCGAGCATTGGCGATTGCGAGCTCTCTCTGTGGCCGCCGTGCCCCGGCCAGTGAGCGGACAGCGCGGGCCGGCGCTTTAGCCCCGGCGCCGCAACGTGTATATAGCCTGCCGGATGGACAACAAAACGATCGAAGTCACGGGGGTCGTCGATTCGGCCAAGTTCATCGGGGTTCCTCTCGGGATCACGTTCCTCACCGTCCTGATGATGCTCGTCGACGGGTACGACCTGCAGACGATGGCGTTCGTCGCGCCGGTGATCATTCCCGAGTGGCACGTTTCGCCATCATCTGTGCTGTGGCTCCAGAGCGGCAGCATGATCGGCATGGCGATCGGCTCCGTTGCGCTCGGCCGCCTCGGCGATGTGATCGGGCGGCGCAAGTCGTACATCTGGTGTCTCGCATTCCTGTTCGCCGGCTCGCTGCTGAGCGCGCTGGCCACGAACCTGTGGGGCTTGTTCTCCTGGCGCTTGCTCACGGGCATCGGCCTCGGCGGCGTGACGCCGCTCGCGGCGACCATGATTACCGAGTGGACGCCGAAGCACGCGCGCAATGTCGCGGTGGCCGTCTCGATCGTCGCGGTCCCGACGGGAGGGATGGTCGGCGCCGGCATCGCGCAGTGGATCATTCCCGAATACGGCTGGCGCACGATCTTCTGGATCGGTGCGGGACTGCCGCTCGTCTTTCTGGCCATCGCCTGTTTCCTGCTGCCGGAATCGCCGCGGTATCTCGCCACGCGCCGGGAGAGGCATCCGCAACTCGCGCGCCTGCTCAATCGGCTGCTGCGCGAGCGGCGTTTCGACGGGACGGAGCAGTTCGCGGTCGCGGAGCCGCCGGCGCCGCCGGGCAACTGGTTCGTGACTCTGCTGAACAAGACCTATCTCTCGACCACGCTGCTGCTGTGGCTCGCGTTCGCGTTCAACACGCTGTGCCTCTACTCGTTCGTGAACGGGCTGCCCACCGTGTTGCGCGAGACGGGCATGCCGCTGCACGACTCGCTGCAGGGCTCGAAGCTCTTCAATTTCGGCGGCATGTTCGGTGCGATCGGCGGTGCCGTGCTCATCGGGTATTTCGGCTCGCGCATCGTCGGCGCGGGGCTCGCCTTCGTCGGCGCGCTCGCGACGTTCTTGGTCGGCGGCGCCGTGCTTGCCGCCGGGGGGCACGCGAATCTTCAGCTACTGCTGCTGCTCATCGCGGCCGGCACGTCGCTGAATGGCATGCAGTCGTTCCTGTACACGGTCGGCGCGCATTCGTACCCCACGTACTTGCGCGCGGCGGGTGTCGGTTGCGCGCAAACGGTATCGCGTATCGGAGGCGTCCTCAGCACGGTGTTCGCCGGTGGGTTCTTCGCGCTCGATCCGCGGCCGCCCGTGAGTTACTTCTTCTATGCCGTCGCGATCGGCATTCTCGTCGTGGTCGTGAGCTTCTACTCGCTGCGCACGCACGTGCCCGCGAGCCGCCGGCGCGGTAGCGAAGACCCCGCCGTCGCGGTGGAAAGCACGACGCCCTGAGCGCACGTCGAGCGTGACGCCCGGCCGACGTGGCGGGCGTCCACTGGCTGCAGATGCGTGTGCGGCCCTCAGAGCGACAGGGTTGGATCGCCTTCGAGCACGCGCTGCTCCAGTCGCGGGGACTCACCGGCCGCCCAGAGTTTCGCGGTGTGAAGCACCCGATAGCGCAACGGCCCACCATCGGCCGCCTCAGCGCGCTCGAGCGGCCGCGGAATGCACACGAACTCGGTTTCCACGGTCGAGATCGTCGCGCGCACCGTCGCGTAGCCGTGCCCGCCGAGATCGAGGAACGAGAGGTGCGGCGCGAGCTCGGGGTTCGAGAGCTTGCGCGCCGCTCGGGCGTCGCCCGTTTTTTGATACTCCAGGCACGAGCGCACGCCATGCAGCAGGAGCATGTTGATCGCTGGCTGCGGCCGCGCCTCGCCCGGCAGGTCCGCGAGATACAGCGCACGCAGTGGATGATCTTTGGGAAAGCGATGCTCGTACGCCTCGACCAACCCCGGCGCCGAGATCGAGCCCGTAATGAAGGCAACGCCCAGGGGCTCCATCTTCTGCGGCGGTAGCGCCTTCGCGGCGAGCCCCGCCCAGAAGCTGTGACGATCGCCGGATACGGTCACGAATCCGG
Organism: Steroidobacteraceae bacterium; assembly: GCA_035548535.1. GTDB lineage: Bacteria > Pseudomonadota > Gammaproteobacteria > Steroidobacterales > Steroidobacteraceae > JADGHX01. The sequence continues at coordinate 22,251 of DASZSS010000317.1, forward strand.
TGATGCCGGCATCACGGATCGCATCGTAGATTTCCGCGCGCTCGACATACGCCGTGCTGAAATCGCCACCGCCGCCGAACACCGCATAGCCCGCGCCGGGCCAGGGCTTGCCCAACCCTTCGGGCAAATTCTGCGGATCGACGCGGAAGTCGAGCGTGCCGACGCTGTTGCCCCACACCTTCCACGTCGCCTTCGAGTTGCGCAGCTTGCCGAGGAACCACGCCTTCTGCTCGGCACCCAGAATCGTCTGCGGCGGCGAGTCCTTGCGGAAATTGGGAATTTCGGTCGCACCGAAGCGCATGGTCGGCGGCGGCTTGCCCCCGTCATAAGCGCGGCCCGCGTCGAGAATCTGCATTGCCTCGAGCGGCACCAACTCCGGAAACGCCTCGTCGTCGAGTGCCGCGGCTTCGGGCTGCAGCGTCGGGTCCCGCGATCGGAAGCTGTGCTGGTCCGTGATCAGCAGCTCGACGTTGCGTCCGAAGCGCAGCGCGCGATAGGCGATGAGACTGTCGATGGCCGCGCGATTGCCGCTCTCCTCGCCGAGCCCATGAGAGTCGAATTGCTCGATCGGCGCGTCCTTCACGCGCGGCGCGGCGAAGGTTTCGAGCGAGCGCCCGCCGGCCTGCCGCACGCGCGCGGCGTGATATTCGAACCATGCCTGATTCGCCGCGACCTTCCGCGTTTGCGCCGGCACGGTCTTGCCCCCGAACACCTGCATGGCCTGCCAGCCGAGCCATGAGAACTCGTGGTTGTCCCACATGTCGACGAACGGCCAGCGGGCGCGCGCGTCCTGTAGATCCGGATCGTGAAGGTACGCGCGATAGACGGCGCGGTAGTCGTCCACCGTAGTCGGAATGTGAAAGTCCTGCACCTTCTGGCCGTGCGCGTAGCGCACCACGTCGCGCAGCCGGCGGTCGTACATTCCCTGCGGCCGGTCTTCCGGATACCACACGAGCTCGTAGATGAAGTCTCCGAGATGCAGCACGAACTGGATTGCATCGTGTGCAGGCGCCTTCTGGTCCTCGAAGATCATGCGGCGGTACGCGTTCTGCGCGCCCTGGCAGACGTTCTGGCAGCTCACGAACGCGAACTTCACGGGCCGCTCGTCGCTCAACGCCGGTGCGGTGATCGTGCGCCCGATCCGGCTGCCGCAATTGTCCGCATCCGTGAATCGATACCAGTACACCCGCGCGGGCTGAAGCCCACTCACCAGCACGCGCGTCGTCCAATCGGATGCCGGTGAGACGTGAGCCGTGGCGCGGGAAATCACACGCTCGAACTTCTCGTCCTCGGCGACCTCGACGAGGAGTCGCTCGCGCTTGCCGGACGCGAACGGCCGGCGCGTCCACAGGAGAACGCTATCGGCTTGCGGATCGCCCGAGGCCACGCCTTCCGCGTAGACATCGCGCCGCTCGACCCACCTGACGCGCGAGGGCTGCGGGCGCTCGCTCGCCCAGGCGACGGAGGCGCCGAACGCACCCGCGAGAGCCATGAATCGTCGACGGCTGAACGTGCTCATGATCTGACGCTCCCCGACCGCGCGTGCTGCGCAGGCGCTGAGCTTGAGCGCTCGCGCGCGAGTAGGCGACGACGCTGGTCGCCTCGCGCGCACCATTCGGCGCAAGAAGCGCGCTCAGGGCTTAGCGGACCGCCCAGTAGCTGTCGTCGGATGTCGCCGGCTCGATCCGCAGGCCGCTCTTTTCGACGCGCAGCGCCACGCTGAGCAATCGTGAGCTCAACTTCAGCCCACGTCGTTCGGCTGCGGGCAGCGAGACTTCGAACCGCACGTTCCCGTCCACCACGAGAAAATTGATCACTGAGCCGCGGTCCAGGGCGCCCTCGTCTTCGGTGACGACGAGCACCGGATCACCGCCGTGGTCGCCGAGCAGCCCGCTCAGCGTCTTTTTCCACTGCTCACCGACGAAGAGAACGTCGGCATCGAGGCCTTCCGACAAGCTCGTCACGCGACGCGCAACGATTGAGCGACCGTGCGCCTTGCGCCCGCGCACGGTGTGCTGCAGCTCCGCGGCGAGCCTGTCGTCCGCCAGCACCGCAATGCTGATCGGCTCAGCGTGCTGCGCCTCGATCGGCCAGTCGACGTATTCGAGAAAGCGATACAGGAACGCCGCCTTCACGCTTTCCACGGAATACGCGATCGGCTGCGCCGGGCTCCCTCCCGCCGCGAGTCCCATGAGCACGAGGCACGCGGCCCATATCCTGATCGATATCTTCATCAAGGTTGCCAGGTGATGTACGCGAACACGCTGCGCTCGATGAGCTGCCGACCCGGCGGGCCGAACTCTCCGTGCGAGTCGTGCAACAAGTTGTGGCCGACGAGCGCAAGATCGACGGCGGAGGAGAGCTGCCAGCCGGCCCGCACATCGAGCTCCGTGTACGCGGGCACGCGTTGGCTCGCAATTCGCCCGATGTGTCGCAGCATGCCATCGAGCTCGAGGTTCGCGGGCAGCGTGAGAGATGCGCGCAGAAAGGCCTGATGATTCCAGTCGCGCGCATCGATCGCGCCGCCGAACGGGTCGCGGCTGCCCGGCTGCGTGTGGAAGCTCTCGTGCAGCGAGGTGTAGCCCCCGGAGAGCCGCCAGAACGTGCTGGGATAGTAGTCGGCGCTGAGCTCCGCGCCGTACGTCTCGCCCTGCAAGAGGTTGTCGAGCGTGATCGGAATCGAGCCGACGCGCGGCAGCTCGTAGCTGCGCAGATCGTCGTAGTCGTTGTAGTACGTTGCGATGGAGAGCGCGAGCGGCGACCACGGCTGCGTGCGCAGGCCAAGCTCGTACGCGATGAGCCTTTCCGAATCGAAATCCGGATTGCCCACCGTGAACGGCGGCTGCGTGCGATTGGCCAAGTCGCGATCGACACGCGAAGGCGTGCGCACGGCGCGCGATACGGCGCCCCAGAGCAGCGAGTCCGGATTGACGCGCCATGAGAGTCGGATGCTCGGCTGCCACTCGGCGCCGCTGTACTCGTTGTCTTCGAGCTTCGTCCCAAGCGTCAGGTGTACCGTGTCAGAGACGAGCGCGATGTCGTCCTGAAAGAATCCGCCGGGACGACGCAGCGTTCGCGCGGGCGGATCGAGCGCGTAGACGAGGGGCTCGAAGTGGTCGTGCTCGGAACGGTAGGTGAGGCCCCACACGATGTCCTGGCGCGTGCCGGCCTGAAAGTGATGTTGCAGCTCGATGTCGAATGTCTGCAGCTCGTCGCCGTACGAATCGGGCACGCGGCGCACGGCGCGGTCGAAATACGCCTGCACCTGCAATTCGCTGGTTGCCGAAAATTGCCGGCGCCAGCGCGTGAGCAGATTCTGCGAGCGCGAGGTGGCGTCGGCCGTGAAGGGCGCGGCCGTCTGCGCCTCGTTCGCATCGCCCTGCAGAGTGAGGACATCGCCGCGGCCCGATGCCCAGTCGATGCGAAACCCCGCCTGGCCGATGTCCGAGTCGTTCATCGCATCGCCGCCACCCGACGATTGGGTGGCATCGCGATCGGCGTACTGAGCGTAGACGCGGTAGCTCGTCGAGCCCGCCGTGCCACCGTAACGAATTGCTGCGTTGCTGCGCAGCTCATCGCCGCCACCGCCGCGCAGAAGGAGACCTTGCGTCTCGGCAGCGCTGCGCGTGACGATGTTGATGACGCCGTTCACTGCATTCGCGCCCCACAGCGTGCCGCCGGGCCCGCTGATCACCTCGATGCGATCCACGTCATAGAGCGGCACGTCCTGCGCTTCCCAGAACGTGCCGGCGAAAAGTGGCGAATAGATCGTCCGCCCGTCGATCATCACGAGCAGCTTGTTCGCTAGCGTGCTATTGAATCCGCGGGCGGTGATCGCCCAACTGTTGCCGGTGATCTGTGCGACCTGCAGGTTCGACGCGAGTCGCAGCGCTTCGGGGATGCTCGTTGCGCCCGCGCGCCGAATCTCATCCCCGGTGATCACCTGGATGGCTGATGCGACATTGGCCAGCGACTGCGGCCGCCGCGAGACGGTGGTGACGACGAGGTGGCTGAGCTCCTCGAGGGTCATGTCCGCGGGCTCGCGCGGCTCGGCGGCGAGCGCCGCATCGGGCAGCAGGTGCGATGCGAAGCCGGCCAAGAGCAGCAGCTTGGCGGTGATGCGCACCGCACGCGGGCAGGGCGGCTCGTGCCACCGTGTCTCACTTCTCGTCATCCCCTGTCGAACGTCAGCAAGCGAAACCGGTAGGATACGCAACTTGCGCCGCGGCTGGCAGTCAGAGGAATGTAATTCGTAAACGCAATCGTGCTTCAGAAGAACCTGCCCGCCACCACCGGCTCCATCGGACGCAAGCTGACGCGGCTCGTGTTGACCACGACGTTCGCTGCGCTGCTCGTCGCCGCGATCGCGCTCGTCATCTACGAGGCGAAGACGTATCGCGAGATGTGGGTCGCGGACCTCACGACGCAGGCGGAGATCCTCGCGCGTAGCACCGCCCCGGCGCTCGCCTTCGAGGACCCGAAGACCGCCTCGGCCAATCTCGCGACCTTGCAGGCGCGCGAGCCGGTGGAGGTCGCGGCGATCTTCCGGCCGAACGGCGCGCTGTTCGCGATGTACGCGCGCCCGGGCGTGGACGCCGTGGCGCCGCCGCTGCCGACGTGGCGTGGCTGGCGCATCGAAGACCGCCAGATCGTGCTGGTGCATCCCATCATCGAGAACAAGGAGCGCCTCGGCTACGTCTATCTGCGCGCGCGCTACGAATTGTCCACGCGCATACGGGATTACCTGCTGATTCTGGGCGCCGTGATGCTGGGCAGCCTCATCGTCGCCGTGAGTCTCGCTACCCGCCTGAAGAAGACGGTGACGAGCCCGATCCTCGAGCTGACGCGCGCGACGCAGAAGGTGATAGACGACCGCGACTTCTCCGCGCGCGTCGCCAAGACCACCGACGACGAGGTGGGCGTGCTCGTCGATGCGTTCAACGCGATGCTCGTGGAGGTCGGGGAGCGATCGGCCGCCGTGGAGGCGTCCAACCGCTCCTTGCAAGCGGAGACGGAAGAGCGCCGCGCCGCGGAGGCGGCACTGCGCGACGCGGATCGGCGCAAGGACGAGTTCCTCGCGACGCTCGCACACGAGCTGCGCAATCCGCTCGCACCCATGGTGAATGCTGTCGCGATCCTGCGTCGTGCGGGCAAGGACCAGCAGGTCGCCGAACGCGCACACGCGATGATGGAGCGGCAGCTCGCGCAGATGGTGCGTCTGGTGGACGACCTCCTCGACGTGGCGCGCATCACCACCGGCAAGCTCACCGTGCGGCGCGAGTCCATCGAGCTCGCGCCGATCGTACGCAGCGCCGTCGAAACGGTGCGTCCGCTCATGGACTCCCGCAAGCACCAGCTCACCGTGTCGCTGCCCGCGGAGCCGATCCATCTGAATGCCGACGCGACGCGCCTCGGCCAGGTGTTCTCGAACCTGCTGAACAATGCCGCGAAGTACACGGAGGACGGCGGCCACATTGCGTTCACCGCGGAGCGCGAGGATGGCTGGCTCACCGTGCGCGTCACCGACGACGGCATCGGCATCGCGCCCGAGACGTTGCCGCGCATCTTCGAGATGTTCGCGCAGGTGGATCAGTCGATCGAGCGCAAGCAAGCCGGCCTCGGCGTCGGGCTGACGCTCGCGCGCCGCCTCATCGAGCTGCACGAGGGCACGATCGAGGTGCGCAGCCCGGGGCTCGGCAAGGGCAGCACGTTCATCGTGCGCTTGCCGATCGCGGCGAGCGCGAGCGAGCACCGCAACGCCGGCAACGGGGCAACGGCGGCGGAGGGTCTGAGCCCGCTGCGCATCCTGCTCGTCGATGACAACGCGGATTTCGCGACCAGCCTGTCGATGCTCCTTCAAAGCCTCGGGCACGAGGTGCGCGTGGCGCACGATGCACGGACGGGCCTGGCCACGGCCCGCGAGTTCGCACCGCACTTCGCGTTTCTCGATATCGGCTTGCCGGAGGTCAACGGCTACCAGCTTGCCGCGCAACTCCGCAGCTCGCCGGCCACCGAGCGCACGACCCTCGTCGCCGTGAGCGGTTGGGGCCAGGTGAAGGACCGGGTCCGCTCGCAAGAGGCGGGCTTCGCGATCCATCTCGTCAAGCCGATCGAGCTGGAGCAGATCCGCACCGTATTAAATGGGTTAACGACCCAAGCCTAAAGGCTCAGCTCGAGCTTGCGGTTGCGCCGCGCCGCGGCACACGAGCCCTGTCTGTCGCCAAAGCGCGCCATGGCATTGGACGCGCGCTGCGGATATGTTCTGCTGCCCGACACCGCGGGGGCCTCCGAAGGCGCATGACAGTGGACGTGCTGCGGGAAACGCAGGAGCGGCTTGCCGAGCAAGTGCGCGACCTTTCGCGCCTTTACGACTTGAGCAGCCGACTCGAACAGACGCACGAATTGCCCGAGCAACTGCTGGCGATTCTGCAGTGCGCGGCCGCGGCTCACGGCACCACTCAGGGCCTCATCTGCCTGTACGACGATTCCATCAAACGGCTGGTGGTGGCCGCCCGTGCCGGGTTCGACGACGCCGCTGTACGCGCTCTGGGCAGCGTCGAGCCCGGCACGGGCGCTTCGGGCCGCGCGTTCATCGAGCGCCGGCGCGTGATCGTGATGGACACCGAGACCGATCCCTCCGTCGCGCCTTATCGCGAGCTCGCGCGCGCGACGAACGTGCGGGCCGTGCACAGCGTGCCGCTCATTTCGGGCGCGGGCGAGGCCATGGGCGCGCTGTCGGTACACTTCGCGACGCCGCATTTTCCGTCGGAGCGCGAGATGCATCAGGCGGACCTGCTCGCACAGAAGGCAGTGCTGTACATCGAGCGCAGGCGCGCGGAGGAAGCGCTGCGCGCAAGCACACGGCGGCTCGAAGAAGCGGATCGGCGCAAGGATCAGTTCCTGGCCACTCTCGCGCATGAGCTGCGCAATCCGCTCGCGCCCATGCGGAACGCGCTGCACTTCATGCAACTGCGCGGCAGCCGCGATCCGGAAATGCAGAACGCGCGCGACATGATCGATCGGCAGGTGCGCCAGATGGTCCGCCTCGTCGACGACCTCATGGAAGTGTCGCGCATCACGCTCGGGCAGATTCAGTTGCAGAGCGAGATCGTGCCGCTCGCCATCGTCATCACGAATGCGGTCGAGGTGAGCCGGCCGCTGATCGACGCCGCCCGCCATCACCTGACGGTCGAGCTGCCCTCCGAGCCGCTCTATGTGGAAGGCGATAGCACGCGGTTGTCGCAGGTGCTGCAGAACTTGCTGAACAACGCGGCCAAGTACACACCGCCCGGCGGCCAGATCACCCTGCGCGCGGATCGCGACGGGGACATGGCTATCATCCGCGTGCGTGACACGGGCATCGGCATCCCGCCGGCGATGCTGGATCGCGTGTTCGAGATGTTCACGCAGGTGGATCGCGGGAGCGCGTTGTCGCAGGGCGGGCTGGGAATCGGGCTGGCGCTCGCACAACAGCTCACTCAGATGCACGGCGGCCGCATCGACGTGACGAGCGATGGCACGGGGCGGGGCAGCGAGTTCACGGTGCGCTTGCCGCTCTGCGCCGCGCCGAGCGCCGCGGCAGCGCCGGCGGATCGCGCCGGCGCCTTTCATCGGCCCACGCGCCGTCGCGTGCTCGTCGCCGACGACAATATCGATGGCGCCGAGAGCCTGCGTCTCAATCTCGAGATCGACGGTCATGAGGTGCGCGCCGTGTTCGACGGAGCCGCCGCCGTATCGCTGGCCGAGGAGTTCCGTCCGCACTTCATGGTGCTCGATCTGGGCATGCCGAAGCTCGATGGTTACGAGGTGTGCCGCCGCGTGCGCGAACGTCCGTGGGGCGATGCCGTCACGATCATCGCCTTGACGGGCTGGGGCCAGGAGCACGACCGCCGCCGCACGCTCGAGGCCGGCTTCGACCGGCATCTCGTGAAGCCGGTGGACCCGGCGTACCTCGCCAAGCTCATCGGCGAGGCCGACGAGTCCGGCCCGATCGCGGCCGTGGGCTGACCTAGCGTCTCGTGCCGGCGATGAGCGCCAAATGAGAAAGTCGCGAGCTACTGCTTCGCGCTGATCAGAATCAGGCGTTCGGCCTCGATCGGCCCGTCCATCAGATCACGGATCGTCGCGATCATCTTCTTCGCGTGCTCGCTCTTGCCGTGCGCCGCGACCGCGTCGGCGTCCTTGTAACGCTCGACGATCACGTAGAGCTGCGGGTCGTTGCTGTCCACGAAGAAGTCGTAGTAGACGTTGCCCGGCTCGTGCGCGCGTACGCCGTCCTGCATTTCGCGGAAGGCTTTTTCGAACTCGGCGTTCTTGCCCGCTTTCACGCGGAACTTCACGACCATCGTCGTGGGCGTGCCGCGCGGATTGGCCGGCGCGGCGGCGGGCGCGCTCGGTCCCGGCGTTTGCGCCTGCACGGCGCATGTCACGATCAATGCGAGCCCGAACAGAGAATGACGAATGCGCACGGCGAGACTCCCTTTTTGTTTGCGGCTGAGCGTATGAGTCGTGCCTGCTTCGAGCAACCCGCTCACGCGTCGCGTGCGGCTGATGGTCGGCGGGCGGGGCGGCGCGAGTCGCGCCGGCGGGCGCGTCAGCTCTGCCCGTCGCGGAAGAAGCTCGCGTCGACCGGTTTGTTCGCGAGGATTTCCGCGCGCGTCAGGCCGCGCACTTCGTGCGGGAACACGAGCCAATCCTCGGTGGCGCGCACGTAGAAGTCCGGTTGCATGGCCGTGCGATTACGCCCCGGCTTGTAGTACACGGTGGCCGTGCGAAATCGCTCCGGGAAGTTGCGCCGGCAGCGGCGCTGCAACTCGCTCACCACCGCCTGCATGCTGAGGCCGGAATCGAAGACATCATCGATCAGCAGGAGCTGATCGTCCGCGTTCAACTGCGAGACGAGGTAGTCGACGGCATGCACGCGCACCGTCTTCGACTGCTGATCGATGCCCGTGTAGGAGGACGTGCGGATCGCGATGTGATCGCACTCCACGCCGTGATACTCGAGCACCTCCTGCACGGTGATGCCGATGGGCGCTCCGCCGCGCCACAGCGCTGCAAGAAAGGTGGGGCGAAAGCCGCTCCGCAGGATCTGGAGACCGAGCTCCATCGAGTCGCGCAGCAGAGATTCGGCCGAGATGAAGACTTTGTGCATGCGGCCTTCCAGGCGAGGCCGCGACTATACCTCAGCTCGTCACACGCAGGCGGACATGCGCTCGGCGGTGAAATCGATGAAGGCGCGCACCGCGGGTAGCAGGCCGCGTCGTGTGGGGAACACGACGTGGAACACGCCCTGCGGCATATTCCAGGCCGGCAGCACGCGCTCGAGCGTGCCCTCCGCAAGCTCCCCTCGCACCACGGTTTCGGGCAGCAGCGCAATTCCCAACCCGGCGAGCGCGGAGGCTTTGAGCAGCACGAAGTCGTGGCACACGAGCCGGGGTTTCAACTCGACGCGTGCCGGATTGCAGCTCGCATCGAACAGCTCCCACACCTGGCTGTCCGCCTCGGGCGCGTAGCCGAGCGTCTCGTGCGCGGCGAGTTGCTCGGGATGCTCCGGCCGGCCGGCGCGCTCGAGGTACGCGGGGCTTGCGACCAGAAACTCGCTGAACTCGCGAAATTTGCGCATCACGAGGCCGTCTTCGCCGCTCGGCTGCGTGCGCACGCGAAACGCGACGTCGAAGCCTTCGTTCAGCACGTCGACACGCCGATTGCTCGCGTGCAGCAAGACGCGAATGCCCGGGTAGCGCGCGAAGAATTCCGGCAGGATCTCAGCGAATGCCGTCTGCGCGATCGACACCGGACAGCTCACGCGCACGATCCCGCGCGGCGTCGCGCGCGCGAGCTCGACCGCCTCGAGCGCGGCGTCCGCCTCGGCGAGCATGGCCGACGCGTGCCGAAACACCTCCTGCCCGACCTGCGTGATGACGAACTTGCGCGTCGAGCGATTGACGAGCCGCACGCCGAGCCGGCTTTCGAGAGCGCTGACGTGGCGCGACAAGCGCGACTTCGGGATGCGCAGGGCTCGCGCCGCCTTCGCATAGCCCCCGAACTCGACCACCTTGGCGAAGTAATAGAACTCGTCGAGCGGCTGCATGGGTTCTGATTGAATCCAAAAATAGAACGAGATGTTCTGTTTCTGCCGGATTTTATTCCAGCGTTCCGCACACTAGCTTGTCTGCCACCCAAAAGACACCGCTAGGAGTGAGGACGCCATGAAACTGCTGCAGCTCGATTCGAGCATTCTGGGCGAGGGCTCCGCGAGCCGGGCGCTGACCCGCGAGCTGGTCGCGCGCTGGAAGGCCGCCATCCCGGGGCTCGAGGTTCAACACGTCGATCTCGGCAAGGAGCCGCTGCCGCACCTCACGGGCGCCTCGCTGGCCAAGGCGGACGAGATCGAGGCGGCGCGCGATGCGCGCACGCTCGCGGATTTCCTGGCCGCGGACGTCGTGGTGGTCGGCGCGCCGATGTACAACTTCGGCGTGCCGACGCAGCTCAAGGCCTGGATCGATCGCATCTTGGTCGCGGGCCAGACCTTCCGTTACACGGCGAACGGCCCCGAGGGGCTGGCGGGCGGCAAGCGCGTCATCATCGTGGTTTCGTCCGGCGGCGTGTACGCGCCGAACACGCCGGCCGAGCACGTCGAGACGTACCTGAAGTTCGTGTTCGGCTTCATCGGCATCACGGACGTGACGGTGGTGCGCGCCGAAGGGCTTGCGATTTCGCCCGAGAATCGCCAGAAAGGGCTGGATTCCGCAGTGGCCGCGATACCCGCACCCCCCGCGCTCGCCGCGTGAGCGATCGGCGACGCCGGCGACGGTCTAAGGAGCTTTCTCGATGAATGCCAAAGCTGAGACGGTGAGCACTCGTGCCGTGACGCGCATCGTGCGCGGCATGGCCACATCCGACGGCGCCGGAGTGAAGCTGACCCGCGTGATCGGCCAGCCGCAGCTTCAGGACCTCGATCCCTTCCTGATGCTCGATGAGTTCGGCACGGAGAATCCCGGCGATTACATCGGCGGCTTCCCGTCGCATCCGCATCGAGGGTTCGAGACCGTCACGTACATGCTCGATGGCCGCATGCGTCACAAGGACAACCACGGCCACGAGGGCGTGCTCGTGCCGGGCAGCGTGCAGTGGATGACGGCCGGCCGCGGCATCGTGCATTCCGAGATGCCGGAGCAGCAGGAGGGTCGCATGCGCGGCTTCCAGCTCTGGATCAACCTGCCGGCGCGCGACAAGATGACCGCGCCGAAATATCAGGAATTCGGGCCGGAGAAGATCCCGGTCGCGCAGCTCGGCAAAGGGGTCACGGTGAAGGTGATCGCCGGGCGCGTCGGCGACACGACCGGCCCCATTGCGCAGCCGGCGACGGATCCGACGTATCTCGACATCGCGCTGGAAGCGGGCGCGCAGTTCACGCATGCCGTGCCGTTCGAGCATGCCGCGTTCTTGTACGTGTACGAGGGCTCGGTGCGCGTCGGTGCCGGAGAGACGGCCGCGACGATCGACGCGCATCAGCTCGCCGTGCTCGGCAACGGAGCGGATGTCCGGCTCGAAGGGCGCGAGCCGCCCGCGGGCTCGCCCGTGAGCCGGGCGATCCTCGTCTCCGGCAAGCCGTTGCGCGAGCCGGTCGCGAAGTACGGGCCGTTCGTCATGAACACGCGCGAGGAGCTCATTCGGGCGGTCGAGGACTTTCAGAGCGGCCGGTTCTGAGCCGCCCGCGCCGCCGGCGGCTAGAGCACCCGCCGGCGCGATAGAGCACGTGCGCCGTGTTCGGCGCTCGAAGTGCTGGCGGCAGGTTCTCCGGCGCGCGCGCGCCGCGCCGGCTACTGCGAACGATCGGGTCTCGGTCAAGGCGGGGGCGCAGCCGGCTCACGCTCTCTGCTGCCGGCCGCCGAGTTTCCCGTGGTCGATGAGATCAATGCTCCGTCGCGCTGAGCCCGGCCTACAAAGCGCTCGCGTGTACGTCACGGCCCGATGCCGTCTCATGAACCCCGGCACGACCATCGCGACGCTCGACGACTCGAGCCTCATCAAGGTGGACTTCGCCGTCCCGGAGAATCTCCTCTCCGTGCTGCGCGAAGGCTTGAAGGTGCCTGATGCCGCCGCGGCTGACCCAGCCGCACCTGATCCCGCCGCGGCGTCGCGCGCGCTCAGCGCGCGCGGAGCAGCGCCGTGATGCGCTCCGGCTCGATCGGCTTCGTGAAGTGATGATCGAAGCCCGCCGCGAGCGCGCGCGCCTTGTCGCTGTCCTGGCCCCAACCCGTAATCGCAACCAGCGTCACGGCGCGGCCGATCGCGCTCTGCCGCACGCGCCGCGCGACCTCGTATCCGCTGAGCCCCGGCATGCCGATGTCGAGCAGCGCCACTTCCGGTCGCAGTTGCTCCACGGCGGCGAGCGCCGCTGCGCCATCGTGCACGACGCTCACCTCGTGACCCTCGACGCGCAGGAGGAGAGCGAGGCTCTCTGCGCCATCCACGTTGTCGTCCGCCACGAGCACGCGCCGGCGGATGGACTGATCGATTGCGGGTTTGTGCGAGGGCGCCGTCTCGCGCACCGGCGCCGCGCGGCGGGGTAGCCGCACGATGAATTCGCTGCCCTGACCGGGCCCCGCGCTGCGCGCTTCGATCATCCCGCCGTGCAGCTCCACCAGCCCCTTCGAAAGTGCGAGCCCGATGCCGAGGCCACCTTCCGACCGATCCCGCCCGCTGTGAAGCTGCGAGAACATCTCAAAGACGGAGGGCAGCGTTTCCGGTGCGATGCCGATGCCCGTGTCCGCAACTGAGATGACCACGGCGTCCGGCTCGAGGCGCGCGGCGAGCCGGATCTTGCCCTCGGGATCGGTGTACTTGGCCGCGTTCGTCAGCAGATTGGAGAGCACCTGGGACAAGCGCAGCGGGTCCGCCGACACCTCGACAGGCGCCGCCGGCAACTCGACGATGAGCTCGTGGCGCTTCAGCTCGATGCCTGGCCGCGCCGTCTCGACCGCCGCCTCGATGGCCGCGCCGAGATCGGTGGGCACGAGCCGCAGCTCCAGCGTTCCGCGCGTGATGCGCGAGATGTCGAGCAGGTCATCGAGCAGCAGCGACATGTGATGCACCTGGCGGATGATCACCTCGTTGCTCCAGCGCTTCTGCGCCTCGGTCGCGGTGGGAATGCGCGCGATTTGCGCGGCGTGCCGGATGGGCGCCAGCGGATTGCGCAGTTCGTGCGCGAGCGTCGCGAGGAACTCGTCCTTGCGTCGGTCCATCTCGCGCAGCGCCTGTTCGGCCTGCTTGCGCGCGGTGATGTCCTGCACGATGCCGATCATTCCGAGGACCGCGCCGCTGTCGCTGTAGAGGCCGCGACCGCGCGCGGCGATCCAGCACTGCTCGCCACTCGGGCGCACGGCGCGATACTCCATGTCGTAGTCGGTATGCGTCGCAAGCGAGCTTTCGACGGCGAGGCGCACGGGCTCGCGATCCTCGGGAACGAGCAGCGAGCGCAGAGCGTCTCGGGATACCGCGGAGCCATGGGGCAGACCGTAGATATCCGCCGCGCGATCCGAGAGCAGGATGAGGTCCTTGTGCGCATCCCACTGCCAATCGCCGAGATCGGCGGCGGCCAGCGCGAGCTGCAAGTGCTCCGCCGAATCGCGCACGGCGTTCTCGGCGAGCTTGCGCTCCGTGATGTCGATGACGATGGCCGGCACGGCCGTCGCGACGCCGTTGGCGTCCCGCTCGACATTGCCGCGCGCAATCACCCAGCGGACGGCCCCGCTGGTGCGCACTACGCGGCACTCGCATTCGTACTGGTCGGAGCCGCCGTTCAGCGCCTCCCGCAAGACGCTCTCGAGCCGCGGCCGATCTTCCGGATGAATCGCGGCGAGGTAGCGCTCGATCGGCGCGCCTGCTGCTTCGGGTTCCGCGACGTCGAACAGTCGAGCGAGATTGCGATCGGCCACCACGAGGTTGGTCGGCACGTTCCAGGTCCACGTGCCCACCTCCGCGGCGCGCAGCGTCACCTCGAGTCGCGCGCGAGCTTCACGCAGGGCTGCTTCAGTCGTACGAAGCTGCGTGTGTTCGCTCGGCTCGGACGTCAACGGCTCAGCTCGCGTAAGCAAGAGGGGGGCGATCATAGCGTGAGCCCAGTCTCGAACACGAGCCGGCGAGTCACAGAACGCGCGTCGTGCGATGCTTAGCAGTAAATGGAAGGATCAGCGTTGACCGACAGCGAATTCGTGCGGGTCGCGGCCGTGAAAGACTTGCCGCCGGGCCGCATGCGCTCCTACCGGATCGCCGGCCGTGACATCGTGCTATGCGCCACTCGCGAGCGGGGTGGCTATCAGGTGTTCGCGCTGGACAACATCTGCACGCACGCGCTCGCGCGCATGAGCGAAGGGCGGCTGAAAGGCGTGCGCCTCATCTGTCCGATGCACGGCGCCGCGTTCGACGTCAGAGACGGCAGTGTGTGCAACGGCCCGGCAACGCAGGCCCTGGTCGTACACCGAGTGCGGATCGTGGAGGGAGTGATCGAGGTGGCGCTGAATCCTGCAGCGCCACCCCAGCCGCTCGAGTGAGCCCGCTGCATCGGCGCACGCCGGCGCAGCGGGTCTGCTCGACTTACTTGTTGTGCACGCGCCAGCTGTCCTCGGCGTAGTGCTCGCGAGCCACTTCCGAGTAGGGGACCGGGCTCACCGTCGCGCGGATCTCGAACTGCTCATGGCTCTCGACGGTGGGCTTCTTCGAGCCGCCGCCTTCCTCGCCCCACACGAACGTGACCTGCGTGCCGGGCTTCGCATAGGCCTCGTCCAGAATGGCGAGCGTCAGCATCTTGCGCTCGTTCGAGCTGTAGCCGACCCAGGTGGAGATGCCGGCCAGCTTGCCATCGCGCGAGAGCACCTTGTCGTACGGGTACATCGAGTACACGGCCGACGGCCAGTCGAAGAACTTCGCGCGGCCGCGTCCCTTGGTGCCGAACTGCGTCCCGATCGCGCGCGTCACATCCCCATCATCCAGCGCGAGCGTGACCTTCTTGCGATGCGGCCCCTTCGCCTTCTTCTCGAGCGCCTCGCGGCCGATGAAGTCGTGGTCGAACTTCACGAACGGGCCGTAGCCCAGATCGTACGGCGTGAGGTAGTAGTCCTCGATGTTGTTCGAGTAGAAGCTGCCGCCGAGCGAGGCGCGGCCTTCGAACCCGTTCGCCGGCAGGTACTCGCGGTACGGCTTCATCTTGTCGCCGCTGTACACCGCCGCCATCGGCGAGGGAATCCAGCCGGATTCCAGCGTGTTCGAGGAGTACGCGCGCGCGCCGACGAGGCGCAGGCCGTAGTCCTTGCCCGCGTCGACGAGCAACTGCTTCACCTCTTCACCTTCGGCCCACGGCCCGAAGAGCTCAAAGCCGGGCTGGCCCGCCATGCCGTGGCGCAGGGCGCGCACCTCGCGCTTGCCGATCTTGAGCGTGGTCATGTTGAAGAACTTGAGATCGGGCGGGGTCTTGCCGAGCGCCTTCTCCATGATCTTCATCGCGTTCGGGCCCTGGATCTGATAGCGGTACACCTTGCGGTTGGTGCCGCTCGAATCCGCGGTGCGCTCGTCGCGCTCGAGCTTCACGTCGTACTTGTTCGTGATGGCGTGGTACTGCACCCAGTTGTGCACCGGCGGGCGCCCCACGAGGTTGAACTTGTTCGGCGCGAGGTAGAACAGGATGACGTCGCCGATCACGTAGCCGTCGTAGTTCACGGGCACGTATTGCTTCGCCTTGTCGACCTCGAAGCCCTTGAAGCTGTTGACGCCGAGGCTGTTCAGCAGCTTCAGGGCGTCCGGGCCTTCGACGTACATGTCCGTCATGTGATACGACTGGTTGAAGAGCACGGCGGTCTCTTGCCACGCGCGCTGCTCGTCGCGCCAGTTCGTGTATTCGCTGAACACGCCCGGATACGGGTTCGGGCCCGTCGGCGAGTTGCGCAGCATATTGACGGGGCCGCCGGACGCTTTGATCAGATCTTCGAGACTCTTGATGGTCATGGTACCTCTATGGCGCGCGTTCACAGTGAGTTGTCGGGTGGCGCAGCCGGCGAAGTCGCGCCTCGTGCCGGCGGCAACCGTGCAGCGCGCCGCGAAGCGATCGCCGCCGGGCTCGTTTCAATGCACCTAGCGCACGGCCGCCAAACGGCGCGCCGTGTCGTGGCCAGGCACGTGAATTCCAGTGACGTTGATGCTCTCTTTCACCTGAATCGCATGCTCGCGCATCAGCGACTCGGCGCGCGCGCTCTCGCCGGCCGCGAGCGCCTCGACGATCGCGTGATGCTGGCGATGGGCGTAGTGGAGCATGTCGAACGTCTGTTCGAGATTCGTCTTGTCGAACGCGAGCGCCTGCGGCGCCGCGAACGGGATACGGTTGTTGCGCTCGAGCGCGGCCGAGAGGATCGGGCTTCCGGCGGCCTGCAGCACGAGCGTGTGAAAGCGCGCGTTCATCTCCGCATAGCGCGCCTCGTCGGTTTCGACGATGTGGCGTTTCTTGAAGATCGCGTCGCCGTCGTCGAGACATTCGCGCAGCTCGCGCATGAAGGTCTTCGAGACGCCGGTCTCGGCGACGCGCCGCGCCGCGAGCCCCTCGATGATCGCGCGCAACTCGATGGCGTCCACGATGTCCGCCGCGGTGAAGGCGCGGACGACGTAGCCTCGGGTCTCGTGCTCGGTGAGCAGCCCCTCCTGGGCGAGCAGCGGCAGCGCCTGGCGCACCGGCGTGCGGGACATCCCGAGCATCTCCGCGAGCGGCGCCTCGGCGACGCGCTGGCCGGGCGCAAGCTCCCCGCGCAGGATCATTTCGCGGAGGCGGACGACCGTCTCGGTGAGCTGGCTGCTCATGTCTCGGAAAGGGGCCTTCGGGCCGCGGCTGAGGCCGGCGATGGTGCGTTTGGGATCCCATCTTGTCAACATGGGATCCGAAAACGGCCAAGGACTGGCTATAGACCCCCAGGACTGGCTATAGACCACCAGACGTAACAAGGACTCGTATGCCTTGACTAGGCGGGATCCCGCGCGCAGGCTCCGCGGTCCGCTTTCCAGTCATTCGCGCATCGCCGAGGGGGCCCGCATGAACGCCGTCGAACGCACCGTCGCTCAGTATTCGATCAAGGCGCCGCAATCGCTTTTCATCAACGGCAAGTGGGTCGCGCCCGCCGGCACGCAGAAGCTGCAGGTCATCTCGCCCGTCACGGAGGAGGTGCTGATGACCTTCCCCGAAGCCAGCGAGAAGGACATGGACAAGGCCGTCGCGGCCGCGCGCGAGGCCTTCGACAACGGCCCCTGGCCGCGCATGTCGCCGCAGGAGCGTGGCAAGGCGCTGCTGAAAGTGGCCGAGGAGCTGAAGAAGCGCCTGCCGGAGCTCGCGAACACCTGGACGGCCCAGGTCGGCGCGCCGATCTCGCTGACGAAGTACGCCGTTCATCAGGCCCCGATGCTGTTCGAGTTCTACGGCAACCTGATCCAGAGCTATCCGATCGTGGACGAGCGCAAGCGTGACGACGGCGGCGCGGTGCGCGTCGTGCGCGAGCCGGTGGGCGTCGTCGCGGCGATCACTCCGTGGAATGCGCCGCTCGTGCTCCTCTGCTACAAGGTTGCCGCGGGGCTTGCCGCCGGCTGCACCATCGTGTCGAAGCCTTCGCCCGAGACGCCGATGGATGCGTACATCGTCGCCGAGTGCATCGAGGCGGCGGGCCTGCCGGAAGGCGTGTTCAACGTGCTGCCCGCCGGGCGCGAAGTGGGCGATTACCTCATCCGCCATCCCGGCATCGACAAGATCAGCTTCACGGGCAGCACCGCGGCCGGCAAGCATATCGCCGGCGTGGCCGCCCAGCGCCTCACGCGTACGAGCTTCGAGCTCGGCGGCAAGTCCGCCGCGGTGGTGCTCGACGATGCGGATATCGGGCACGTGCTGAAGAGCCTCGTGCCGTATTCCATGCCGATCACCGGCCAGGTGTGCTTCTCGCTGACGCGCGTGCTCGTTCCGGAGTCGCGCAAGAAAGAAGTGCTGGACGCGTACGTCAGCGCGGTGAAGGGCGTGAAGGTCGGCGATCCGTTCGAGGCCGACACCAACATGGGCCCGCTCTCGATGCAGCGCCAGTTGCAGCGGGTGCAGGGCTACATCGAGAAGGGCAAGGCCGAAGGCGCGAAGCTCGTGACGGGCGGCGGCCGGCCGAAGAATTTGACGCGCGGCTACTTCGTCGAGCCGACGGTGTTCGACAACGTCGACACGAAGATGACCATCGCGCAGGAGGAGATCTTCGGGCCCGTCGTGTCCTTCATTTCGTACAAGGACCCGGAGGACGCGATCCGCAAGGCGAACGACACCGTGTACGGTCTGCACGGCGCCGTGTACACGCAGGACAAGGAGCGCGGCTATCAGTTCGCGCGGCGTGTGCGCTCGGGCAGCGTCACCGTGAACGGCTTGATCGTCGATCCGAAGATGCCGTTCGGCGGCTTCAAGCAGTCGGGTCTCGGGCGCGAGGGCGGCATCGAGGGGCTCGATCCGTACTTCGAGACGAAGACGATCTACTTCGCCTGACGCATTCGCGGACGCGCGGCGCGGTGAGCCCCACCCGCGCCGCGCGCCGGACTATGATCCCCGTGCGGTTGTCCTAAGGGGGGATCATGTCCAAGCGATTTCGCGCGGCGCTCGCCGCGCTGGTCTGTCTGGGTGCGGCCGCGGCGAGCGGCGCCGCGCAATCGCAAATGCCGGCCGGAACGTTGCCGCCCGATTGCGATCGGGCGTGCCTGTACGGCTACCTGGACAAGTATCTCGACGCGCTCGTTCATCACGATCCCGCACGTCTGCCCTGGGCTCCGGGGGCGCGCTACACCGAGAACAACGTCGAGCTCGCGATCGGCGATGGCGCCTGGGCCACGGTCACCAAGCTCGGCGACTACAAGCTGAAGTTCGCGGACACGCACACGGGCAACGTCGGCTTCTTCGGCGTGCTCACCGAAACGAATGAAACGTCTGGGTTCGCGCTGCGTCTGGCGGTCGTCGACCGCAAGATCACGGAAGCCGAAACCCTCATCGTGCGCGTGAACGACTTCGGTGCGCTCACCGGCGGCGTCAATCCGTTCGCCACCGGGAAGTTCTACACCAAGCCGATTCTCGAGGAGAACGTCCCGCCGGCCCAGCGGCGTCCGCGCGAGCGCATGATCTCCATCGCGGACGGCTATTTCGACACGCTCCAGCTCAACGACGGCCAGCTATTCACGCAGTTCGATCCGGCCTGCAATCGCGTCGAGAATGGGCTCCAGACGACGAACAATCCTGACAAGCCTCTGGGACCCGTGACGGCCCTCGGCTGCGCCGAGCAATTCGAGCTGGGCAATTACCGCTACGACGACCGCCTGCGCGCGCGGCGCTTTCCGCTCGTTGACGAGGAGCGTGGGCTCGTGCTCGGCATGGGCTTCATCGATCATTCGGGCCGGCTCGGCACGTACCGGCTCACCGACGGCCGCACGGTCGAGTCGGTGATCCGCCGGCCGCACTCGTTCGCGCTGATGGAGCTGTTCAAGATCGTGGACGGCAAAATCAGACAGATCGAGGCGGTCTTCATCACCGTGCCCTACAACATGCCATCGCCCTGGGTGCAGTAGCGCGTAACATCGGCGCGTGCCCGAACGGATTGAGGATTACGCGCTCGTCGGCGATGGCGAGACGGCCGCGCTGCTGAGCCGCAACGGCTCGGTGGACTGGCTGTGCTGGCCACGCTTCGATTCCGACGCGTGCTTCGCCGCGCTGCTCGGAACGCCCCAGCACGGCCGCTGGCTCATTGCTCCGCGCAACGGGGCGACGCGCATTACGCGCCGCTATGTTCCCGATACGCTCGTCCTCGAGACGGAGATCGAGACCGCACACGGGCGAGCGCTCATGACGGATTTCATGCCGCCGCGCGGCGGCGTCTCCGATCTCATCCGCATCGTGCGCGGCCTCGAGGGGCGCGTGCCGATGCGGACCGAGCTGATCATTCGCTTCGGCTACGGGACGGTGATTCCATGGGTGACGCAGCGTCGCGGCGGCCCGGAGACCGAGCTGCGCGCCATCGCCGGGCCGGACATGCTCACGCTGCGCACGCAGGTGAAGTTGCGTGGCGAGGATCATCGCACCACTGGCGAGTTCACGGTCGGTGCCGGCGAGACGATCACGTTCGTCATGAGTTACAGCGCGTCGCATGTCGATCCGCCTCCGCCGATCGACGTGATGGCGGCGCTCGACGACACGCTCGCGTACTGGCGCGACTGGTCCGGCAAGTGCCGTTTCGAGGGGCCCTGGCGCGAGGCGGTGGTCCGCTCGCTCATCACGCTCAAGTCGCTCATCTACGCGCCGACCGGCGGCATCGTGGCCGCCGCCACGACCTCGCTGCCCGAGCGGATCGGCGGCGTTCGCAACTGGGACTATCGCTTCTGCTGGCTGCGTGATGCGACCTTCACGCTGCTCTCCTTGATGAACGCGGGCTACTACGAGGAGGCGCAGGCATGGCGCGGCTGGCTCGTGCGCGCACTGGCCGGTGCGCCGGATCAGGCGCAGATCATGTACGGCGTGGCGGGCGAGCGGCGGCTGACCGAATGGGAGATCGACTGGCTGCCGGGGTTCGAGCATTCCCGACCGGTGCGCGTCGGGAACGCCGCCGCTCGGCAACTGCAGCTCGATGTCTACGGCGAGATCGCCGACGCCTTTCATCACGCGCGGCTCGGTGGCCTCGCGCCGGCGAGGGAGGAATGGGCCGTGCAGCGCGCGCTCACGGCGCATCTCGAGAAGATCTGGTCCGAGCCGGACGAAGGGATTTGGGAAGTGCGCGGCCGGCGCCAGCAGTTCACCTATTCGAAGGTGATGGCGTGGGTGGCCCTCGATCGCGCGATCAAGGCGATCGAGACATATCGCTTCGCCGGTCCGCTCGCGCGCTGGCGCGAGCTGCGGGAGCGCATCCATGCGGAAGTTTGTGCGCGCGGGTTCAACCCGCGGCTCGGCAGCTTCGTGCAGGCATTCGAGTCGGATCGGCTCGACGCGAGCCTGCTCATGATTCCGCTCGTCGGCTTTCTACCGGCGAGCGATGCGCGGGTGCGGGGTACCTTGGATGCGGTCGGGCGGCATCTGATGGTGGACGGGCTCGTGCGCCGGTACCACACGAGCGAGACGGAAGATGGATTGCCGCCGGGGGAGGGCGCTTTTCTCGCCTGCAGCTTCTGGTACGTCGACAATCTCGCGCTCGCCGGACGGCACGCCGAAGCGCGCGCGATGTTCGAGCACCTGCTCACGCTACGCAACGATGTCGGCCTGCTCGCGGAGCAATACGACGCGCACGCGCAGCGTCAGCTCGGCAACTTTCCACAGGCGTTCTCGCATGTCGCGCTCATCGGCTCGGCCCACAACTTGAGCGCGAACGAGAGTCCGAAGCCTGCCGAGCAGCGCGGGGCGTCCGGCGCGCAAGCGGGCTGAGGGATCGCGGCCCCTCGACCCGCCCTTGCGCCGCGCTCAGCGCGAGGCAGTCGAGGTGTTCTCGTACGCAATCCGATACACGACATTCCCGCCATCGTCGCTGATGAGCAGCGAGCCATCGCGCGCCACGGCGGCGCCGACGGGGCGTCCCCAGGCGTTGCCGTCATCGGTGATGAAGCCCACCATGAAGTCTTCGTATTCGCCCGTCGGCACATTGTTCTTCATGCGCACGCGCACGACCTTGTGCCCGGTGCGGAAGGCTCGATTCCACGAGCCGTGCAGCACCGCGAACCCATCGCCGACGTATTCCTTGGGGAACGCCGCCTTGCCCGAGGTCGCCGTGTAGAAGGCGAGGTTGAGTGCCGCCGAGTGCGCCTGATACGGCACGTCCGGCAAGATCGCCTTGCCGGCGAGATCCGGGCGATCGCCTTTCAGGCGCGGGTCCTCGTACTTGCCCATGTAGTACCACGGCCAGCCGTAGAAGCCGCCTTCCTTCACGCGGGTCGAGTAGTCGGGCACGAGATCGTCGCCGAGCAGATCGCGCTCGTTCGTCGTGCACCACAGATCCCCGGTCTGGGGCTGCACGGTGAGCCCGACGCAATTGCGGATGCCGGTGGCGAATACCTTGCCCGGATTCTTCGAGCCGACTTCGAACACCAGCACGTCGGCACGATTCTCTTCCGGGCCCCACGCGGCGCCCAGGCCGTGCTGCGCTTCCCACGCCTTGATCTCCTCGGGCGTCTTCTTCGGCATCTGGTCGGCGACGTTCGACTGCGAGCCGACCGACACGAACATGCGCTTGCCGTCGGGCGAGAAGGCGATATCGCGCGTGAAATGGCCGCCGCCCGTAGGCGCGAGCTGGGGCACCACGACCTCGGGAACGCCGCTCGCCTGCGTATCGCCGACCTTGTACGCGTAGCGCACGACGCGATTCGTCTCGGCGACGTACAGCCATTTCGGCTCGCCGTTCTCCGGGTAGAAGCGGATGCCGAAGGGCTGCATCAATCCCTGCGCGAACGTCGTCACGCTCGCGGCCGTCGCGCCGTCCGCGCTCGGCCGCATCACTTTCACACGGCCCGCCTGCGTTTCGCTGATGAAGATGTCGCCGTTCGGCGCGACGCGCATGGCGCGCGGGCCGGTGAGGTCTTTCGCGAACACGTTCACCTTGAACCCGGGTGGCAGCGAGAGTTGCGCGTTCGCGGGCTTCGGGACGAGGCGCGGGAAGTTCGCGGCCGACGCCGTGGCGAAGGGTGGCGGCAGGTTCGCGACGTCGATGCGATGCACGCGGCCGGGCTTGTCGTTCTTCCAGTCGGCCGCGCCGTGCGCGGTGCCAGCGCTCGCCGACGGCGTCATGCCGGGCGGAGGGCCGCGGCGGGGCGGCTCTTCGTCCTTGAACGTGCCGTTCTTCAGCGCAGTGAAATACGCGATGACGTTCTCGCGATCCTGTTTGTCAGGCAATGCGATCACCATCGCCGAGCCGGGCACCACCGTCGTGGGGGAGCTCAGGAAGCGGTCGAGCGTCGCCGCGTCCCACTTCAGATGCGAGCGCTTCATGGCATCCGTGTAGGAGAAGCCGGGCGCGCTCGCGGCGGGGCGTCCGATGAGGCCGCTCAGGTTCGGTCCCTGTGCGCCGCCATTGTCGTTCGGCTCGGCGCTGTGGCAGAGCGCGCACTGCGCGCGAAAGGTTTTCTTGCCGGCGTTGGCATCGGCGGCGAAGGCAGTGCTGCTGGCGGCGAATGTTGCGCCGAGCAGCGCGGCGACGGCGAGCGCGACACGTTGCATGTTCATCGGAGTTCCCTTCAGTTTGCGGCCCGGCCTCTATACAAGCCCGCGACGCGCGCTGTCCAGCGCAAGCAGCGCCGAGCACCGCCACCCGAAGCGTCGCGTTCATGGCATGGCAGTTGCGAATTCACGCGCGAGTTCGTATCGTTATGTCCTGCAAAATATAACGCGCTCGAGCCGCTCGCTCGAGCCACTCGGAAGGGAGCTTTGCTTGACGCACACACGGCGCGCGCTCGTATCGATCCTGCTCGCGGCTCTGATGGGGCCGGCGTTGCCGGCGCGTGCGGCCGATGCGCCGTTGCTGGTGTTTGCCGCGTCCTCGCTCACCGACGCGCTGAATGAGATCGGCGCGACGTACAAGCGCGAAACGGGAAACGAGGTGAAGCTGTCGTTTGCGGCGAGCTCCGCGCTCGCGCGGCAGATCGAGGCGGGGGCGCGGGCCGACGTGTTCTTCTCGGCCGATACCGACTGGATGGACTATCTCGCCGCGCGCAACCTCATCGACAAGGCGAGCCGCACGGATCTGCTCAGCAATCGCCTGGTGCTGATCGCACCGAAGGACAGCACGATCAAAGTGGAGATCGCGCCGAACTTCCCGCTCGCGCAGGTGCTTGGCAGAGGTCGCTTGGCAACCGGTGATCCGGACTCGGTGCCGGTTGGCAAGTATGCGCGCGGCGCGCTCACCTCCCTCGGCGTCTGGAACGAGGTCGCGGAGCGGCTAATTCGCGCGGAGAACGTGCGTTCAGCCCTCGCGTTCGTCTCTCGCGGCGAGGCGCCGCTCGGCATCGTGTACGAGACGGACGCCCTCATCGACAAAGGCGTGAAGATCGTCGGCGTCTTTCCGGAAAGCTCGCACCTGCCCATCGTCTATCCCGTGGCCGCGACGGCGACCGCACAGCCCGCGACCGCGCAATTCCTGAAATACCTCCGCAGCGCCAGCGCGCGCGCCTCGTTCCAGAAATTCGGATTCACGATTCGGCCCTGAATTCCCGGGCCGTGAAAGATCGACTCATGCGACCTCTTCCATACTCGGGGCGGCGAGCGGCCGCCGTGCTGCTGCTGGCTGCGCTCGGCGCGCCGTCTCTCGAGGCGGCGCAGACGAAGCCTTCCGTCCAAGAGCAGATCGATCAGCTACAGCAAGCCCTGCAAGCGCAGAAGGCGCAGCTCGAAGCCCAACAGAAGCTGCTCGAGCAGCAGGCCGCGTTGATCGAGCAGTTGCGACAGCAAGCGCAGCAAGCCGGCAACGCAGCGGACACCGCCGCGAAAGTCACGGCGCTCGAGCAAACGGTCGCGCAAGCCAAGTTGAAGGAGCAGGAGAGTGCGCGCGTGTCGATCACGAATGGCCGGCCGACCATCACGAGCGCCGATGGCAGGCAGTCGGCTTCCTTGCGTGCGGTCGTGCAGCTCGATATGGCGCATCACGAGCAGGATGCCGCCGGTCCGCTGACCAGCGATTTCCGTCGCGGCTCGGTGGGCGGCACCGGCAATCGCGAAATCGCGTCGGCGCAGGATCTGTCGGACGGCGCCTACTTCCGCCGCGCTCGCATGGGGTTCGAGGGACGCCTCGCGCGCGACTTCGAGTATCGCTTGATGCTCGAGCTCGGAGGAGCGGGCACTGAAGGCCCCACGCGCATCAACGACGCATGGATCGCGTATACCGGCTTCGGGCCGTTCCGCGTGCAGCTCGGCGCGTTTTCCCCTGCCGCGAACATGGAAGACAGCACTAGCGTCGAGGATCTGCTCTTCCTCGAGCGCGCGACGCCGTCCGAGCTCTCACGCACGCTCGCGGGCGCGGACGGGCGTCTCGGGCTCGCGGTCCGCGGCAACGGTGCGCGGTGGATGAGCTCGCTCACGCTGACGACCCGCACCGTGAACGACGCGGAAGTGTTCGACTCGCAGCGTGCTGCGGTGGGGCGCTTTGGCTATCTGGTCGCCACCTCGGACAGCTACAACGTGCACCTCGGCGTGTCTGGTACGAAAGTGTTCCGCCCGGCGGACCAGGGCGCAACGGCCAGCGGCGCGCGCTATCCGATCCGCTTCCGCGATCGTCCGGAGATTCGCGTCGACAGCACGCGACTCATCGATACGGGCAGCCTCGATGCCGATTCGGCCTACGCTCTCGGCGTCGAGTTCGGCATGAACTGGAAGAACTGGCTGCTGCAAGCCGAGAACTTCTGGTATGGCATCGAGCGGCGCGAGCCCACGACATTGCCCGACCCCTCGTTCGGCGGGTACTACGTGCAGACGAGTTGGGTGCTGACGGGCGAGAGCCATCGCTACAACATGGCGAACGGCTCTTTCCAGTCGCCGCGCGCACGCGTGCCGTTCAGCTCGCAGGGCGGATACGGCGCGTGGGAGCTGGCTGTGCGCTATTCGCACACCGATCTGGATTTTCACGAGGGGCTCGCCGGCACCGCTGCGGCGGCGGACAGCGTGCGCGGCGGCGTGCAGAACATCTGGACGCTCGGCCTCAACTGGTACCTGAACGCAAACTTCCGCTTGATGCTCGACTACATGCGCATCGACGTGGATCGCCTGAACCCCGCGGGGGTGGGGAATCTGCAGCCGTTCGGCCCGTCGCCGGGCACGCCGCCCCTCGGCGTGCAGGTCGGGCAGGACTTGGACGTCATTGCGCTCCGCTCGCAGTACGCCTTCTGAAATGTGACGGGTTTGTCGCCATCGTGTCAGGAGGTGACACGCCGCGTTAGCTGTTGCGGCCTTTGGTGCCGAGCTTATGTCCCACGCGGCTGCGAAGAGCGCCTGCTTTTGGCGACAGTGTGCTCGGGCTGTACGCGAGCCGATATATTTTTTCTGAGGATTGCGCAGGGGAAGGCGGCGCATTCCACAGGGAAAATCTGGACATGACACTCGCGATGACACAGCCCGCCCCTGAATTCCCGGATGCGGACATCCTTTCTCTCGATGTCGACCTCGCGGAGGTCACGGCAGAGATGCCTGCGCTCGTGCGCGTCGACGAGGCGCGCGGCCGCGAACAGGCGGCCGTGTCCGGCTTTGCCGATGATCCCACCGAGATGGAGGCTGCCGGCAACGCAAACCGTGCGCCGTCGGCGCTCGAAGAATCGAAGCGAGCGCTGCTGCGTCAGGCCGCGGAGGTGGTGCGAGCCGGTGTGACTGCGGACGAGATGCTTCGTGCGCTGTTCAACGACATCCGCGAGCCCATGGGTGTCGATGCGTACTTCAATTTCATGGTGAACGATGCTGGCGATGCGCTTGCGCTCGCTGCGTGCGGCGGCGTGAGCGAATCGGAAGCGCGCGCATACGAGCGCATCGAATTCGGACAGGCGCTGTCCGGCAACGTGGCATTGAAGCGTGCGGCGCTGGTCGTGGCGGACGTGCAGAGCTCGAGCGATCGTCGCGTGCAGGTCGCGAAGGAACTGGGCATTCGCGCGGTGGCGTGCCATCCGTTGATCGCGAGTGATCGACTGTTGGGCACGCTCTCGTTCGCGAGCCGCACGCGCGATGCATTTGGCGCAGACGACCTGACGTTTTTCGCGGCGATGGCGCGGATGGTGGCGCTGTCGCATGAACGTTCGCGGCTCGCGCGCGAGCTGGCCGCGGTCGACGCTGAGTTGGACGCGATGAGACGTGGCGCGAGCGTGGGAGCCGATTCCGTGCAGTGCGCTCCTGCGGCGATGTCGTCGCATGCGTCACCCAACACGACCGAGGTTCTCTCGTTCGCGGTAAGGAGCGATGGAACAGCGGTGGAGACGCGAGCGTCGACGGCGAAAGAGGCCGTGGGCGCGCACAATGCAGCCGGGGTCGACGAGCAGAGCGCAGCCACAGCCGGAGTGCAGAGCGCAGGCGGCGCGGATCTCACGGGCGACGCACATCTTGCGTCCGGCGCGCGTGTCACAGGCGACGCACATCTTGCGTCCGGTGCACGTGTCACAGGCGACGCACGTCTTGCGCCCGGCGTGCATGTCAAAGGCGATGCGCATCTTGCGCCCAGCGTACGTGTGACTGGCGACGCACATCTTGCGTCCGGCGTACGTGTTACAGGCGATGCACATCTTGCGCCCGGCGCACCTGTCACTGGCGACGCGCATCTTGCAGGCGGCGCGCATCTCGTGCGCGATGCGGATCTCGCAGGTGAGACGTCTCTCGGCGCAACACGCGATGCAGGGCACGCCGCAACGTCCGCTGATGAGAGTGCGAATGCGATGAGCGCCGACACGCAAGACGCGATGGCGCCCGAGACATCAAGCGAGGCTTCCGCCGAGTTGTTTTACGCCGAGCCGATGGGTGCCGAGGTCATCCTGTTCTCACGATATGTCGCAAGCCCGGGCGCCCAGCCGGTCGATAGCATTCCGCTCGGACTCATCGAAGCGGCGCCGGTGACGGCGCTGGAAGTCTCACCGCTCGTGCTTCCCGACGCGTCGGAGGGGCCGGCGCCTCATGAAGTCGTGGAACCTGAGCGCGTCGAATCGGAGATCACGGTCGAGCTGTGCGCGCTCGACCCGAATGCGGCCGCCGTGGCGGCGCAGGAAGAACCCGCTCTCGATCTGAGCTCGCACGAGATCGCTGCGCTCGATCTGCGCCCGGTGGAAACCATCGAGGTGTCAGCGCACGACAAATCGGCACCCGCGGCGCCGGCGCCGCCCGCGCCCGATGACGATGAGGCGCCGACTGTCGAAGTGAAGGCGCTCGCGATTCAAGAGCTCGAAGCCGAGCGCGCGCCGCTCGACGACGGCGAAGACATCACGTTCACGTACGTTCCGCCGACCTGACCCGTCGCCACCGCGCGCTCCACGACGAACAGCGGACCCCGCGAGGAGAGTGCTCAGCTCCGACCTGACCGATCACGTCGACGGCGCTGCGAAGTTGTGCCGATCAGACTTCGCAAAGGAAAGGGCTCTTCCGGGCCCGCGCCGCCACCGCCGGGCGCCTCACCGAGCGCATGTCGGCTCACCGCGTGGTGCGCCGCTGAACACGCGGGGCCTCACCGAGCCTGCAACTTCGCGTAGGCTCCCGGCGTGAGCCCATAGGCGCGCCGGAACAACCGCGTCAGATGACTCTGATCGTAGAAGCCCACAGCCG
>DASZSS010000318.1:0-3922 GCA_035548535.1 Steroidobacteraceae bacterium
GCGGCGACGAGGCCCGCGGCCGCCATCGAGCAGGCGACGCCGACTTCACCCTGGCAGCCCATCTCCGCCCCGGAGATCGACGCGTTCTTCTTGTAGAGCATCGCGATCGCGCCCGCGGTCAGGAGGAAGCGAAGGATGCCCTGCTCGTTCGCCCCCGGGTGAAAGCGCTCGTAGTAGTGCATCACCGCGGGGACGATGCCGGCCGCACCGTTCGTCGGTGCGGTGACGACACGCCCGCCTGCGGCGTTCTCCTCGTTCACCGCGAGCGCCCACGCGTTCACCCAATCCATGACCTCGAGCGGATTGCCGCCGCTGCTCTCGGTGAGCACGCGATAGAGCTTCGGTGCGCGACGCCGCACCTTCAGCACGCCGGGAAGCACGCCCGTTTGCCGGAAACCGCGCGCCACGCAGCCCTGCATCACCTGCCAAATGCGGAGCAGCCCGGCGCGGATCTCCTCGTCGGAGCGCCAGGCACGCTCGTTCGCCCACATGAGCTCGAAGATCTCGAGGCCGCGCTCACGACATCTCGTGAGCAACTCGGCAGCCGATTCGAACGGGTGTGGCGGCGCGGCGCGGTCGTTCTCGCGTGCTTCCGTCTCCCCTTCGCGCGCGATGAACCCGCCGCCGATCGAGTAGTAGCTCTCCTCCCGCAGCACCTTGCGGTCCGCTCCGAGCGCACTGAAGCGCATGCCGTTCGAGTGGCCCGGCAGGCGCTCCGAGCGCATGAAGAGCAGCTGCATGGGCTCGTCGAACGTGGTCTCGTGCTCGCCGAGCACGTTGAGCCGACCGGTGGCGCGAATGCGCTGGACCGCGGGCTCGATGCTGTCCGGGTCGACCGTTTCCGGCTGCGCACCTTCGAGCCCGAGCAGAATGGCGCGATCGGTGCCGTGCCCGGCGCCGGTCAGCGCGAGCGAGCCGTACAGCCTGACCGTGATGTCCTGCGTGGCGGAAAGGAGACTGTCGCGCTGCAAGCCGAGCGCGAACTCCCGCGCCGCGCGCATCGGACCCATCGTGTGCGAGCTCGACGGGCCGATGCCGATCTTGAAGATGTCGAAGACGCTCAGCGTCATGAGGACTCAATCCCCCGCGAGCGACAGCAGGCTCGCGTTGCCGCCGACCGCGGCGGTGTTGATGGTGATCGTCTGCTCCGTCCCGAAGCGATGCAGATAGTGCGGACCGCCGGCCTTCGGGCCCGTGCCCGAGAGTCCCATGCCACCGAACGGCTGCACGCCCACGACGGCACCGATCATGTTGCGGTTGACGTAGACGTTCCCGACGCGGGCCCGCGCGGCGATGCGCTGCGCCGTGGCGTCGATGCGCGTATGGACGCCGAGCGTCAGGCCGTAGCCCAACGCGTTCACCGCATCGACAACTTTGTCGAGGTCCGCCGCACGATAACGCACGACATGCACGATGGGCCCGAAGACCTCGCGTTCAAGCGCACTCAAGCTCGGCAGCTCAACCAGTAGCGGAGCGAAGAAGCGCCCGTTCCGCGTTTCGGGCGGCAGCTTCACCCGGTGGTGCCAGGCGTTCGCGGTAATCCGCTCCGCGTGCTGCTGGAGCATGTTCAGAGCATCGCGGTCGATCACGGGGCCCACGTCGGTGGCCAGCAACGCCGGATCCCCGATCTGCAGCTCGTCCATGTAGCCGGCGAGCAGCTCGAGCACGCGCGGTGCGATCTCGTTCTGGAGCAGCAGCACGCGCAAAGCCGAGCAGCGCTGGCCGGCGCTATTGAAGCCCGAGGCCACGGCATCGAGCACCACCTGCTCCGGGAGCGCAGAGCTATCGACGATCATGGCGTTCAGACCGCCGGTCTCCGCGATGAGCGTGGCAATGCCGGCGTTGCGCGCGGCGAGGCTCCGCTCGATGAGGTGCGCGGTATCGGTCGAACCGGTGAAGGCTACGCCGGCGACGCGCGGATCGCGCGTCAGCGCCGCACCAACCGTGCCGCCCTCGCCGGGAAGGAACTGCAGGACTTGCGGAGGGACACCCGCTCCATGCAGCAGCTCTACCGCCAACGCTGCCGTGAGCGGCGTTTGCTCCGCCGGCTTCGCGATGACGGCGTTGCCGGCGGCCAGCGCCGCAGCGACCTGGCCGGTGAAGATGGCGAGCGGAAAATTCCACGGACTGATGCAAACGAATACGCCCTTGCCGCGCAGGCGTAGCGAGTTGCGCTCGCCCGTCGGCCCGACGAGCACCTTCTCCTCGCCGAATTCGGTGCGCGCCTGGACGGCGTAGTAACGCAGGAAATCCACAGCCTCGCGGACTTCCGCGATCCCGTCGTTGAGCGTCTTGCCCGCTTCGAGCGTGCAGCGCGCGATGAAGGCGCCGCGATGGGCTTCGAAGGCATCCGCCGCGCGCAGCAGGATCGCCGCGCGCTGCGCCGCGTGGATGGCATCCCAACCGGGCTGCGCAGCTTGGGCGCTCGCCAGCGCTCGTTCGGCGTCCGCGGCCGAAGCCTGCACGACGGTTCCCACGACATGGCTTTCATTCGCAGGGTTCACGATGGCGAGCGCTTCGCCCGTGATCGCCTTGCCATCGATCAGCGGCACCGCTTGCCAGCGCTCGGCGGCCGCCTTCTCGCATTCCTGCTTGAGCGCACGCAGCTCGGCGCCGTCCGCCATGTTGACGCCCCGTGAGTTCCTGCGCTCGGGGCCGTACAGATGCGCGGGATCGACGATGCGCGGATGAGGAATCTCCTGATAGCCGTCCACCTGCGCAACGGGGTCCATCACCACCGCTTCCGCCGGCAGCCGCGCATCGACGATGCGATTGACGAAGGAGGTGTTCGCACCGTTCTCCAGCAAGCGGCGCACGAGATACGGGAGCAAGTCCTCGTGCGGGCCAACAGGCGCGTACACACGACACGCGTGCCCACCCTGCTCCGGTCCGATCACCTGCGTGTAAAGCTCTTCGCCCATGCCGTGCAGGCGCTGGTATTCGAACGTACCCGCCTGGTTGCCGAATACCTCGGCGACATAGGCAACGGTGTGCGCGTTGTGAGTGGCGAACTGCGGGTAGATGACATCCGTCATGTCGGCGAGCAGCCGCGCGCAGGCGAGGTATGACACATCGGTGTTCGCCTTGCGCGTGAACGTCGGATAGCTCTCGAGCCCCCGCTCCTGCGCGCGCTTGATTTCGCTGTCCCAGTACGCGCCCTTGACGAGCCGCACCGTGATCTTGCGATCGAGAGAGCGCGCCCGCGACGCGAGCCATTCGAGCACGTTGTACGCGCGTCGTTGATACGCCTGCACGGCGAGGCCGAAGCCGCCGTAGCCGTCGAGCACATTGCTTTCGAGAACCGAGTCGATCAGCAGCAGCGACAGCTCGAGCCGATCCGCCTCTTCCGCATCGACCGTGATTCCGATGCCGGACTCCCGCGCGAGCTTCACGAGGGCGTGCAGGCGTGGGCCGAGCTCGTTCATAACGCGCTCGCGCTGTGCGAGCTCGTAGCGCGGGTGCAATGCCGACAGCTTCACGGAAATGGAATGGCGCGCGACGATGTCCGCGTCCGGCTGCGCGTCTTGGCCGACCACGATGATCGCGGCCCGATACTTCTCGTAGTAGCGCTCCGCGTCCGCCGCCGTCAGCGCCGACTCGCCGAGCATGTCGAATGAATATCGATACATGCGTTCCCGCGCGCCGTGCGTGCGCTCGAGCGCTTCCTCGATGGTGCGACCCATGACGAACTGATGCCCGAGAATGCGCATCGCCTGCCGGAGCGCCGCGCGCGCGAGCGGCTCCCCGATGCGGCTCGTCAAGCGCGAGAACCAGGAGCGCACCGAACCCAACTCGGCACGGTCCACATCGACGATGCGCCCCGTGAGCATCAGCCCCCACGTCGACGCATTCACGAACAGCGATTCGCTGTCGCCGAGATGCTCTTCCCAATCGCCCGCCGGAATCTTGTCGGCGATGAGCC
>DASZSS010000319.1:0-11422 GCA_035548535.1 Steroidobacteraceae bacterium
CTACCCCTGAGCGTGGCACCGGTTGCGTGTGTCTCATTGATTCGGATCAGGTTGCCAGCGGCGAGGACTTGCCGGTGAATGGAGTCCCACGTAGCGACGCCGGCGGAACCGCCGCGGGTCGAGCATTCATCCGCCCCGCGCCGAGAATAGTCGCTACTCCCACTCGATCGTCGCCGGCGGCTTGCCCGAAATGTCGTACACGACACGCGACACGCCCGCGACCTCGTTCACGATGCGACGCGAGACGTGATCGAGAAAGTCGTACGCCAATCGCGCCCAGTGCGCCGTCATGAAGTCGACGGTTTCCACCGCGCGCAGCGCGATCACGTAGACGTAGCGGCGCCCGTCGCCCATCACCGCGACGGAGCGTACGGGCAGGAACACCGCGAACGCCTGGCTCGTCTTGTCGTAGAGATCGTGCTTGCGCAGCTCCTCGATGTAGATGTGATCGGCCTTGCGCAACAGGTCCGCATACTCCTTGCGCACTTCACCGAGGATGCGCACGCCGAGCCCCGGCCCCGGGAACGGATGTCGATAGACCATCGTGCTCGGCAGCCCGAGCTCGACGCCGAGCTGGCGCACCTCGTCCTTGAACAGCTCGCGCAGCGGCTCGACGAGCTTCATGCGCATGTTCGCCGGCAGCCCGCCGACGTTGTGATGCGACTTGATGACGTGCGCCTTGCCCGTGCGCGCGCCCGCCGATTCGATGACGTCCGGATAGATCGTGCCCTGCGCGAGGAAGTCGATGCCCTCGAGCTTGTGCGATTCCTCGTCGAACACCTCGATGAAGGTCTTGCCGATGATCTTGCGCTTGGCTTCCGGGTCCACGATCCCCTTTAGCGCCGCGAGGAAGCGCTCTTCCGCGTTCACGCGGATCACGCGCACGCCGAGGTGATCGGCGAACGTGCGCATCACGTCATCGCCTTCGTTCAGACGGAGCAGCCCGGTATCGACGAACACGCACACGAGCTGATCGCCGATCGCCTTGTGCAGCAGCGCGGCCACGACCGAAGAATCCACGCCGCCGGACAAGCCGAGCAGCACCTTCCCGCCGCCCACCTGCGCGCGCACGCGCTCGATCGCATCGTCGATGATGTTGCCGACGCGCCAGCGATCCGCGCACCCGCAGATCTCACGCACGAAGCGCTCGAGCAAGCGCGCGCCCTGCTTGGTGTGCGTGACTTCGGGATGGAACTGCACGCCGTAGAAGCGGCGTTTCTCGTCGGCCATCGCGGCGAGCGGCACGCTGTCCGTCGCGGCGGTGACGACAAAGCCTTCGGGGAGCGCATCGACGTGGTCGCCGTGACTCATCCAGACATCGAGCACGGCGCGCCCGCGCTCGTCGAGCCGGTCCGCGAGATCGCCAAGGAGACGGCATGGCGCAATCGCCTTGACCGCCGCGTAACCGAATTCCCGCTTCATCGAGAACGCCGTGCGGCCGCCGAGCTGCTTCGCCATGGTCTGCATGCCGTAGCAGATGCCGAGCACCGGGACGCCGAGCGTGAACACCGCGTCCGGCGCCTTGGGCGGCTGCGAATCCGTGGTCGATTCGGGGCCGCCGCTCAGGATGATGCCGCGCGGCTTGAAGGCGCGGACCTCCGCGTCGGAAATGTCCCAAGGATGAATTTCCGAGTAGACACCCGCTTCGCGCACACGCCGGGCGATGAGCTGCGTGTATTGCGCGCCGAAGTCCAGGATGAGAATCCGATCGGCGTGGATATCCGGATGGGTTTGAGGAGAATTCATCGCCGGACGCGCCACGCTGTTCATTGTCGGATTCACGAGATGCGGTAGTTCGGGGCCTCTTTGGTGATGCTCACGTCGTGCACGTGACTCTCACGCACGCCCGCGTTCGTGATGCGCACGAAGTTCGGTCGGGTTCGCAGCTCGTTGATGTTGCGGCTACCGGTGTACCCCATCGCGGCCCGCAAGCCGCCCGCGAGCTGCTGCAGAATCTGGACGACGCTGCCCTTGTAGGGCACGCGCCCCTCGACACCTTCCGGCACGAGCTTCTCGAGCTCGGTCGCCGCGTCTTGGAAATAGCGGTCAGCCGAACCGTGGCGCTCCGCCATCGCACCGATCGAGCCCATGCCGCGATACGACTTGTACGACGCGCCCTGATACAGCTCGACCTCGCCCGGTGACTCTTCGGTGCCGGCGAACAGGCTGCCGATCATCACGGCATGCGCGCCGGCCGCGAGCGCCTTCGCGATGTCGCCGGAGAAGCGGATGCCGCCGTCCGAGATGAGGGGCACGTCCGTGTTGGCAAGTGCGTCGCACACCATGGAGACCGCTGAAATCTGCGGCACGCCCACGCCCGCCACGATGCGCGTCGTGCAAATGGAGCCTGGGCCGATGCCGACCTTCACCGCATCCGCGCCGGCATCGACGAGTCTGCGCGCCGCGTCCGCCGTCGCGATGTTGCCGGCGATGACCTGCATGTCGCCCCAGCGCGCCTTGACCTTCCGCACCGTCTCGATGACGCCGACGTGCGCGCCGTGCGCCGTATCGATGACGACCAGATCCGCGCCGGCCTCGCGGAGCGCAGCCACGCGGTCCAGCGTGTCGTGCGTGGTCCCGACGGCGGCGCCAACGCGCAACCGACCGCCCTCGTCCTTGCACGCGCGCGGGAACTCGGTGGCCTTCTGGAAATCCTTCACCGTGATCATGCCGGCCAATTCGTGATCGCCGTTCACCACGAGCACCTTCTCGATGCGGTGCTTGTGGAGCAGGCCGAGCACCTCTTCCTTCGGCGCGTTCTCGCGCACGGTGATGAGGCGCTCTTTCGGCGTCATCACGGTGGAAACCGGCGCGTCGAGCTTCTGCTCGAACCGCAAATCACGATGCGTGACGATCCCGACGACCTTGCGTCCGACCACCACCGGCACGCCCGATATACCGCGGGCGCGTGTGAGGTCGAGCACCTGGCGGATGGTCATGTCGGGCGAGACGGTGATCGGGTCCTTGATGACGCCGCTCTCGTATTTCTTCACGCGGCCCACTTCGGTGGCCTGCTGCTCGATCGACATGTTCTTGTGGACGATGCCGATGCCACCTTCCTGCGCGATGGTGATCGCGAGTCGCGCCTCGGTGACCGTATCCATGGCTGCGGACAGCAGCGGGATGTTGAGCCGGATGCGTCGGGTGACCTGCGTCGAGAGATCCGTCTCGCGAGGCAGGACCTCCGAATAAGCCGGGACTAATAGAACATCGTCGAAGGTCAGTGCTTCTTCGAGGATTCGCATGGACCGCTGGACCGCCAAGTGCCCGGCTGGGAGGGGCCGGATGAAGATTGGCGCGCGATTGTACGCACGGGGCCAGAGGCGGGAAAGCCTGGTGCAACCTGTGATAGGGTGTCATCTGGGCGCCCTCGGGCCGGGCCGAATGCGGACGGTGGTCGCACGAAAACGCGGGCGTTCCCGGCTTCGCACTGCTTCACGGCCCCGCTCCCGCCGCTGGACTCCATGACCGAACAGCTCCCCTTCTTCCTGCCCCCCGCGGGTCCGGACGAGAAACGCACCGACGCGCCCGGGGCGCCTGAGACGCGCGGCGCGCCGACGCCCCCGCCCGCACGGGGCCGCGAGCAGGGCGAGGGCTCAGGCACTGACAGCGCGCGCGGCGGGAGCCGCAGCGCCGAGCCAGGCGCAGCGGCGAACACGCGCGGCTCGGCCGCGGCGCAAGCCGCAGAGCCCCGCACGCGCACGGCGTACGTGAGCGGACGCTCGCCGGAGCAGGTACGGCCGCCGGGCGCCGGCACGCTACCTGCAACCGCAGCGCCGGCCGCCGGGGCCCAGACCGCAACTCCGACCGCCGGGGCTCAGACCGCAACTCCGACCGCCGGAGGCCAGGCCGCAACGCCGACTCGCACGGTTTACACCGTCTCGAAATTGAATCGCGAAGTGCGCCTGCTGCTCGAGCGGGGATTGCCGGTCGTCTGGCTGGAAGGCGAGCTGTCGAACTTCTCGTCGCCCGGCTCGGGTCACTGGTACTTCTCTCTGAAGGACCGCGAGGCCCAAATCCGTTGCGCGATGTTCCGAGTGCAGAACGCGCGCGTCGGCTTTACACCGAAATCCGGTCAGCATGTCGTCGTTCGGGGGCGCATTACCCTGTACGAGGCGCGAGGCGACTATCAGCTCACCGTCGAGCACATGGAGGAAGCAGGCGTCGGCGCGCTGAAGCGCGAGTACGAGCGCCTGAAGGCGAAGCTCGCCGCGGAGGGGCTCTTCGCCCTGGAAACGAAACGTGAGCTGCCGCGCTTCCCACGTCGCATCGGAGTCATCACCTCGCCGACGGGCGCAGCTATCCGCGACGTGCTCAAAATCCTGGCGCGGCGTTTTCCGCCCGCGTCGGTGATCGTGTATCCGACGCCGGTGCAAGGCGCGGTCGCAATTCCGTCGATTATCCAGGCGCTGCGTGTCGCGAATGCACGCGCCGAGTGCGACGTGCTCATCCTCACGCGCGGCGGTGGCTCGCTCGAAGACTTGTGGGCCTTCAACGACGAGGGTGTCGCGCGCGCGATCCACGCCAGCAAGCTGCCGATCGTCAGCGGCGTCGGTCACGAGATCGACTTCACCATTGCCGACTTTGTCGCGGACGCACGCGCGCCGACGCCGTCGGGTGCGGCCGAGATGGTCGTCCCGGATCGCCACGCGTGTCTCGATGTCCTCGCACGTACGGCGGACCGGCTCGTCGTCGCGATGCGCCGCGAGTTGCGCATGTTCTCGAATCGGTTCGACGCCGCCTCGTCGCGCCTGAAGGTGATGCATCCGGGTGCGCGCTTACTGCAGCAGGAGCAGCGGTTGGACGATCTCGAGCAGCGCCTCGTCGGCGCGATCCGGACGACCTTGCAGAAAGATCGCAGCCGCGTGAGCGAGGCGCTCGCCTCCCTGCTCCACCACTCGCCGGAGCGGCGGGTTCGGGAGCTGCGGCTGCGGCATCAGACACTAGAAGGCAGACTGACGAACGCACTCAACAAGCTCGTCACACGCGCCGAGAATCGGCTGGCGCTCGCCGTGCGGGCCCTGAATACCGTGAGCCCTCTTGCTACCCTCGATCGCGGCTTTGCGATCGTGACGCGGGCGGCAGACGGCGCCCTCGTCACGGACGCAAGCTCGTTGAAAGTGGGTGACGACATCGAGGCGCGCGTCGCGCAAGGCAAGCTGCGCGCGCAAGTGACGAAGACCGAGAAGAAGGAATGACGATGCAGCGGAGCAAGTGGATCGCCACGGGGCTAGCGGCGCTCGCAACGATGACGGCGTGGAGCGACATCGCCCTCGCCGCGGACAGCGGCAGCGCGGCGTCAAAACGCACCAACAGCTCGGCGCCGGCTGCGACAGCGAGCACCGGTGCGCACGTCGGCAACGCTGCATCCAGCGCGCTCCAGCTCCCGAAGGAAAGCCACGTTCCGGGCGGAGTGGTGCTGCTGCCGATCGAGGCCCCCGCGGACGATCCGCCGACCGTGAAGCTCGGCGATTCGCGCGCCATGGTCCTGCGCGTGAAGGACCGGTGGCTCGCCGTCGTGGGCGTGCCGCTCGCGACGCAACCCGGGTCCCTGAAGCTCGCCGTCGAAACGCGCGCATCGCAGGGAAAAGACACGCTCGTCGAGATCAAACCAAAGCAGTATCGCGTGCAGAGCCTGAAGGTCGCGCCGAAGATGGTGGACCTTTCGCCGGAAGACATCGCCCGAACGAACGAGGAACGCGCGCGCCTGGCCAAGGCCTTCGCGACGTTCAGCGACACGCCGCCCGCCACGCTGCGCTTGCGGCCGCCGATTCCTGGGCCGCGCTCCAGCTCATACGGTCTGCGGCGCGTGTTCAACAATCAGCCGCGCAGCCCACATACGGGCATGGACATCGCCGCGCCCACCGGGACGCCGATCAAGGCGCCGGCTGCGGGGCGGGTGATCGAAGCCGGCAACTTCTTCTTCAGCGGCAACACCGTGATCGTCGATCACGGCCAGGGATTCATCACCATGTACGGTCACATGAGCGCCATCGACGTGAAGGTCGGGGACGCGGTGAACACCGGCGATGTGCTCGGGAAGGTCGGCGCGACCGGCCGCGTCACCGGGCCTCACCTGCACTGGGGCGTGATGCTGAACGGCACGATGGTGGACCCCGCACTGTTCCTGCCGCCCGCGCGGCCGGCGACGCAGAAAGCGAGCACGAAGAGCTGAGGCGCAGCGCGGCGGGCGCGGCTCTCGCCGTGCGCGCTGGGTCAACGCGCTGGGCGCCTTCCGTTCGCTGAGCGAACTGTGAGCTGAGTGATCGCGCCTGCTTCGGTGCGCTGTTCACCGCTCCTGTGGCAGCGCCCCGGGCTCCTCCCGCCGGCTCGCGAGCTGTGAGCTAAGGGATCGCGCCTGCTTCAGCGCGCTGTCCGCCGCGCCTGCTCTAGCGCGCCTCCTTCACGCGCCGGAGCTCTTCGCGGATCACGCGGCGCAGTGTCTCTTCGAGCGGCTCTCGCTTGCGCGCGATGTGCTCGAGAAGCGCGTCGTTGATTTCCGTCTGATAGTTACCGCCACCGGCCTCCTCGACGCGACGCATGAACCAGTTCAGCACTTCGTTGTCGAGCCGGATGGTGATGCGGGTCTTCCCTTTCGTCGGCTCGCGAAGCACCGGGCCGCGACGGGCACCGGAAAAGTCGTATTTTTTGCGCATTAGCCTTGCTCGTACGTGCGGCGCTCGGACCGCGTGGCTCTACGTGACGAGATGATTCGCACTCTTTCGCCGCGAAAGGTGAACACCGTGACCAACGCGTGGCCCAGCGGATCCACGCCGATCGCGACGTAACGCGCTTCGCCATTGGAGTCCGGATCGGTTCGGACGAGCGCCCGCTCGTCCAGCAGACTGAGTGCCGCCGAGGCGAAACTCACGTCGTGCTTGCGCAGATTCGCTCGCGCTTTGACCGGATCCCACTCGTATTCTCGAGATTTCATTGTATGCACACCTGTACACAGCGTCAACCAAAGAGGTTGAGCGGCACGATGTGCGGTGATGAGCGCGCACGGCGACCTGTATTCGTGATGCGAACGTGCAGAAATGCACGGCCAAGCCCACCGCTGCTGCAACCGGCAACGCGGTTGCGTGTCTTGGAGCAGCCGGCGGTTGTTGCGCCGGGTGAACGCCCCAGGACGACGTCGACATCATGATCAAATTTCTGCTGTGGCTACTCTTGCTGGTGCTCTGCTGGCCACTCGCGCTGTTGGCGCTCGTGCTGTGGCCGCTCGTGTGGCTGCTCTCGCTGCCATTCAGGCTGGTCGGGATTGCGGTCGGCGGGGTGTTCGAGCTCTTGCGCGCAATCGTGTTCCTGCCCGCGCGGCTGCTCGGCGGCCGGCCTTAGCGACCGCAGCAACAGAAGACTTTCCGGCCGCAGTTCCGATCGAGGCGTGGTGTCGGCTGAGGCGTCTCGGCGCGCACCTATCGGCTGACGCGCTGACGGCCCGCTGGTAGCTCAGCGACGCGTCTTCGACCCGCCGCCCTCACCCGAGGGGCGACTCTCCTCGCGCTGCTTCTTGATGCGCCTCTTGCGATCGCGCTCCGCGGCCGCACGGCGATTCTTGCTGCCGGGATTCTTCGGAGTGGCCTTGCCGGGGCGGCCGCTCGAGTTGCGCTTCTCGCGCTTGCCCGCCGTGAACGGATTCGCGTCCGTGCGAAATTCGAGCTGCACGGGCGTCGCGAACAAGTCGAACGTCTTGCGGAACACGTTGGCCAGATAGCGCGCGTACGCGTCGGGCACGTGCGCCGTCTGATTTCCATGGATCACGATGCGCGGTGGATTGCGCCCGCCTTGATGTGCGTAGCGCAGCTTGATGCGCCGGCCATGCACGAGCGGCGGCTGGTGCACGGTCATCGCCTGCTCGAGCGTGCGAGTCAGCTCCGGCGTGCGCATCTCGCGCATCGCGGCCTCGTACGCGCGGATCGTGTCCCCGATCAGCTCGCCCACACCCGTGCCGTGACGCGCCGAAATGAAATGCACCGGCGCGAACGGCACGAAGTCGAGCTTCAGCGCAACCTGCCGGCGGATCTCGTCGCGCTGATCCATTGGAATGTGATCCCACTTGTTGACGGCGATCAGCACCGCGCGCCCGCGTTGAAGCGCGAGCCCCAGCACGCTCGCATCGTGCTCGCCGACGGCATCGTGCGCATCGAGCACGAGGATGACCACGTGCGCATCCTCGATCGCCTGCAGGGTCTTCGCGACGCTGACGCGCTCGATGACGTCCTCGACTTTGGAGCGGCGGCGAACGCCTGCCGTGTCGATCAGGAGAAAATCGCGGTCGTCGCGCCGGAACGGCACGAGAATGCGGTCGCGTGTCGTGCCGGGCTGATCGCTCGCGATGACGCGCTCCTCACCGAGCAGCCGATTGACGAGCGTCGACTTGCCGACGTTCGGGCGGCCGATCACCGCGATCTTGATCGCCGAGGATTCCGTCGCGTCGGCCGCGGCCGGCTCGAATCCGGCGAGCACGTGCTCCATGAGCGCCTCGAGCCCCTGCGCATGGCTCGCGGAGATCGCGAACGGCTCGCCGAGCGCGAGCTCGTGAAATTCCGCCGCGACTTCGGTCGGGTCCTTCCCTTCGGCCTTGTTGACGGCGAGAAAGACCGGCTTGCCCGCGCGCCTCAGCTCGCGTGCGACGAATGCATCCTGATGCGTGAGCCCGGCGCGCGCGTCCGCGAGAAGCACGAAGCGATCCGCTTCCTCGATGGCGCGCTCGGTCTGCACGCGCATCTGTGCTTCGATGCCCGTGGGATTCTCGACGAGACCGCCCGTATCGATCGCGACATACGGCACCGGACCGACGCGGCCGAATCCGTACTGCCGGTCACGCGTCACACCGGGAACGTCGGCGACGATGGCGTCGCGCGTTCCCGTCAGTGCATTGAAGAGCGTCGATTTGCCGACGTTCGGCCGACCGACGAGAGCGATGACCGGCAGCACATCCGATACTCAACCGCCGTTGGCGTGAGAGGTGCCGGGCGGCGGCGTGGCGTCAGGCGCCGCGCCCTGCGAGGACGCATCGGAGCTGGGCGGCGATTCGACGGGAGCGGATGGCTGCGCAGGCGTTGCGCTTTGCTCCGGCGGCACGGGCTGCGCCGGCGCGGCGGGCTGAGCGGCGGGGGCCGCCGGCTCTTCCGAAGACGGTGCCGCTTGCGCGGGAGCCGGCTCCGCACTCGACGCGGGTGGCGTCGCCGAGCCGGGCGGCGTCGCGTCGCCTGAACCGGCCGGCTCCTGCGCCGGCGCGGGATTCGTCACCTCGCGCGCTTTGCTCGGCTTGCTCGCCGACGCCAGCGCAATCGGTGCGGTCTTGAAGGCCGTGATCTTGCCCTCGTCGTTCATCACCAGCACGCGATTCGCCATCGCGACGGGTGAATTGCTGATGCGCTCGCCACCCGCCTGGGCACGCCCCGCGAACGCCCCCGTATTCTTATCGAGCCAATGCACGTACCCTTTGAAATCCGCGACGACGACCGAGTCGTCCGTGAGCACGGGCGCGGACAACCCGCGGTGCGCGAGCCCCTTCTGCCGCCACAGCTCCGCGCCGGTCGTGCGCTTGAGCGCGACGACATCGCCT
Organism: Steroidobacteraceae bacterium; assembly: GCA_035548535.1. Lineage (GTDB taxonomy): Bacteria > Pseudomonadota > Gammaproteobacteria > Steroidobacterales > Steroidobacteraceae > JADGHX01. The sequence goes on from DASZSS010000319.1 coordinate 9,572, forward strand.
TCCGCCGTCGAGATGTACACGTTGTCTTCATCGACGGTCAGCCCGCGATAGCTCGACATGTCCTTCGCCCACCAGATCTGCCCCGAATCGAGCGCGAGCTGCGCGACGCGTCCCTGGAAGCTCACCGCATAGACCTTGTCGTCGATCACCCTCACGGCCGAGTCGATGTCGACGAGGCGCTCGAGCTCCGTGCGGCCGTGCGCCGGGGCGACCGTCGTCTCCCAGAGCAGTGCGCCGTCCGACAGGCTCAGCGCCACCACCCTGCCGTTGTCGAACCCGCAGATCACTTCGTTGCCGACGATGACCGGTATCGCCGTGCCTCTCAGCGACAAACGCGGCACCTGCTGCTCGTATTCCCAAATCTGCTTGCCCGTATCGTTCGCGAGCGCGTGCAGCTTGCCGTCGACCGTGCGCACGATCACGGCATTCGGCGCGACGGCCGGCGCCGACAGCACCTCCCCGTTCACCTTGACCCGCCAGCGCTCATTGCCATCTGCGGAGCCGAGCGCGATGACCTCGCCCTCGCTCGAGCCGACGACCACCAGGCCGTGGCCGACACCGGTGCCGCCCGAAAGCGGCGCCTTCGTGCGAGCACGCCACAGCGTCTTGCCGGACTCCACATCGAACGCTTCCACCTCCCCGCCGCGTCCGGCTGCGTACGCGCGCCCGTCCACCGTCGCGACATCGAGCCCGAGCCGCAGGACTTCGGCCTTCTTGCCGCCGAGCGCCGTATCCCACACGCGCTGCACGCGCAGGCTCGCGGGGAAATCGGTGAGCTCCGCCGGAGGATCAATGACCTTGTCCTTCTTCGAAGAGCACGCCGCGAGCGGCACGAGGGCCAGCGCGCAGAGCGCGAGCCGAATCCAGGAGCCGGACTCCGGCGTGCGAGCAGAGCGGAAATCGGTATGCATGTGGGTTCAGCCTCGGAGGTGTGCGCCTCGGATGAGTTCGGCTATTTCGTCTCAGGCGATTTGGCGTTCGACGCGGCCGGCGGCGCGGGTGGCGTCGCGGGCGCCGTGTTGTCGGCGAGCAGGTCGTCGATCTTCAGCTCGAGCGATTCCGCATCGACCGATTGCCCGAGCGCGCCCTCGCGCGCCGCCTGATATTCCTTGAGCGCCCCGGCCTTGTCGCCCTTCGCGTAGAGCGCGTCGCCGCGCACCACCTGATAGCGCGCCTTGAATGCGCCGGGATCCACGGCATCGAGCGTTCGGATCGCTTCATCCGGCTTGCCTTGCGCGAGCTGTACGCGCGCGAGACGCAGCCGTGCGACGAGCGCGAGCTGCTCGTCCTTCGTGTCGTCCATCACGGCGCGCAGCGCATTCGCCGCCTTGTCGAGCTCGTTGGACTCGACGGCCACGCGCGCCTGCAGCAGCCGGGCCTGATCGACGTACGGCGAAGACTTGTAGTCGCGCTCCAACTCCATGGTGAGCGTGTCGGCGCGCGCCCGGTCCTTGCGATCGAGCGCCTCGAGGATCTGCTGATACTTCGCGCCCGCCTCGAGCGCGATGCGGTCGGTGCGCGCTTCCCACCAGCGCCAGCCGGCGAGTATTCCCGCGCCGACGGCAATGCCCGCGATGATCCAGATGCCGTTCGAGCGGATCCAGGCCTTCAGCCACTCCCATTGCTCTTTTTCCGACAGGAATTCGTCCACGCACCCTCCTCTAATAATTCTTCGTCAGCTCGGCCAGCGTCGCTTCGAGGCGCGCCGGTAGCTCGGCGAGCGGGCAGTCGGTCTGACCGGACTCTTGCCGCAAAGGTTTCATCCCCACGACGCCGCGCGCGAGCTCGTCATCCCCGAGAATCAGCGCGAGCGGCGCGTTGCTGCGGTCCGCGCGCCGGAACTGCGCTTTG
>DASZSS010000320.1:0-3620 GCA_035548535.1 Steroidobacteraceae bacterium
GGGCCGATGGCGGGCCAGGCGCATCACTTCCTCAAGTACGCGCCGCAGAAGATCGAATATGCGATGCATCGCTTCCGAACCGAGACCGCGCGCCTGTACAAGGTGATGGACAAGCAGCTTGCGCGCCACGAGTTCCTCGCCGGCGAATACTCGATCGCGGACATCGCGGCCTGGCCGTGGGTCGTGCGCCACGACTGGCAGGAACAGAACCTCGATGACTTCCCGCATGTCAAACGCTGGTTCGCGGCGGTGGGTGCCCGCCCAGCCGTGCAGCGGGGTGCGAACGCCGGTGCCGATCTGCAGGCCGCGGCCGCAACGATGACCGACGAGGACAAGAAACGCCTGTTCAACCTGCGCGACCAGGACTTCAAGAATGGATGAAACGATCGAGTGGGCTTTCCCGGAAGCCCTGCAACCCAAGCCGCAGTCGCTGAGCTTCGATCTCGAGCAGGCGCTCGATGCCGTCGTGCTCGTGCACGCGGAGGTGCCCGAGGATGCGTTCACGGCCTCGATCCTCGGGGTCAAGCGGCTCGGCAGCGGCGTCGTGATTCGTCCCGACGGGCTCGTGCTGACCATCGGCTACCTCATCACCGAGGCCGAGACCATCTGGCTCACCACGCGCGACGGCACGGTCGTGCCCGCGCACGCTCTCGCATACGACTACGTAACGGGCTTCGGCCTCGTCGCGCCGCTCGGCCGCGTCTCGCTGCCGGCCATCGAGCGCGGCAGGACCGCGACGGCGCCGATCGGCTCGGAAGTGCTCGTGCTCAGTCATGGCGGTCGCGGCCACACGCTCACCGCACGAATCGTCGACAAGCGCGAGTTCGCCGGCTACTGGGAATACTTGCTCGATGAGGCGGTGTTCACGGCACCGGCGCATCCGCACTGGTCCGGCGCGGCGCTCGTGGGCATGGATGGCAAGCTGCTCGGTATCGGCTCGCTGCTCGTGCAGGAACCGATCGGTGATGAATCCATTGACGCTAATATGTTTGTTCCGATCGACCTGCTCGAGCCCATCCTCGATGACCTGGCGAGGACGGGACGAGCGGCGCGGACGCCCCGCCCGTGGTTGGGTTTGTACGCCACCGAGTCTCAGGGTCAGCTCGTCGTCAACGGGCTCGCGACGGATGGGCCCGCGGCCCGCGCCGGCGTCCGGCTGGGTGATCGCGTGCTCGAGGTGGCCGGCCAGCGCGTCAGCGGCCTGCCCGATCTGCTCCGCAAGGTGTGGCGCCTCGGCCCGGCGGGCACCGACATTCCGCTCACGCTCGCGCGCGGCCCGTCCCGCTCGCGTGTTCACGTGCGCTCCAAGGATCGTGACGAGCTGCTGAAGAAGCCGCTTCGTCACTAAACCACCGTGCCCTCAGCGCGAGCTCGATGCGATTCCGAGACGGCGCTCAAGCTGTCCCACCAGCGTGGAGGGCGATACTTGCAGGGCCCGCGACAGCCGGCAGAGCACGGTGATCGTCGGCGAGTGGATCCCGCATTCGATCTGACTGATGTAGGTGCGGTCGACATGCGACTTCAGCGACAACGTCGACTGCGACCAGCCGCGCGCCAGGCGCTGCTTGCGGAGAATTTCGCCGAATCGTCGGCTGATCATGTTCTTGCGCAGTGCCGCCGCCGTTTGTGCCGCCGCCACGATGCTCAGCCTTTCAATTCTTCTATGGTGCGGTTGAGCAGAAAGTCCGGCCGGACTTCGAGTCCTTCCGCGACGGCGAGCAGCACGGTCAGCGAGGGCTGCCGCCGCGCGCGCTCGAGGAGCGACGGGTACGTGCGTGAGATGCCGCTGCGGAACGCGAGCTCTTCTTGCGAAAGCTTCTTCCGTTCCCGGACTTCCTTGAGAACCTTGCCGAATGCCACCGCTGCCTTGCGATTGCGTGTCACGGCATAACGATGCGATGTACGGGGACTAGTGCTCTACGGACAATAGTCGGAAACATGGCAATTTCACGCGCTCGATCACTCATCCGCCCCCTCGTGAAGGGGTTCGCCCTCGCGGTGCTGTGCTGCGCGGGGATGCACGTCGCGATCGCGAACGACTTCCCGAACCACAAGGTGAGGATCGAGGGGTCGGGTTCGCGGACGGTCATCCTCGAGGCGGGGCTTGGAGATACCCTCGATGTCTGGAAGGACATCCAGCCTCGAATTGCGGACCACTGTGCGCGGACGTTGGCTTATACCCGCGCGGGCTATCTCGGCAGTGATCCCGCGGGGGACGGACCGCGCGACTCAGCGACCGTCGTGAACGAGCTACGGGAGGAGCTGGCCAAGCGCAATCTCGCTCCCCCTTACGTGCTGGTGGGGCACTCGCTCGGCGGGCTGTACATGCAGTACTTCGCGCGCAACTACCCGCGCGACGTGGTGGGACTCGTTCTGGTGGACTCGACCCACTGGAACCAGCACATGGAGATCGACACGTCGGCGAACACGGCTTACCTCCGCGGCCGCGAAGTTACCCTTTTCATGCCCTGGATCATGCGGCGCGAGTTCAAGGACAGCATCTCGGCCGGAGAGCAGGTGCACGAGAGTCCCCCCGCGCAGTTCGTGCCGACCATCGTCCTCTCGAGCACGGTGGGACCGAAGGGGGAGACGCCGACCGCCCGCGCGCTCGCCGCGCGCATGCAGGATGAGATCGCGGCCGACTTCCCGGGCTCGCAGCACATCCGGGTGGAGGGCGCGACCCACTACATCCAGCGCGATCGGCCCGAGGTGGTGATCGATGCGGTGCGCCGGCTCGCCGGCTGTGGGCACGGCGAGCCGCCGCAGGCGAAATAGGACTGGCTTACTTCTTCTTGCGCTTGCGGGTCAGACCCCACTTCTTCTTCCAGTCCTTGATCGAAAAGACCGACGGACCGTACTCGCGCGAGATCTCCGCGACCGTCTTGCCGCCCTCTTCGATCGCGCGCTTCACCGCCGCTTTGACGTCGGCACCGTAACGCGTGCCGCGCGAGCGCAGCGGCGGGCGGCCGCGCCGCTTGCCGGTGACCGCGCCGTTGCCGACCCGTCCCGCATTCAGCTTGGCGCGCAGGCTCTGCGAGCCGAACGGCAGCAATTGCAGAATCAACTCGTCGATGGTCTTGAGACCCACGCGCGCCGGCAGCGCCGCGAACTGCTTCGAGGTACGGGCCTTGATGCGCTTCTCGAGCGTCCGGCGGCGGCGCTCGAGCCGATTGAGTTCAGCTTGCAGAGTTTGCAGATTCATGGATGACAGTTGCTACGACGTTTGGAGTAAACGTGTGCGTATCCTAATGAATTTGCGTCGAATGCGCGAATCGAGCTGCCGCGAATGTCCTGCGGGAAGCCGCGCGCCAAATCCGCGAGTCGCCATGTCCTGACCCCGCCAGGCGTGCGCAGACCGCTAAAGCCCGCACGGCACCGCGCGCTTTGGCATGATTCCGCAATGTCACCGCGTAAACCCCGCTTCGAGCGTCACGTGCCGGAAGTGCGCAGGCTGCGCTTGATCGAGGCCACCATCGAGTGCCTGAAGCGCTATGGCCATGAGGGGCTCTCGGTGAGACGCATCAGCGCCGAGGCGGGGGTCTCCATCGGGCTCATCAATCATCACTTCCCGACGAAGAATGCGCTGGTCGCGGAGGCCTACCGCCACTTCAACGCGCAGC
>DASZSS010000321.1:0-5751 GCA_035548535.1 Steroidobacteraceae bacterium
TAGCCCCGCGCCGGGTGAGGCGAATAGTAACCATCGTGTACAAGTTCCTGAGGTGTGAGGCGCGGATCGTCCGGGCCCCCAAAAAGGAGCGCGGATTCTACGCAAATGATTGATTCGGCGGAAGAGCCGAAATGCAATTCCTGGGCGAGCTGGCGCCCGATTGGCCGGCGAGCCGGGCCCGATCACCCGGCCGCGCCGGCGAGCGGTCAACCGCGAGCGGGTCGGCGCTCCGGTGGCGGCGGAGCAGCGGAATCGAAGGCGAGTGGGTCGGCGCTCGATCGCGGCGGAGCAGCGGAATCGACGGCGAGCGGGTCGGCGCTCGGTGGCGGCGGAGTACAGGCATCGTCGCCGAGCGGGTCGGCGCTCGGTGGCGGCGGAACAGCAGGCATCGCCGGCGTGGGTCCGGGCTCGGTGCGGCGGAGCGCCGAGCATCGGCGGCGCACCGGTCGGCGCTCGGCGCGGCGGAGCACGGGCATCGGCGGCGAAGCGGGTCGGCGTCGGCGGCGGAGCATTGGGTATCGGCGGCGCGCGCACCTGGCGATGCGCGGGCACGTCGACTCGGCCTCGTCGGCCGGCATGCGGCCCGGACCAGGCGCCATGCTGAACAGCCGGTTCGACGGCGCGCTTTACGGTCGCGGGAAGCCCGGGGGCATGCCGCCCTTCAGCGCCCCGAGCATGCGGCGCAGCTTGCCGCCTTTCATGCTCTTCATCATCCGCTGCATCTCGAGAAACTGCTTCAGCAGCCGGTTGACATCCTGAACCTGCACGCCGGAGCCCGCGGCGATGCGCCGGCGGCGCGAGCCGTCGATGATCCCCGGGTTGCGCCGCTCCTTGAGCGTCATCGAATTGATGATGGCGATCTGCCGGCGAATCTCCTTATCACCCCGATCCGCCGGCATCGCCTTCGAGGCCGCCGCCGTCGGTAGCTTGTCCATGAGCGCGCTGACGCCTCCCATCTGCTGCAACTGCTCGAGCTGCCCCTTCAGGTCGCTCATGTCGAAGCCCTTGCCCTTGATCACCTTCTGGGCGAGCCGCTCCGCTTCCTTGACGTCGACCTGTCGCTGCACCTGCTCGACCAGGCTCACCACATCGCCCATGCCGAGGATGCGCGAGGCCATGCGCTCCGGATCGAAGGGCTCGAGCGCCTCCGTCTTCTCGCCGACGCCGATGAAGACGATCGGCTTGCCCGTGATCTGCCGTACCGAGAGCGCCGCGCCCCCGCGCGCATCGCCGTCGGCCTTCGTGAGCACGATGCCCGTCAGGTCGAGCGCGCTCGCGAACGCGCGCGCTGAATTCACCGCGTCTTGCCCCGCCATCGAATCCACGACGAACAGGCGCTCCGCCGGCTTCACCGCCGCGTCGATGTCGCGGACTTCGTTCATCAGCGTTTCGTCGACGTGCAAGCGCCCGGCCGTATCGACGATGAGCACATCGGCGACGACGCGCCGCGCCTGCTCCACTGCGGCACGTGCAATCTCCGCGGGTGCGACGCCATCGGGCGCGCGCCAGAACTCGGCGCCCACCTGCTGCGCGAGTCGGTCGAGCTGCAAGATCGCCGCCGGACGCCGCACGTCCGTGCTGACCAGCAGCACGCGTTTGCGGTGTCGCTCGATGAGCCACCGCGCGAGCTTCGCCGCAGTGGTCGTCTTGCCCGCGCCCTGCAAGCCGGCCAGCAGCACCACGATGGGCGGCTGCGCGCGCAGGTTGAACCCTTCGGCGTGCCCGCCCATGAGCTCGACGAGCTCGCGATGTAGGATGCCGATGAAGACTTGCCCCGGCGTGAGGCTCTGCGCCACCTCGGCCCCGAGCGCCTTCGTCTTCACGGATTCGATGAACGTCTTGATGACGGGCAGCGCCACATCCGCTTCGAGCAGCGCCATGCGCACCTCGCGCAGGCTCTCGCCGACGTTGTCTTCGGTGATGCGTCCTTTGCCGCGCAGGCTCTCCACCGTGCGCGCGAGCCGGGCCGTGAGATTCTCGAACATCGGATATCCAGGTGAATGCGACGTGCCCGAAATGGGGGCACAAGAGCAGCGATTATAGGGGGTCCGGGCAGGCGCGGCGGGAGAGCCGTATGCTTGGCGGTGGGGGATTACGCCGCCGCGACGAGCGGCGCGCAAAGAACCGAGGACCAAGCCTTGAACGACGCTCCGACGACGATCCTGCTGATTTCACTGCTGGCGCTGCTCACCGTGATTGCATTCTCTTCGGGCACCGAAGTGGCCATGTTATCGGTGAACCGCTATCGCATCCGCACGCGGGCGCAAAACGGCGAGCGCGCGGCGCAGATGCTCGAGCGGCTGCTGCAGAAGCCCGATGACTGGCTCGGCGCGAATCTCGTCATCCTCGCGGCCGCCAGTGTGTTCGCTTCGGCCATTGCGACGATCCTCGCGCAACGGACGGGCAATCGATACGCCGTACCGGCCGTCGGCTTCCTGCTCACGGTCATCATGATCGTCTTCTGCGAGCTCGCGCCGAAGATCTACGCCGCCGCGCGTTCGGAGCCGGTCGCGCTCAGGTCGTCGTACATTTACCGCGCGCTCGTCACCGTGGCGCGACCGCTCCTGTGGGTGACCAACAAGATGGCGTACGGCCTGCTGCGTCTGTTCGGCGTCATGAAGGCGGCGCGCAGCGATCAGAACCTCAGTACCGAGGAGTTGCGCACGGTCGTCGCCGAAGCCGGCCCGATGATTCCACAGCGTCACCGTCAGATGCTGCTGTCGATCCTCGATCTCGGCAGCGTCACCGTGAACGACATCATGATCCCGCGGCAGGAGATCGCGGCCATCGACATCGACGAGAACTGGGAAGAGCTGCTCGACCAGTTGCGGCAGACGCCGCATACGCGCCTGCCCGTCTACGACACGGAGCTCGACAACCTGCTCGGCATCCTGCACATGAAGCGCGTTGCGCAGGAGCTGGCGCGCGGCACGCTGACGCGCGAGCGCCTGATCGAGATTGCGCGCAGCCGCGAGCCCTACTTCGTGCCCGAGGGCACGCCGCTCAACGTGCAGCTCGCGAACTTCCAGCGCAATCGACGCCGGCTCGCCTTCGTGGTCAACGAGTACGGCGACATCGAAGGCATCGTCACGCTCGAGGACATCCTCGAGGAGATCGTCGGCGAGTTCACGACGGACCCGGCGACCATCACGCACAAGGACATCCATGCGGAGCGGCCTGGCGTATTCATCGTGAATGCGAGCGCGACGATCCGCGCGCTGAATCGCGCGCTCGGTTGGCAGTTGCCGACCGACGGCCCGAAAACGCTGAACGGCTTGCTGCTCGAGCGGCTCGAGACGATCCCGGAGCCCGGCGCCACGCTCCGCGTGGGCGACTACCAGTTCGAAGTGCTGCAGACGGGCGACAACACGATCAAGACCGTGCGCGTGCACGTGATGAGCCCGAAGGTGGCCGCGTAAGTCGCAGAAGCTCAGCCGGTTGCGGGCTTTCGGCGCGAGCACGATTCAGCATCGGCTGAAGTCGTACTCCTCACGCGAAGGCATTCGCACGGCGCCCTCCTTCAGCGCGAGCACACGGCGCAACGTTCAGCACGAGCCCGCGGCGCAACGTTCAGCGCGAGCCCGCGGCGCAACGTTCAGCACAAGCCCACGGCGCAACGTTCAGCGCGAGCCCACGGCGCAACGTCTAGCACGAGCCCGCGGCGCAACGTTCGGCGCGAGCCCGCGGCGCAACGTTCAGCGTGAGACGGCGCTGCGCGCCTCAACCCTCGCCCGACGCATCGGCGTCGCCACCGAGCGCAGCCCTCAGCGCCTCGTCGACCCGTGACACGGCAATGACTCGCAGCCCGTCCAGCGCCTTGCGAGGCGCATTCTCCCTGGGCACGAGCGCGATCCTGAAGCCCTGCTTCTGCGCCTCCTTCAAGCGCTCCTCGCCGTAAGCGACGGGTCGCACTTCGCCCGTCAGCCCGAGCTCACCGAACGCCACGATCGCCTGATCGAGCGCGCGATCCTTCAAGCTCGAGGCGAGCGCCAGCACGACTGGCAAGTCCCAGGCCGTCTCCGAAATCTGCATACCGCCGACGACGTTCACGAACACATCGTGTTCCTGAAGCGATACACCCGCGTGCCGGTTCAACACCGCGAGTAGCATGGCTACCCGATTCGCGTCGAGCCCCTGCGCGATGCGCCGGGGCGCGCCAAATCGCATGCGATCGACGAGCGCCTGCAGCTCGATCAGCAACGGCCGGCCGCCCTCGCGCGTCACCGTCACGATGCTGCCGGCGGCCGGCTCCGGCGCGCGTGCGAGAAAGATGGCGGACGGATTGCGGATCTCCCGCAGCCCGGACTCCGTCATCGCGAAGAACGCCAGCTCATTGACCGCGCCGAAGCGATTCTTGGTGGCACGCACGATGCGAAAGCGACTGCTCGCCTCGCTCTCGAAGTAAAGGACGGTATCGACGAGGTGCTCGAGGACACGCGGCCCGGCGATGGCACCTTCCTTGGTCACGTGCCCGATGAGCATCACCGCCGTCCCGGTGGACTTGGCGAACCGGACGAGCGCGGCCGTGCATTCGCGGAGCTGGGTGACGGCACCGGCGCTGGCCGCAAGGGTGGCGATTTGCATCGTCTGGATGGAATCGATCACGACGAGCGCGACCTTCCGCTCGATCGCGGACGCCTGAATGGCCTCGAGGTCCGTTTCCGTCACCACCTCGAGCCCGCCGGCCGCAACGCCCAGCCGCCTGGCCCGTCCGCCGACCTGCGCCACGGATTCCTCGCCGCTGGCATAGAGCACCCGCTGGGCGCCGGCGACGTGTGCGGCCACCTGCAGGAGGAGTGTCGACTTGCCGATCCCCGGATCGCCGCCCAGGAGCGTCACGGATCCCGGCACGATGCCGCCTCCGAGCACGCGATCGAGCTCCTCCTGGCCGCTGCCAAGCCGCGCCTCGGGCACCGCCGCATCGCTCTCGAGAGTGCGAGGGAGCGCACGCGGGCCGCCGACCCCGCCCGTGGCCGAGCGCGCCGCGGCCGCGCGCTGCTCGAGCGAGTTCCATGCGGAGCAGTGGGGGCATTGCCCCTGCCACTTGAGCGTCTCGCCGGCGCATTCGGCACAGACGAAAACCGGGCTGGATCGAGCCATGGCGCCTTTGTACGTGCGTGGGTCTCAAACTCGAGCGATGCGCGACCTGCTTCACACGCCCCGAATTGGGCTACGATTCGCACACTGCGCAGCCGATGACGGGTTTGTGAACACCAACTCGGACCTGTCGCGGAGCAATGCTAGCGTAGAAGGTCTCTGAACGGGGTGGGGAGCGAGAGGCTAGGCCTCGGATCCTGCGTGGCAATTTTCAGCACACAACTCGTGGCTCAGCGCGCACGCCGGCATGGTGTGCGGACGGTCGCGCCTGTGAATCCGTTCACACTTTTCGGCAGACATCGCGAGAGAAGGTCGGGCAACCGATGACGTTGCGTTCGAAGATTCGCTGCGTCGGCCTCACGGACACCGGCAAGGTACGCGAGCACAACGAAGACACCATTGCGACCGATGCGGACATCGGTCTGCTCGTGCTGGCCGACGGGATGGGCGGCTACAACGCGGGCGAGGTGGCGAGCGGCATCGCCGTCAAGACCGTGCTGAACCTCATCCGCGAGCAGGTCGAGCGCGAGGACCTCACGGTGCTCGACCGCGAATCGGGCATGTCCCGCCCGAGCATCATCCTGCGCGACGCCATCCATCGCGCGAACAAGATCATCTACCAGACGGCGCGCAGCCAGCCGCAATGCGAAGGCA
>DASZSS010000322.1:0-9948 GCA_035548535.1 Steroidobacteraceae bacterium
GTGTGGACCAGCTCCGTCCGAACGGTCACTGACTTCTTGCTCGCGCTCGCAGGATTTATTCTGCTCGTCCTGTGGCGCGCGCCACCCGTAGTCGTCGTGATCGTGACCGCGATAGGCGCAGTGGCGATCGCCGCGCTCGGCGAGAAGCAGCGAGGGCGCGTCGAGCACTCACGATAACTCCACTGCGCCCCGTGACGCGGGGCGAGCAACCGCGCATGCGACACGAGCGCGTTCCCGCGGAAACGCATCGGAGTGGGACGCGCAGCTCTCGACGTTCAGAACTGCACGCGCGCTCCGAGCCGATACGTTCGCCCGATCTGATCGAAGTACGTAGGGTTCGTCGGGTACTGTCCTTCGGGCGCGAAGGGCGGCACCTTGTCGAACACGTTGTTGATCACGGCGAAGACCTGCACCTGCTGGTCCTTGAACGCGGGGATGTCCAGCGTGCCGAACAAGTTCGCGTAGAACGCGCTGGCGACGTGATTGTCGTTGGTGCTGTTCGCAAGCGTCGGTTGGTATCCGGGATCGCTTGGATCGATGCGCGTCGCGTCGATCACGCCACTGTCGATGAAGCGGCCTTGCAAGGTTACGGAGAACGGCCGCCGCGAGTAGGTGACGTATGCATTCAGCAGCCAGTCCGGAACTCCGCTGGAGAGCAGACTGCCGGTCTGCCCGGCGCGATCGATCGCAATGCCGAAGGTCTTCGTCGTCGACTCGTCGACATGCGATGCAAGCAGGCGCATGGACAGCTCACCGTCCGCGCCGTCGGCTAACGGCAGCCGATACGAGAGCTCGATGTCCTCACCGCGGGTCGCGAGCTGGTCGAGATTCACCGAGATGTTGCGCACCTCCGCGAGGGATTGCCCGGGGCCGAACGTGATGAGCCCGCACGCCTGCGCGTTGCCGGCGAAGCAACGGTCGACGATGAGCTGGGCGCCCGGCGCCGCGATGTAGCCGTCGACCTCGATGTCGAAGTAGTCGACCGATAGCTGCAGTCCCCGACTCCAGTCCCACGGCGGCTGGACGACGATGCCGAACGTGGTCGTGTCCGCGCGCTCGGCATCGAGCGTCGGGCTGCCGCCGCTCAGGGTCGTCGGAAACTGCGGCGCGTTGTTCGCGAAGCGATTGACCACGGGCGCGAAGCTGCTCGCGCTCGCGAGGAACAGGTCCGCGAAGTTCGGCGCGCGGATGTCGCGGGATCGCGTGCCGCGCAAGCGCAGTCCCTCCAGAGGCTCCCACGACAGGCTCGCCTTCCACGTGTTCGCGTCGATGGTGTTGCTCACCTGCGTGCGCAGGTAGCTGCCAAAGCCGTCGATGTCGTAGTGCGCATGGCGGCCGGCGACGTTGAGATCGAGCCGCCGCGCGCCGGGCCGATCGCGCAGCAGCGGCAACTCGGCTTCGAGATAGCCCTCCGCGACTTTCGTCGTGCCGTTGTAGTCCGCGCCGAAGTTCTGGAAGTACGCGAACAGGTTGGAGAGCGGATCGTGCGCGACGGTGATGCGATCGCGCCGAAACTCGAGGCCGCCCGCGAGCACGAGCGGTCCCGCCCACAGCTCTGCGACGTTGCCCTGCGTGTTGGCTGCGACGACGTTCTGATCGATGTCGATGTCTTCTCGCAGCGTGCCGTAAACGTAATCGCGCGCGGCTGGATCGAAGCGGCCGGTGCCGAACAGATTGAGCGGCACGCAGCCGGCGGCCGCCGCGCGCAGCGCCGGATCCGGGCTCAGCGTCGCGCGACAGACGATGGAGCCGGTCTCCGGCGTGATGGCGGTCTCGGTGTCGAGCACGGCGTCCACGGCGCGCGCGAAATTCAGCGGATTCGCGGGACTGTTGGCGAGCGCCGGGTCCGGGTTGCCCTGAATGCGGTTGCCCGCCACGGTCTGCAGACGCTTCGTCTTGCCGTACTGGTAGTACGCGTCCCACGTCCACGTCGTATCGCCGAACGCGCCGTTGAGTCCGGTCGTGGCGCGATACACGTCGGCCGTCGAGGTGCTGAACCCGCGCGCCAGATCGTCGCCGAGCCGGCCCATCGTGAAGCTGGCGATGTTGTTCTGCGTCATCACCGACTGGATTTCCGCAGGAATGAAGGGATTGCCGCTGCGGATGGTGATGGCCGTGTCGAAGAATGCGGACTGCAGCACCGAGCCCGTGACGTATCCGTACGAAGCCTCGAAGAAGCCCTTCACATTGTCGGTGAGATTGAGGTCCGTATGACCGTAGAGCGTGTACCGCTTCACGGGCACGATGAGGTTCGTATCGCTGTACGCCGGCACGATGTCGCCGCCGATCTGCGTGATGCCGCTAACCAGCGAGCCCGGCGTGTAGGCGACGGGCTTGCCGCTGCTGTCGAACTGCATGCCGGCGGCGCTCGGGATCACGCCGGCCTCGTTCAGCTTCCGGAGGAGCAGGGCGTTGCCGGCTCCGGACACGACGCCGCCGGTCGTCATCCAGTAACCGGCGTTCGAATCGCTGCGCACGAAGTTCGGCAAGCCGTTGCCGACGCCCGCGGGCGTGTTGAAGCCGTTGTTCGTGACGATCGCGCCGGGGCGGCACCAGTCGCGCACGAAGCAGTTGCCGATGCCGTCCTGCTTCTCGTACTCGGCGCCGAGGACGAAGTGGCCGCGGCCCCCGAGATAGTCGGAACCGCCGGCGAGCGTCGCATGATAGTCGTCGCCGTCGCTGTCGTCGCTCACGCCGTAGTCGACCTGCGCGCGCAGCCCGGAGAGCTTCTTGTCGAGGATGACGTTCACCACGCCGGCGACCGCGTCCGAGCCGTACGCGGCGGACGCGCCGCCGGTCACGATTTCCGTCCGCTCGATCAGCATGCTGGGGATGAGATTCAGATCGGCGGACCCCTCGCGTGTCGTCGGCGCGAAGCGCCGGCCGTCGACGAGGATGAGATTGCGCGTCACGCCGAGCGCGCGCAGGTTCACGATCTGCGCGCCCACATTGAAGCTGCCGAAGCCGTTCGTCGTCGGATTGTTGCTCGCGCGGAACGCCGGTAGCTGGCTCACCGCCGCACCGATGTTGGTGACCGAGAGTGAGCGCAGCTCGTCCGCGCCCATCACCGTGACGGGCGAGGGTGTATCGAAGCCGGTGTGCGCGATGCGCGAGCCCGTGACGACCACCTGTTCGAGCGGATCGCTCTTTGCATCCTGCGCGTCATCGCCCGCCGCTTGCGCGTGCGCGGCACCGGTCGCGCCAAGAGTGGTGAGGCCAAGAGTCGCGAGGCCAAAGGTCGCGAGTGAGAGCGCGTATCGCGCCGACGCGTGCCTGCGTGTGCCGTTCTGGTGCTGCTTCATCGCCGTCCTCCCCCGAGCGAATTCGCAGCTGCGTCACTGCGATTCGCACGCCAGCTTCAGCAAGTTGTCCGGTTCGAGCGTAGGGCGCGAGCCGCGCGGGCATCAATTTGCCACGCTGCGCTTGTCCGGTGAGCGGCGGGAGGATGTCGCCCGTGGAACGGGGCGTTCCATCGTCTAACGGTTCACGCGTTTCAGGAGGTGCGGGCCGAGCTCGCTCACGGAATTCACGCCGAGGTGTCCGAGCACCCGATCGATCTCGCCAGTCAAGATCGCCAGCGCGCGCTCCACGCCGGGCTCACCGGCGGCCGCGAGACCATACAACGTCGCGCGACCGAGCATCACGGCGTGCGCGCCGAGCGCGAGCGCCTTGACGATGTCCGTCCCGCGGCGGAAGCCGCTGTCGATGATCACCGTCAGCCGCTTGCCGACCGCCGCCACGATGTCGGGCAGCACTTCGATCGGCGCGACACAGCTATCGAGCTGGCGCCCGCCGTGATTCGTGAGCACGATGCCGTCGCAGCCGAGGCTCGCCGCGCGCTCCGCATCGCTCACGCTGAGCACGCCTTTGATGAGCAGCTTTCCCTTCCATAAGGACCGCAGCCAGTCGATGTCCTGCCACGTGATCGTCGGCCCGAAGAGGGTGGGAATGATGGTGCTGCCGCCCACCGCCGAAGCGGAACCCGGCGGCAGGAACTCGGAGAAGTTCACGAACGACGGCATGCCGTTCCGCAGGATCACGTCGTGCAGCCACGCCGGATGCCGCAGCACGTCGAGCTTGTTGCGGAATTTGAGCTTGCCCGGCCGCACGTAATTGCGCCGATCCCATTCGCGGAAGCCGAAGACATTCGCGTCGGTGGTGAACACGAGCGCTTCGTATCCGGCGGCCGCCGCGCGCCGCACGATGTTCTCGGCCGGGCGCCGGTCCCGCATCACATAGAGCTGCATCCAGAGTCGGCCGCCTGCGCGCGCGGCGACGTCCTCGAGCTTCACCGTCGAGACGGTGCTCAGCGTGAACGGAATGCCCGCCTTCGCGGCCGCGCTCGCGAGCGCCACGTCGCCATCCGAGCGCAGGATGCCGTTCATGCCCGTCGGCGCGATGACGAGCGGTGCCGCGATCTCCCGACCGAACAAGCTGACGCGATGATGCCGCGCGGAGGTGTCGACGAGCGTCTGCGGTACGAAGCGCCACTGCTCGAATGCCGTGCGGTTGGCCCGCAGGGTCGCTTCGTCTTCCGCGCCGCCTTCGACGTATTCGAACGCAAAGTGCGGCACGCGCCGGCGCGCGAGCTCGCGCAGGTCGGCGATGCAGAGTGTGCGGGCGAGATTGGGCTCGTACGGCGGGCGGCGCTTCCAGGGCATGCTCGGTGCTTGGGGGCCAAAAACGCGAATAGTACGGCAGTTTGGCACGCGGACGGGGTGCCGCCGCGCTTTTGACGGGCGGCCGCGCCCGGCGCAGAGTGCCCACCCTCCAGTGCCCGGATCGTCACAAGGGGAAAGCCATGAAACGCGTGCTCGTGGGATTGATTCTGTCCGGCGCCGTGGCGCTGCCGGCGTTTGCAGCGCTCAAGGAAGGCGACCAGGCGCCGCAGTTCAAGGCGCCGGCCTCGCTGGCCGGCAAGGAGTTCACCTTCGATCTGAAGGATGCTCTGAAGAAGGGCCCGGTCGTCGTCTACTTCTATCCGGCCGCGTTCACCGGCGGCTGCAACATCCAGGCGCACACCTTCTCGGAGAAGAGCGAGGCGTTCAAGGCGGCGGGCGCCAGCATCATCGGCGTCTCGCTTGACAAGATCGCGACGCTGAACGAGTTCTCCGCGGACCCGCAGTACTGCGCCGGCAAGATTCCGGTCGCTTCGGATGCCGACGGCAAGATCGCGAAGAGCTATGACCTGCAGGTGCGCGAGGGCAAGCCCGGCATCAAGAACACGCGCGGCGACGAGATCGACCACGGGTTCACGGAGCGCACCACCTTCGTCGTGACGCCCGATGGCAAGGTCGCGGCCACCATCGGCAACATGGCGCCGGCGGACAACGTCGCGAAGGCGCTCGAAGTGGTGCAGAACCTGAAGAGCGGCAAGCCGGCTGCGTGAGCCGCGGGCGGCCGCGGTCGATACTTCGCACTCGCAGCTCCGAGCGGCTGATTCGACATGGCGAGGCTCGCCTGCGCGTCGTCGGGAAACGATCGGCGCATCCCGCGCCACTAGACCCGCCATACGACCGTATGACCGTATGAAGACGAGGCGCTCACGCCGAGCGTGAGCGCCTCGTCGTGTTCTAATATCTCGAGAAAACCAGTGTTGATTCGGGGGATCGATGCAAACGAGGCGTCTTGCGGGGACTGCGGCTCTCTTGGTCGCGGGGTGGCTGGGCATGTCGATGGCGCAGGCCGCGGCGCCGAAGGGCTCGGAAGTATTCCAGCGCGTCTGCGCGGGCTGCCACACGAATACGCCGCCGCCGGCCCGTAAGCTCGGCGAGCCCCCGCCGGATGCCTCGGCCCTGGCGCCGCGTGCGGTCCCGCCGGATCGTCTCAAGCTCTTCACCCCCGAGGCGATCCTGAACGCGCTCACGAACGGCAAGATGCAGACGCAGGCCGCGAGTCTCAGCCCGGCCGAACGCCGCGCGGTTGCCGAATTCGCAAGCGGCCAGACGTTCAGCGCGTCCGCGGCCGCGCGGAAGAACAGCCTGTGCAAGTCCGTCTCCCCGATGACGGACATCGACCGCGGCCCGCGCTGGCTCGGATGGGGGAACGGCGTCGAGAACGTGCGCTATCAACCGCAGGAGCAGGGCAAGCTCACCGCGGCGGACCTGCCCAAACTCGAGCTGAAGTGGGCCTTCGGCTACGCGAACATTGGTTCGGCGCGCGCGGCGCCCACCGTCGTGGGGAATCGCCTGTTCGCGGCGAGCGAGAACGCCGAGGTGCAGGCGCTCGATCCGAAGAGCGGGTGCACGTACTGGACCTACAAGGCGGATTTCGGTGTGCGCGTCGCGCTCAGCGTCGGCCACTATCGAGGCGGCACGGCGGTGTACTTCGCGGACACGCGCGCCAACGTGTACGCGCTCGATGCGAACACCGGCAAGCTGATCTGGAAGACGAAAGTCGATCAGCATCCGATGGCGGGCGTCACCGGTGCGCCGGTCTTCTTCGACGGCAAGCTGTACGTGCCCGTGCAAGGCATCAGCGAAGAGGGCACGGGGTCCTTCAACAACTATTCGTGCTGCACGTTTCGCGGCAACTTGACCGCGCTCGATGGCAACACCGGCGAGATCGTCTGGAAGACGTACACGGTGGATGAGACGCGTCCCACCGGCAAGAGCAAGACGGGCGTGCAGATGTACGGCCCGGCCGGCGGCAGCATCTGGTCGCCGCCGACGATCGATGCGAAGCGTCGCCTCATATACGTCGGGACGGGCAATGGCTACGCGGACCCGCCCCAGAAGATGACCGACGCGGTGGTCGCGATGGACCTCGATACCGGCGCGATCAAGTGGTTCAAGCAGATCCTGCCGAACGACTCGTGGGCGATGGGCTGCAAGGCGAAGAATCCCGACAACCCCGCCTGCCCCGCGACGCTCGGTCCGGACTTCGATTTCTCCGCGCCGCCGGCGCTCATTCATACGACGAGCGGCGACCGGCTCGTGCTGCCGCAGAAATCCGGACTCGGCTTCGCGCTCGATCCGGACGCGCAGGGCAAGGTGCTGTGGCAGTACCGCTTCGGACAGGGCAGCGGGCTCGGCGGTCAATGGGGCACGAGCACCGACGGCGAGCTCGTCTTCTTCGGCACGGCGGACATGCTCACGCCCACTCCCGGCGGCATGCACGCCGTGCGCATCGCCGATGGCAGCCTCGCGTGGAAAGTGCCGCCGCAGGCCAAGCTGTGCGGCGACAAGCCCGGTTGCAGCGCGGGTCAGGGTAGCGCGACCACCGTCATTCCCGGCGCGGTGCTGAGCAGCGGGATGGATGGCGGCCTGCGCGCGTACTCGACGAAGGACGGCTCCATCCTCTGGCTCTACGACACGAACAAGGAGTTCACGACCGTGAACGGTGTGCGCGCGCGGGGCGGCAGCATGGACGGAGCGGGGCCCGTGGTCGTCGACGGCATGATGTACGTGAATTCGGGCTATGGCGGCTTGATCGGCGTGCCGGGGAACGTGCTGCTCGCGTTCGGCATCGACTAGCCTGCGCGCCGCCGCCGCCGCGGCGCGCGGTGCTCTCGACTCGCGGGCCGCAAACGCGGAAGCTTGCGGCGTCGGTTGGATCGAGCTCGACGTGCACGAGTCTCGCCGGCGGGCGCGCAAATCAGGCCGATACGCGGATTGGGACGAGATCCGCGCGCTCACGCTCGACGGCTATCGGCACTTCGCCAAGAAGTCCATGCTCGCCGCGCTCGAGCCGACCGTACGCTCTGCAAGCAAGAGGACCCCATGACGATCAATCGATTCGACGCAGGCCCGCGCATGAGTCAGGCGGTGGTTCACAACGGCACCGTGTATCTCGCGGGGCAGGTGGCGAAGGGCGCGACGGTGCGCGAGCAAACGACCCAAGTGCTGAAGCAGATCGACGCCCTGCTGAAACAGGCCGGCACCGACAAGTCGAAGCTCCTGTCGGCGACCATTTGGCTCACGAGCATGGCGAACTTCAGCGAGATGAACGCGGTGTGGGACGCGTGGGTGTCGCCCGGCAATCCCCCGGCGCGGGCCACCGTGGAGGCGAAGTTGGCTTCGCCCGAGTACGCGGTGGAGATTGCCTGCATCTGCGCGCTCTGACATGGGTTCCGCGCGGTGAATGTAATTCGCGCGGTGCACGCAACCCGGCGCGGCGCATGTAACCCGCGCGGTGCATTTAATAGTGTGCCGCGCGGTGCGGCGGAAAGGTCACGTGCGGGGAGATCGCGCAGGCATGCGCGGGACATCCTCGCGCGAAATGCTCGCTGGCGCCGTGAAGCCGACGGCGGCGAGTTGCCGAGCGCTGGATCGAGTCAGGGGTCGAACCGGTACGACGCCATCGACACGCCCCATACGTGATCGCGAAACGCCAGGCGCCCTTGACTGGTGCCCGCCGCGCCGGCGGCGACCATCAGCGGGATCAGGTGCTCCTCACGCGGATGCGCCTGCCGCGCGGCCGGCGCTTCGCTCCAGCGTGAGAGCAGCGCATTGCGCGCCTCGGCATCGCGCTCTTCAACCGCGCGCGTGAGCCACGCTTCGAACGTTTCCGACACCGGGCCGGCCGAGGCGCTCATGCGCAGCGCGCGCAGGTTGTGGTAGCTCAGCCCGCTGCCGACGATCAGCACGCCTTCGTCGCGCAACGCCTGCAATGCCGCGCCCATGCGAAGGTGCTCGCTCGCATCCAGATTCGATCGCAGCGACAGCGACACGATGGGCACATCCGCATTCGGATACATCACCGCGAGCGGCACGAACGTCCCGTGATCGAACCCGCGCTCGGCATCTTCGGCCACGCGGATGCCCGCGCTCTCCAGCAGCGCACGCACGCGTTGCGCCAGATCCGGCGAGCCCGGCGCCGCGTAACGGATGTGATACGTGTGCTCGGGGAAGCCGTAGTAGTCGTACACCATCGGCGGCTGCGGTGATGTCGCCACGGTGAACTCCGCTTCTTCCCAGTGCCCGGAGACGGAAAGGATGGCGCGCGGCTTCGCCGGCAGGCTCGCGGGCAAGCGCTGCAGGAACCCGAGCGTGCCCGCGAAGTCCGCGCGACGCTCGTCGATCCACGGCCAGGGCCCGCCTCCGTGGGAGATGAAGAGAGTAGGCAGTTTCATGGCGCGCATCGTAGCGCTCGGTTCGCGCTCATAGCGAGCCGCGGCAGCCGGCGCAGCCGCTCCACGACTAGACGATCTTCGCCTCGCGCAGGCGAGCGATCTCCGCGGACGAGAGGCCGGCAACGCGCTCGAGAACCTCGTCAGTATGTTGGCCGAGCAGGGGCGGCGGGCGCTCGTAGCGCGCGGGCGTGGCGGCTCAGGTCGAGCACTCGTGTGCCCGTCAGGGGCCCGGAGCTGTCATGCATTGGCAGTTCACTCCTACAATGCGGCCCATGCGAATCGGCAAGCCTCTCATCCTCACCACGACGACTCTCGGCATCGGGGTCGGTCTGTACGAGGCCTGGCATTTCGCCGGCGGCCTCGTGTTTCTGATGATCGCATTGATGAGCGTCATCGGCGTGGCAATCGGTTCGATCGTCGCTACGGTTCGCCGCGAGAAACGCGAGGAGGAGGCCGCCCGTCGCGCGGCCGCTGAAGGCACGAAGTGAGGGGATTCATCAGCGCGCGCTGATCGGTAGCGTCACGAGCCTCGGCCAGACGCGGTTCGCAGGCGACGACGGGCGACACCAGGCGACGGCGGACGACACCAGGCGACGGCGGACGACACCTGGCGACGGCGGCGACACCCTGTCGCCACGGTGCCCGGCGGCAAGCTGCTCGACATCCAAGCGTCGGAGCGTCTTCAGGCAACACTGTCGGGGCAACGATGTCGGGGCAACGACGTGGGGCAACGACGTGGGGCGACGATGTCGATGTGGGGCGACGCTGTCGGGGCAGCATCGTCGGGCAGCGTTGCCGTGATGCTCACTACAGCCCCAATTCCTTCTCCAGCTCGTCCGCCGCCTTCTTGTTGGCCGCCTTGGCGGACGCCTGCT
>DASZSS010000323.1:0-1692 GCA_035548535.1 Steroidobacteraceae bacterium
CGTGATGCGCCGTGCGCGGGTTCGGTCGGACGCCGCATCGTCCTGCTCGGCACGGCGGAACGTCTCTTCGTCGAAGCCGTTTTCGATGAGCACGCGACGCTCGGCCGCGACGTGCGGGAAGCGTTCGCCGTAGAGATCGATGGCGCTCGGCGCAGTGAACACCGTCCAGTCGGCGCGCGCGAAGATCTTCTTCTCGAGATCGAGCCACACGCGATTGGCGGTCGGATCGGGCGGCCAGTCGTGCTGCCACATCGGGTCGCGAAACTCCGCGATCCACGGCAAGCCCGTGCGCTTGGCCAGCTCGAGCCCGATGAGATGCGCGGTCGACACCGGAAAGGTCGACCAGATCGCGTCGACGCCCTCCTCGCGGATCAGCTTCAGCGCTTTGGGCACCGCCCAGAAGCGCCACGTCGCCCAGCGATCCGGCAGCGCGAGCGCCTTCGGATAGCGTCCGAATATCGCGAGCTGCGTGGCCGCGTTGAAGCCGAACGCGCGATGCACGGCGAGCCCGGCGGGCACTTCGTTGCCGGCCACTTGCGCAGTCTCTTCGTACGCGCGGGGCGTGATGCTCAAGACGATCGGCCGCCACCCGAACTTCGGCAAGTGCTGCGCGAAACGCAGCGTACGCTGCATGCCGCTGCTGCCGCGCAGCGGCGGGAAGTGATACGCGATCAGCAGAACCGTGCGTTGCGCCGGCGCGGCTTGCGCTCGCGATTCGGGTTGCGCGTTCACCAGCTCGCCACCCACTCACAGACCCAGTCGGACGCCTGCCGCTTCCAATGCTCGCGCGAGAACGTGTGGTCGGCGCCTTCGAGATCGCGACGTAGCACGCGCGGATCGTCCAGCAATCCAACCCACGCCTGCGATGAGCGGATGACCTCGTCGAACTCGCGCGCGATGTAGTCGTTGCCGCTCATCAGGATCAGCACTCGGCCGCGGAAGCGGCGCAGACCCACGGCCGTCTTCACGGGCAGCGGCAGGTTGGCCATGTCCGCGCCGTCGTCCGCCGTCACGCGGCGGAGCTTGCGGCCGCTCAGATAATTGCGCACCGTCGTGAAGAAGCTAGCGAGTGACTCGATGGGATTGAACTGGCCGCCTGCGACCTTGCGCCAGAAGTCCTTCGAGGTGAGGCGGCTCCAGTAGTAGTGCTTCATGATCACTTCGGCGCGGCCACCCTCGGTGCGCACCCAGGGATTCACGAGCACGACGCCCGGCACGCGCTCGTCGCGATAGGCGTAGAAGAGAATGCCGCTCGCGGATTCGCACTCGCCGAGCAGAACGACGGATTCGAGGCCCGGCTCGCGCTTCAGCAGCGTATCGATGGCGGCGCGGATGTCGGCGTCCGATTGCTGGAAGCCGCGGTGGATGCCCGCGCTGTCGCCCATGCCCCTGAGGTCGAATCTCAGGACGGGGTAGCCGCAGCGGCTCGCGAGCTTGCGCGCCAGCGAGACGAATTGCCGGTGCGCGCCGGCGCGATATTGCGGGCCGCCCGCGACCACGATGATGACGCCGCGTTTGGCATCGGGCCGCCCGCGATGAATCATCCCGGTGAGCTCGTCGCCGGCGCACGCGAACAGCACCGGGTACTCGCGCGTCGCAGGCGTGATGGGCGTTTCGGTGAGCGAGGCGGCGTGGGAAGCAGGCTTGGCAGCGTCGCTGGCGACGGCCGTTGTGCGCTGGTTCTTCAGGTAG
>DASZSS010000324.1:0-27870 GCA_035548535.1 Steroidobacteraceae bacterium
GAGCAGCAGCTCGGTCATGCCGATCACGCCGTTCATCGGCGTGCGGATCTCGTGACTCATGTTCGCGAGGAAGTTGCCCTTCGCGCGGATCGCGGCGGCTTCCGCGTCCTTCGCGGCGATGCGCGCTTCTTCCGCCTCGCGTGACTTGGTGACGTCCTGCAGCGCTCCGGAGAGCCGCGTCACGACGCCGTTCTTCGTCTCGCCGGCGCCCATCACGCGCACCCACAGCCGCTTGCCGCGCCGGGTGACGAACGGGACGGTGAGGTCGTACGGCGTGCCGTCCTTGAGCGCTTTGGTCACGGCCTGCTCGACCTGCGCGCGCGCCTCGCCTGGAAAGAAATTCAGCGTCTCGGCGAAGCTCGGCGGCATCGAGGGGTCGAGCTCCGCGATTCGGTACGCCTGATCCGACCAGATCGGCGTCATCGTCGCGAGATCGATCTCCCAGCCCCCGATGCGCGCCATCGTGGCCACGGTGTCGAGCAGGTGGCGGCCACGGCGGACCTGCGCTTCGGCGGCCTCGCTGCGCATGAGCGCCGCCTTGAGCGCCGCCTCCGACCGCTCGCGCTCGCGCGCTTCCTGCTCCGCCGCCTGACGCTGCCGCTCCGCGGCCTGGCGCTCGCGCTCGGCGCGCTTGGCGCGGACGAAGAACCCGAGAGTGATCGCAATGAGCGCAGCGACGCCCGCGCCCGAATACACGAGCGGCAGATTCAAGCCTCAAACCTGTCTGAAGTACGTACGCGCGTCACGTGCTGGCGCCTCGAAAACGATGCATGTGAGACCGCGGGAGGGGCCAAACGCAAGGATAAACGAGCGCGAGCCGGCCGGGGACTGCGCGCGCGCGACGCCCATCACACGTTGCGCAAGTGGCCGCGCGGACTGCGGTCGCCGCGCGCGGCCGCTTTGGCGGGCGCGCAGTGACGGATGGCACAATCCGCCCCATGGCGGAGCGAGTGAGAGGATATGCGCACCGGGTGGACATCGAGAGCGATGTGCAGTCGGTCTGGCGCGCGTTCACGGAGGCCGAGCATTTGTCGCGCTGGTGCGCGCCGGGGACGCAGATTCGTGCCCGCGCGGGCGGACTCTTCCGTGCAAGTGTGGACCGCGTCACAGAGCTGGACGCGCACATCGACGTGTTCGAGCCCTGCCGCCGCCTGCGGCTGATCTATCTGCCGTCGCCGGCGCTGCCTCCCACGGACTCGGCCATCGTCGCGGACTTCATCATCGAGGGCACGCCGAAAGGGAGCATCGTCCGCGTGCTCGGCTCGGGCGTGCCGGACGGCGCGGAATGGGACTTGCCTTACAAGCGCATGCGTGTTGGCTGGGAGCGCGCCATGGCACGGCTAAAGGTCTACGTCGAAACCCAGATGAACCGGACGGAGCTGAACCGGAAGGTGCCCCCATGATCGGCTTCCTCTTTCGCGCCGTGCTCGCCGCGCTCGGGCTGTGGATCGCGACACGTTGGGTGCGCGGCATCTACATCGGCACGCCGACGACGCTCGTGCTCGCGGGGCTGCTGCTCGGAGTGGTGAACGCCGTCGTGCGGCCGATCGCGGTGATCCTCACGTTTCCGTTCACCGTGCTGACGCTCGGGCTCTTCCTGCTGGTCGTGAACGCGATGATGCTCGCGCTCGTCGCCGCGCTCCTGCCCGGCTTTCACATCAGCGGCTTCTGGGCCGCGTTCTTCGCGGCCCTCATCGTGAGCATTACCGGCTGGATCGGCTCGCTGCTCTTTGGTCCGCACGCCCGCGTCGAGTTCTACCGCCGCAAGGGATGAGCGCTACTCGCGCGCCGTAGCCGGCTCGCCGGGTGGCGCCGCCGTGTTCACGGACGTCGCCGTCCGATAGAGCAGCCACATCAGCCCGGCCAGCAGCAGCAGCCCGAGCCAGCCGCCGAACTGCAGCGATTCGGGGAGCGCGAGCAGATCGTCGCGATGGCTCACGACGATCAGGATCGCGATCAGCACGCCGAGCAGCGCTTCACCGGTGATGAGCCCCGCCGCGAACAGCATGCCCTTGCGGTTCAGGCGCTCGATCTCCTCCGGCGAATGGGTCGCTGCCGCGGAGCCCGCGAGCAGCCGCTGCTGTACGTACCAGGAGAGCAATCCGCCGAGAAAGATGGGCACTTCGAGCTCGAGCGGCAGATAGATGCCGACCGCCGCCGCCAGCACGGGCGAGCGAATGCCCGTCTTGCTGGTGCGCTTCAGGATTTCATCGAAGATGATGATGCCCACGCCGATCGCGATGCCGGTGATCACCATGCCCCAGGGCAGGTGGCCGCCAAACATGCCGCGCGCGACGGATTCCATGAGGGATGCTTGCGCGGACGCGAGCGCGCGCGGGTGCTCCGGCGTCGGGGGGCCCATGCCGTACGCGTGCAGGAACAGGTTCAGCGTGGGCGCCATGATCACCGCGACGGCAATGGCGCCGATCCCGATCATCACCTGCTGGCGCCACGGCGAGGCGCCGATCATGTGTCCCGCCTTCAGGTCCTGCAGGTTGTCGCCCGCGATCGAGGCGGCACAACACACGACGGCGCCGATCATGATCGTCGCCACCGGGCCGACGCTCGACTCGCGCCCGAGCATGAGCGTGAGCACCAAGGCCGCGAAGAGAATCGTGCAGATCGTGATGCCCGAGATCGGGCTGTTCGATGAGCCGACGAGACCGGCGAGATAGCCGCCCACCGAGCAGAACACGAAGCCGGCGAGGATCATGATGATCGTCATCGCCGCCGCGACGCCGAGCTGGCCGACGATGGCGTAGTACAGCGCCGCAAGGGGCAACGTGAACACGACGATGCCCCCGAGCACGTATTTCATGGGCAGATCGCGCTCGGTCGGCAGCAGGGTGTCCGCGACGTTCGCGCGCGTCGCCGCAAGGCCGCTGCGAATGCCGGAAAGAATGGAGCCGCGAATCGTCCAGAGCGTCCACACGCCGCCGATGAGCATGGCGCCCACGCCGAGATAGCGAACCTGCTCGGCGCGAATCGCCGCCGCGGCATCCGCGGCGGACAGGCCCGCGACCGCGTGCGCGAGCTCGGGGTTGCCGTCGAGGAAGTACACGGCGTAGATCGGAATCGCGATGTTCCACGCGATGATGCCGCCGGCGAGCATCACCGCACCGACATTCGCGCCGACGATGTAGCCGACGCCGACGAGCGCGGGCGAGAGATTCGTGCCCATGTACGCGATGCCTTTGCCGACGTACGAGGCCCACGCCGCCGTGTCCGGAATGAGCTTCAGGCCACTCGCGGCGAGCAGCTTCAACGCGCCGCCGGCGGCCGCGGCGCCGCCGAGCACTTTCACGCCGGCGCCGGGATTGTCACCCGCGCGCAGCACTTCCGCCGCCGCCTGACCTTCGGGGAAGGCCATGCGCTGCTCGACCACGAGCGAGCGCCGCAGCGGTACCGAAAAAAGGACACCGAGCAACCCGCCGAGACCGCCGATGGCGAACGTCCACCAGTAGTCGAACTCCCGCCACGCGCCGAGAAACACGAGCGCCGGCATCGTGAAGATGATGCCGGAGGCGATGGAGCAGCCGGCCGACGCGCCGGTCGAGACGATGTTGTTCTCGAGGATGCCGCCCTTGCCGAGCGCGCGGAGCACGGCCATCGAGATGACCGCGGCGGGGATTGCCGAGGCGATGGTAAGCCCTGCGAACAGACCGATGTAGGCGTTGCCCGCTGCGAGCAGCATGGCGAGGACGATGGCGAGAATGATGGCGCGCAGAGTCATCTGCGGCGGGTTCGACGAGGGCTGGCTCATGCACGCTCCGCGGCGATGCCTAAAAGGCGGCTACTGTACCGCCGCGCTGTGCGGTTTACGAACGGTCCAGGAGAAGCTGGGCGCCGCCGGCCGCAGGAGCTGAAAGCGCTACGGCGTCCCGTCGAACAGGCGTTCGAGCGCGGTCGTCAGCGGCTTGAGAAAGAACGCGTCCGTCGGCATGAGCTGCACGGACACACCGCGGCTCGTGAGCGCGTCGGCTACTACCGGGCCGACGGCCGCGACGCGCGTGGCGGCCAGTGCGGCGCGCACGGTCTCGGCCGGCGCGAGCGCAAACAGACGGTTCACTTGCGCCATGCTCGTGAATGCGATCGCGTCGACGCCGCCCGCCGCAAGGCGCGTGAGCAACGCAAGCACGGCGTCATCCTCCGCCTTGCTCGCATAAACATAAGGCGCCACCGGCAGGACCGTGGCGCCCGCAGCTTCGAGGAATTCGACGAGCGGGCGGTTCGGCTCCGTACCGTAGAGCTGCACACCCACGCGCCGGCCGGCGAGCGTCTCGGAGCTGAGGCGCGCGATGATGCCGTCGGTCGTTGGAACCTCGGCCGCGATGTCCGGCTTGAGACCCAACTCGCGCAGCGCACGGGCCGGCTTCGGACCCCGGGTGATCTTGCGGACGCGCGCGAGCTGCGCGACGAACGGCTCGCGCAGCGCCGGCTCGTGCTGATCGATACACGCGAGCAGACGGCGCACGCCTTCTCCAGTGAGCAGGATCAGGTCGTCGCAGCCGCCGGCGGCGAGCTCGCGGCACCAAGCGAGCACGGGCCGCGGGTCAGGCGCATCGCGGATCGCGACGAGCGGGCAGCGGATGACCGTGGCGCCCCGCCGCTCGAGCATCGATGCGAACACTTCGAGCTCGCGCGCCTCAGGAATGGCGATGGTGCGACCGGCGAGCGGGCTTGGGATGAGGGCCTGTTCCATTTGCCGCAGATGGTGGGCGTCGAGGGTGATGCGCGCAAGACGGCGGCGGCATGCTCGGACTATGCTGAAGCATGCCCGTGAGCAAGGCTTTCGTGAGCTACGTGCTGGAGCAACTCGGCGGGTTGCCGCGAGTGAGCGCGCGGCGCATGTTCGGCGGGATCGGCCTCTATTGCGATGGGCAGTTCTTCGGGCTCATTCACCACGACACGGTGTTCTTCAATGTGAACGACACCAACCGCGAGGACTACGTGGCGCGCAACATGCCTGCGTTTCGCCCCTATCGCGACCGCCCCGAGCTGAGCATGTCGTATTTCGCGGTGCCGGTCGATGCACTCGAGGATCGCGATGAGCTCACGGTGTGGGCGCGCAAATCCGTTGCAGCGGCCGCCTCGTCTGCGAAGCCACGCAAGCGACGCAACAAGTCGCCTCACAAGTCGTAGTCGACCGCGGGCTCGAACACGCTGTCATCGAAGAACCGCTCCGCTTTCATGTCGTGCGCAGGAACGTCGACGTGTAGCGGCGCAAGCGCGCGCCGGTAAATGTCGGGGCGATACGTGTCGCGGACGGCTGGCGCATGCGCCGGCGCCGGCTGGATCTGGCCCCAGCGAATCATCTGCGCGTGGAACCACATCGCGTGACTCACCCACGGAAAAGTCGCGTGGTGTCGCGCGGAGACGTAGAAATCCGTCAGCATCGTCGGCGCGGCGCCGGGAGCAAGGGGCAGTGCATTCGCCAATGCAGCGTGCAGCAGCTCCGCCGGCGCACCGATGTATCGTGGTGCGGCGAGCATGTGCGCGAGATCCGCGTGATTCGCCGGATCCTCACACCACACGGCCGCTCGATACAGCGCTCGCACCAGCGCGTCGAGCTTCGGCCCATTCTCTTGCGCCCACGAGGCGCGACAGCCGAGCACTTTTTCCGGACTGTGCGGCCAGATGGCCGTCGTCGGTGTGACGATCGTGCCAACGCCCGCGGCCACGGCGACGCTGTTCCAGGGCTCGCCCACACAGAATCCATCGATCTGACCGGCGCGCATGGCGTCGACCAGAAAGGGCGGCGGGATCACGACGAGCCGCACGTCGCGATCGGGGTCGATGCCGACCGCGGCGAGCCAGTAGCGCAGCTCGTAGTTGTGACACGAGAACGGGTAGACCATGCCGAACGTCAATGGCGACTCCTCGCCCCGAGCGCTCCGTGCGTCGGCCTGCGAGCGCGCCCTGATCACTTGCGCCAGCGCGCTGCCCTGCAGCCGCGGATGCCCGCCGAGCGTCGCACCCGCCTTGCGCATCGCCTGCCACAGCGCATTCGAGACCGTAATCGCGTTGCCACCGAGCCCGAGCGCGAAGGGCGCGATCACCGGCACCTGCAAGTGCCCGATCCCGAGCGTCGCAGCCACCGCCATCGGACCGAGCAGATGCGCGGCATCGAAATGACCAATGATCAGCCGATCGCGAATGTTCGCCCAGGACGTCTCGCGCACGAGCGCGAGCTCCAGCCCCTCGCCGCGCGCGAACCCCTGCTCCAGCGCCGCCACGATGCACGCGCAATCGAGCAGTGGGATGAAGCCCACGGTGATCTTCGCCGGTGCGCCGCCGCTCATCACTTTGGTAACCCCATCGTCGAGACGATGCTGCGCGCGATATCGACGATGCGCCGGTTCTCGTTCATCGCCGCCTTGCGTAGCATCGCGTAGGCGTCGCTCTCCGAGAGCGCGCGCTCTTTCATCAGAATGCCTTTGGCGCGCTCGATGAGCTTGCGATCCTCGAGCTGCCGCTGCACGCGCTCGAGCTCGTCGCGCATGCGATTGAACATGTTGAAGTGGCCGACCGCGGTATCGAGGATCGTCTTGACCCGCTCCTTGCGCAGGCCGTCCACGACGTACGCGCCGACGCCGGACTCGATGGCCGCGCGGATCGTCTCGGTGTCGGCCTGATCGACGAACATCGCGATCGGCCGGCGCACGGTGCGCGAGACCTGGAACATCTGCTCGAGCACGTCGCGATGGGGGTTCTCGAGGTCGATGAAGATGACGTCGGGATCGAGATCGACGATGCGCCGGAGAAGACCCTGCGTCTCGCGCACGATCGTGATGTCGCGCAGCCCCGCCTCGCGCAGGCCTTCCTCGAGGATCGCCGCGCGAGCCGCGTTCTGATCGACGAGCAGGATTCGTAGCGACGGCTCACCCATATCCGAAAGCGCGGGTGCAACGGCTGTGCCACGCGCGCGGCGGTGCAGGCACGATGATCGGGCTGCGCGCGGGCGAGTGGCTGCACGATGAGCGTGCACGCGAGGCGTGCCGTGCTCCGTTACGGATCAGCGAGCGCCCTCGCGCGACGAGCACCCAGCTCGCTAAGTGCTTGGCGCGCTTCGTTGCCGGCGCTTTGTGCCGCGATGGCACGAGGGTTGCACTCTCCGCATCACGAAGCCGGCTCCACTGACAGGGGGCCGGTTGGCAACGCCGCCATTCGCGCATGCACGCATCCCCCCTTAGCGCTGCATGCGTCGATTGGCGGCGTTCTCGTTTTACGGAGCTGAGAAACACGATGGATGCACGCCCGCGACTGGTGGTCATTGGCAACGGAATGGTCGGCCAGCGCTTTCTCGAGCACATCGTCGCCGCCACCGCGCGACACGAGATCGTCGTGCTCGGCGAAGAGCCGCGGGCGGCCTACGACCGCGTGCAGCTCTCGGCGTTCTTCTCCGGCAAGACGGCGGACGATCTCTCGCTCGTGCCCGCGGGCTTCATGGCCGAGCACGGCATCGACCTGCGTCTCGGCGAGCGTGTCGTCGCGATCGACCGCGCACAGCAGCGCATCCGCACGGCCTCCGGCGCCGAGCTCGCGTACGACACGCTCGTGCTCGCGACCGGCTCGTATCCATTCGTGCCGCCCATCGCGGGGCGCGACCGTCCGGGCTGCTTCGTCTATCGCACGCTCGAAGACCTCCAGGCGATCCGCGACGCGGCGCCCGAAGCGAAGATCGGCGCGGTGATCGGCGGCGGCCTGCTCGGGCTCGAAGCCGCCAAGGCGCTGCGCGATCTCGGTCTCGAAACACACGTCGTCGAGTTCGCGCCGCGCCTGATGGCGGTGCAAGTGGACCCGGCGGGCGGTGCGCTGTTGCGCTCGAAAATCGAAGCGCTGGGCGTTCACGTGCACACGGGCGCGAACACTAAGGCGATTGCCCCGGGCGAGCGCGCGCGTCATCGCCTGGAGCTCGCGGACGGCACTGCGCTCGAGGCGGACATCGTCGTCTTCTCAGCGGGCATCCGTCCGCGCGACGAGCTCGCGCGCGCGAGCGGCCTCGCGCTCGGCGAGCGCGGCGGCATCGTGATCGACGACGGCTGCCGCACGTCCGATCCGCACATTTTCGCGATCGGCGAATGCGCGCTGTGGAACGGCAAGATCTACGGCCTCGTCGCGCCGGGGTATCAGATGGCGCAAGTGGCCGCGCGGCGCATTGCCGGCGACACCGACGCGGCGTTCGGCGGCGCGGATATGAGCACGAAGCTGAAGTTGTTGGGCGTCGACGTTGCGTCGCTCGGCGACGCGCACGCGATCACACCGGGCGCCAAGACGTACGTGCTCCACGATGAGCGCCGCGAGACCTACAAGAAACTCGTCGTCGACGCGGACGGCAAGCGCCTGCTCGGCGGCATCCTCGTCGGCGACGCGGCGGACTACGGCACGTGGCTGCAGATGATGCTGAACGGGCTCGATCTGCCGGAGTTTCCCGAAACGCTGCTCGTGCCTCAGAGCGCGACCGGGAGTGCGCCCGCCACAAGTCGCGCGGCCCTGCCGGACACCGCACAGATCTGCCAGTGCAACAACGTCACGAAGGGCACCATCTGCAAGGCCATCGATGCGGGCTGCACGACGGTCGGCGCGCTGAAATCGAAGACGAAAGCCGCCACGACGTGCGGTGGCTGCGCGCCCCTGCTCACGCAGGTGTTGAAGGCCGAGCTGGCACGCAAGGGCCTCGCCGTCGACAACCATCTCTGCGAGCACTTTCCGTACTCACGTCAGCAACTGTTCCATCTCGTCCGCGTCGGCGAGCTGCGCAGCTTCGCGAGCGTGCTCGCCAAGCACGGGCGCGGGCGGGGTTGCGACATCTGCAAGCCGGCCATCGCGTCGATTCTCGCGTCGTGCTGGAACGAGTTCGTGCTCGCGCGCGACCGCCAGCCACTGCAGGACACCAATGACTACTTCCTCGCGAACATGCAGAAGGACGGCACCTACTCGGTGGTGCCTCGCATTCCGGGCGGCGAGATCACGCCGCAGAAGCTCATGGCGATCGGCGCGATCGCCGCGAAGTACGGCCTGTACACGAAGATCACCGGCGGCCAGCGCATCGATCTTTTCGGCGCGCAGGTGCACGAGCTGCCGCTCATCTGGAAGGAGCTGATCGCCGCCGGATTCGAATCCGGGCACGCATACGGCAAGGCGATGCGCACCGTGAAATCGTGCGTGGGCTCGACGTGGTGCCGCTACGGTGTGCAGGACAGCGTCGGCCTCGCGATCGCCATCGAGAACCGTTACAAGGGTCTGCGCGCGCCTCACAAGATCAAGCTCGCCGTCTCCGGATGTACGCGCGAATGCGCGGAGGCGCAGAGCAAGGACGTCGGCGTCATCGCGACCGAGCGCGGGTGGAATCTTTACGTGTGCGGCAACGGCGGCATGAAGCCGCGTCACGCCGACCTGCTCGCGACCGATCTCGATACCGCGACGCTGATCCGGTACATCGATCGGTTCCTGATGTTCTACATCCGCACCGCCGATCGGCTGCAGCGAACCTCCACGTGGCGCGACAACCTCGAAGGCGGCCTCGACTACCTGAAGAAGGTGATCTGCGAGGACAGCCTGGGCATCGCGGCCGAGCTGGAAGCGGACATGGCTCGCGTCATCGCAAGCTACGAGTGCGAATGGAAACGCGCCGTCGAGGATCCGTCGACCCTCGCGCGCTTCCGTCACTTCGTGAACAGCGACGCGCCCGACGACAACGTGAAGTTCGTGCGCGAGCGCGAGCAGAAGCGCCCGGCGACGCGTGCGGAGCGCGCGGCGCTGGCCGAAGAAGCATGAGGAACCGTGGGATGAGCTGGACGATTGCCTGCGATCTCGACGACATCCTGCCGGACATGGGCGCGTGCGCGCTTCTCGACGGGCGGCAGATCGCCATGTTCCGTGTGAACGACGAGGTGTACGCGCTCGACAATCGCGATCCCGCGAGCGGCGCCAACGTGCTCGCGCGCGGCATCGTCGGCGACATCAAGGGCGAGCTCGTCGTCGCCTCGCCGCTCTACAAGCATCACTACTCGCTCCTGACCGGGCGCTGCCTCGAGGACCCCGAGAAGTCCGTGAACGTGTATCCGGCGCGCGTGATCGGGGGACGCGTCGAGATCGACGTGACCGCGCCTCAACCGGCGCGCCGGAAGACGCGACGTCGCCTCGTCGTGGTCGGCAACGGCATGGCCGGGATGCGCACGGTGGAAGAGCTGCTCGCGCTCGCGCCGAACGAATACGAGATCGTCGTCTTCGGCGCGGAGCCGCACGGCAACTACAACCGCATTCTGCTCTCGCCAGTGCTGGCCGGTGAGAAGCGCGCGGAAGACATCGTGCTGCACGCGCCGGAGTGGTACGTCGAGCATGGCGTGACGCTGCACGCCGGCGACCCGGTCGTCGCGATCGATCGGCGCAAGCGGCTCGTGAAATCGCAGCGAGGCATCGAGGTTCCTTACGACCGGCTCCTGCTGGCGACCGGCTCCACGCCCATCGTGCTGCCGATTCCCGGCGTCGATTCGAAGGGGGTCATCACGTTCCGCGATCTCGCGGATGTCGAGGCAATGCTCGCCGCCGCCAAGCCCGGCCGCAAGGCCGTGGTGATCGGCGGCGGGCTTCTCGGGCTCGAGGCCGCGAGCGGTCTGCTCTCGCGCGGCATGTCGGTCACCGTCGTTCATTTGTTCGAGACGCTGATGGAACGCCAGCTCGATGCGGCGGCGGCCGCGCTGTTGCGCGCCTCGCTCGCGAGCCGCGGCATCGCCTTCAAGATGCCCGCGCAGACGACGGCGATCCTCGGCTCGAGCTCGGTGGAAGGCGTGCGATTCGCAGACGGGAGCGAGCTGCCCGCCGATCTCGTCGTGATGGCCGTCGGCGTGCGACCGAATGTGGAGCTGGCGCGCGCCGCGGGACTGCGCTGCGATCGCGGCATTCTCGTCAACGACACGCTGCAGTCGTACGACCCGAGCATCTACGCCGTCGGCGAGTGCGTTCAGCATCGCAACGTCACGTTCGGGCTCGTCGCGCCCCTCTGGGAGCAGGCGCGCGTGTGCGCGACGCACCTCGCGGAGCTGGGCGTGTCGCGCTATCGCGGGACGCTTCCGGCGACCCAGCTCAAGGTGACCGGGATCGAGCTCTACTCGGCGGGCGATTTCCAGAGCGCTGGCGATGGCGAGGACATCGTGCTGCGCGATCCCGCGCGTCAGGTCTACAAGCGTCTGGTCATTCGCGACAACAAGCTGCGAGGCGCCGTGCTGTTCGGCGACGCGAGCGCCGGGCCGTGGTACTTCGAGATGATGGCCTCGGGTCGCGATGTCGGTTCGATCCGCGACGAGTTGCTCTTCGGCCCGGGCACGCCGCCGCAATCATGACGGACGTCGTTCGCACGACCTGTCCCTACTGCGGAGTGGGATGCGGCGTGCTAGCCACGCGACGCGCGGGAGGCGTGGAGATCAGCGGCGATCCGGATCATCCGGCCAACGCAGGACGTCTCTGCTCGAAGGGCGCCGCGCTTGGCGAGACGCTGGGCACGGCGGAAAGGCTTCTCTATCCATGCATTGCCAAGCGGCGTGTGCGCTGGGATGAGGCGCTGGACTACGTCGCCGCGGGCTTCACGCGCATCATTCGCGAGCACGGGCCCGATGCAGTCGCGTTCTACATCTCCGGCCAGCTCCTGACGGAGGACTACTACGTCGCCAACAAGCTCATGAAGGGCTTCATCGGCACCGCCAACATCGACACCAACTCGCGGCTGTGCATGGCGTCGGCGGTCGCGGGTCACAAGCGTGCGTTCGGCGCGGATGCGGTGCCCGGCTGCTACGAGGACTTCGAGCTCGCCGATCTCATCGTGCTCGTCGGGTCGAACGCAGCGTGGTGCCATCCGGTGCTCTATCAGCGCATCGTGCGGGCGAAGGAGCGGCGGCCGGAGATGAAGGTCGTGGTCGTGGACCCGCGGCGCACGCCGACATGCGACATCGCGGATCTGCACGTGCCGGCGCGCGCCGGCAGCGATGTTCCGCTGTTCCTCGGTCTGCTTGCGTTTTTGCATGCGCAACGCTGTACCGATACGAGCTTCGTGGCTGAGCGCACAACCGGCGCGACGGAGGCGCTGGCTGTTGCGCTCGAAGCGGCGGGCGACGTCGAGCGTGTGGCCGCGCGGTGCGGGCTCGATGCGCAGCGCGTGCGCACGTTCTACGAGATGTTCGCGCGCACGGAGCGCGTCGTCACCGCCTTCTCGCAAGGCGTGAATCAGTCGAGCGCCGGCACGGACAAGGTCAACGCGATCATCAATTGCCACTTGCTCACGGGCCGCATCGGGCGGCCCGGCATGGGGCCGTTCTCGATCACCGGTCAGCCAAATGCGATGGGCGGTCGCGAAGTCGGCGGGATGGCGAACATGCTCGCCGCGCACATGGACCTCGAGAATCCCGCGCACCGGCAGGCCGTGCAGACGTTCTGGAACAGTCCGCGGATGGCGTCGCGGAGCGGTCGCAAGGCCGTCGACATGTTCGATGCCATTCACGAGGGACGCATCAAGGCCGTGTGGATCATGGCGACGAATCCGGCCGTGAGCCTGCCGGACGCGAACCGCGTGCGTGAAGCGCTGCAACGCTGCGAGCTCGTCGTGGTGTCCGATTGCGTCGCGCGGACGGACACGCTCGACTTCGCGCACGTGGCGCTGCCCGCCGCCGGCTGGGGCGAGAAGGACGGCACGGTGACCAACTCGGAACGGCGCATCTCCCGGCAACGCGCGTTTCTGCGGCCACCGGGCGAGGCGAAGCCGGACTGGTGGATCGTCTGCGAAGTGGCGAAGCGCATGGGCTTCGAGTCCGGCTTTCGCTTCCAGTCCCCGCACGACATCTTCGTCGAGCACGCGCGGCTGTCGGGTGTTGATAGCGGACGGGCGCGCGTGTTCGACATCAGCGGACTCGCGCGGCTCACGCGCGCCGAGTACGACGCACTCGATCCGGTGCAATGGCCGGTGCGCGAGGGTGCGCCGACGGGCACGCCGCGGCTTGCGACCGACGGGCGATTCTTCCATGCCGACGGCAAAGCGCGCTTCGTGCCGACGCCGCCGCGCGCTCCGCAGAATCGACCGAGCGAAGATTTCCCGTTCGTCCTCAACACGGGCCGCGTCCGCGATCAATGGCACACGATGACGCGCACCGGTCGCGCGCCGCGGCTGGCGGATCATCTGCCCGAGCCTTACGTCGACATGCATGCGCAGGACGCGCTTCTCGCCGGCGTTCGCGAAGGCGAGCTCGTGCGCGTCACGAGCGCGTGGGGCTCGATGGTGGCGCGCCTGCGCACGAGCGGTGAGATCACGCGCGGCACCGTGTTCGTGCCGATCCACTGGAGCGCCGTCAACTCGTCGGACGCGCGCGTCGGCGCGCTCGTGAATCCGGTGGTGGACCCGATCTCGGGCGAGCCGGAGCTCAAGCACACGCCCGTCAAGGTCGAGCCGATGCGCGTCGACTGGTATGGCGTGCTCTTCGCGCGCGAGCCCGTGGCGGAGCCCGACGTGACGTGGTGGGTCCAGGTTCGCGGCAACGAATTCTTCCGCTACGAGCTTGCCGGGCGAAATGCTGCGACGGCTCAGTCGCGCGCGCGAGGCGCGATCGACGCGAGCTGGGCGCGCAGATTCCTCGGCGTGACGGATAGCGACGCCGACTACATCGACTACGAGGACACGGCCGGCGGCGTGTATCGCGCCGCGTGGCTCACGGGCGATCGCTTGACCGCCGTCCTGTGTATCGCATCGCGCACGCAGCTTCCGTCGCGCGCGTGGCTCGCGAGTCTCTTCGCGAAACCGCGACTCGACGATACGGATCGTCGCGGACTGCTCGCCGGGCGACCGCTCGCGGCGGGCGCCGATACGGGTCCGCTCGTCTGTAGCTGCTTTAGCGTCGGACGCAACACCATCGCCAATGCCATCGAGCGGCATGGATTCACGACGGCCACGCAGGTTGGCGCGCACTTGAAGGCGGGCACGAATTGCGGTTCGTGCGTGCCGGAGATTCGCGCGCTGCTCGCCGCGCGCGCCGTATCCGCCTGAACCGAATCCACCGGTTGAACACGGTGACGAGCTGGATGCGCTCCACGTCATCGAGCCTGCGCACCGCGAGCGGGCTGCAACGCGTCCGTGAATGAGTGGCCCAGCGGCGTTCGGCCGCCGTTTCCGGCATGGCCACGGAATATGCTCGTGACGGTGCGTGCGCCTTGCGAAAGTCTCTGTCGTCGCGCACCGACGCGTTACGAATTCTTAATTCCTTCTTAAGCCAGCCGAGAGCGCGTCCCGCGTAGCGTATCCGTCGCTGCACCGACGCAGCCATCACCCGGAACCTAGAGGACTCGAACCATGAAGTTGCTTTCCGCCCTGACGCTGACGGCTCTCCTCAGCACGACCGCCGCGTTCGCGGCCGACAACAACACCGGTAGCACGGCCTCGACCTCCGCGCCCGCCGCGAAGCACATGTCGCTGAAGGCCTGCAACAAGCAGGCGGACGAGAAGAAGCTCACGGGCGCCGATCGCTCCGCGTTCGTGAAGGAGTGTCACGGCAGCAGCGGTCACAAGAAGCCGGCCGCCGCCAACGCCCAGTAAGCGAGCTTGCGTCGGCCCGGGATTCAAGGCTTCACCGGGCCGGCGCAGCCGGCACGCGGCGTCGCAAGAGTGGTCGGCGCCGCGTGTCATCTTGCCGCGCTCAGCGGCTCTCGAGCTCCACGACCACTCGTAAGCCCGGGGCGTTGTCTTCCAGCGCGAGCCGCGCGTGGTGCAGGCGCGCGATCGCGGCGACGAGGCTCAACCCGAGCCCGCTGCCACCGGGGCTCTTCGTCGAGAGCTGCACGAAGGGACGCAACGCGCGTTCGCGATCTTCC
Source organism: Steroidobacteraceae bacterium (assembly GCA_035548535.1). Lineage (GTDB taxonomy): Bacteria > Pseudomonadota > Gammaproteobacteria > Steroidobacterales > Steroidobacteraceae > JADGHX01. Next base: position 14,848 of record DASZSS010000324.1, read on the forward strand.
GGCGGAATGCCCGGGCCGTTGTCGGCCACTTCGAGCCGCGCGATGCGACCGACGTTGCGCACCGTCACGTGCATGGCCCCGCCGCGTCCCACGTGTCTCAGCCCGTTCTCGATGAGGTTCACGAGCAGTTGCGTGAGTAGCTGGCGATTGCCGATGACATTGGCCGGCTCCACATCGCAGTCGAGCGTGAGACCCTGGTCGCGCGCCGCGGGCTCGTAGAGCGCGCAAATTTCCGACACCAGATCGCCGAGCGCCACCGGCGCGCTTTCCGCGAGCGGCGCGCCCGACTCGGCATGCGCGATCTGCAGCAGGACCGCCAGAGTCCGCTGCAGCGAGTCGATGTCCTGCAATGCGCGATCAAGCGACACGCGCGCGTCTTCGGCCGTGGCGGCGTCGCGGATCAGCTCCTCGAGCCGGCCGCGAACACGGAAGAGCGGACCGCGCAAGTCGTGCGCAGCGCTCTCGAAAGTCGCGCGCAGCACGCCCGTTTGCCGATCGAGCCGCGCGAGCACGCGGTTCACGGCCGACGCGAGTGAGTCGAACTCATCGCTCGCGCCGGACACGGGCAAGCGCCGCGACAGATCACCGGCGAGAATGCGCTCGCATTCCCCCGAGACCGTGCGCACGCGCGCCAGCAATCGCCGGCTCAGCCAGAAGCCCATGAGCGTGCCGAGCAGCGCGGTCCCGCCGATGCCCCACAACGTCGCCGCGCGGAAGCGATCCCGAAACACGCGCCGCTGCGAGATTTCCGTTCCGACGAGCAGATAGCCCTCCGGCAGCGTGAGCATGCGCGCGCGCACCGGATGCAATTCCGTTCCGCTCTCGCGGCCCGATTCGACGGTGAACTCGAACCACGTCGAGCGCGGCACCTCGCTCCCGAAGGGCCATTTCTCCATGTTGCCCGCAATCTTCTGCAGGCGCCGGTCGACGAGAAGGTAGATCGCGCGCGCGCGTCCCCAGGTCTCGTTCAGTCGCGTCAGCTCCGCCGTGACGCCGGCCAGCCCTTCGCTATCGTATTCGTCCGCGAGCGCGTCGAGCTCGATGGCGATGACGTGATCGACTTCGTTCGACAGCGCGGTCTCGGTCAGGAGGTAGATCGTGCCGAGCAGAACACTCACGCCGATGGTGAAGAGAGCGCAGTACGCGAGCGCGAGACGGAACGCACTGGTGCGCAGCGGGCTGCCGAAGTGCGTCGGCGCACGCGTCTCCGCCTCCATCGAGTGCGCGGCCACGGAAGCTCAGTCGCCGCGGACGATGTAGCCGGCGCCGCGCACCGTATGAATGAGCGGCTTCTCGAAGCCCTTGTCCACGGCTTGTCGCAGCCGGCTGATGTGCACGTCGACGAGATTCGTCTGCGGATCGAACTGCAGGTCCCACACGCCTTCCAGCAGCATCGTGCGGGTGACCACCTGGCCCGCGCGCCGCACGAGATACTCGAGCAGTGTGAACTCGCGCGCCGTGAGATCGAGCTCCTTGCCGCCGCGGGTCGCGCGGCGGCCGAGCAGATCGAGCTCGAGATCGGCCACGCGCAGCACGGTCGTCGCTTGCGGGCCCGACTTCCGCCGCAGCAGCGCCTCGACACGGGCGAGCAGCTCCGCGAAAGCGAAGGGCTTCGTGAGGTAGTCGTCGCCGCCCGCGCGCAGGCCTTTCACGCGATCGTCCACGGTGCCCAGCGCGCTCAGCACGAGCACCGGCGTCGTGCGCCCCTGTTGCCGCAGGAGCTGCACGATGGTGAGACCGTCGACGTGCGGCAGCATCCGATCCGTGATGATGACGTCGTAGTCCGTCTCGGTGGCGCGGAAGAGGCCGTCGCGGCCATCGGCCGCGTGGTCGACGGTGTAGCCGCTCTCCCGCAGTCCCTTCAGGATGAAGTGAGCGGCTTCCTCGTCGTCCTCGATGAGCAGCAAACGCACGGGCGCGTACCTTGGGCTCCGATCAGTCCCAGCCGCACTGCTGATTCGCGTTCTGCTCTTTCAGCCAGTCCATGAGCGGCTGGAAGTACTCGATGATCGCGCTCGCGTCGATCTCCCGCTTGCCGGTGAGCTTCTCGAGCGTGTCCTGCCAGGGCTGGCTCTGGCCGAGCGCGAGCATCTGCCCGAACTTCTCGCCCGCGGCCTTGCTGCCGAACACCGAGCACTCGTGCAGCGGGCCCTTGTAGCCGGCCGCCTCGCAGAGCGCTTTGTGGAACTGGAACTGCAGGATGTACGAGAGGAAGTAGCGCGTGTACGGCGTGTTGTCCGGAATGTGGAATTTCGCGCCCGGATCGAAGTCCGCCTCGGTGCGCTCGACGGGCGGCGCAATGCCCTGATACTTGCGGCGCAGCGCCCACCACGCCGCGTTGTAGTCCGCCGGCGCGATCTCGCCCGAGAACACCTGCCAGCGCCACAGGTCGATGAGGCGCCCGAACGGCAGGAACGCGATCTTGTCGAGCGCGATCTTCATCTGCTGATTGATCACCGCCTCCCGGCTCGGCTTCACCGGCGAGATGAGGCCGATCTTCGCAAGATAGGCCGGCGTGACCGACAGGTTCACGGTGTCGCCGATCGCCTCGTGGAAGCCGTCGTTCGCGCCGCCGCGGAACAGGTTCGGCAGCGTGTTGTAGTGCAGGTAGTAGTACACGTGGCCGAGCTCGTGATAGACCGTGAACAGGTCTTCTTCGGTCGGCGTGATGCACATCTTGATGCGCACGTCGTTCTGCGACGGGTCCATGTTCCACGCGCTCGCGTGACACACCACTTCGCGATCGCGCGGGCGCACCAGCATCGAGCGCTTCCAGAACGTCTCGGGAAGCTGGGTGAACCCGATCGACGTGTAGAAGCTCTCGGCCGAGCGCGTGATCCGAACCGCGTCCCACTTCTGCGCCGCGAGCTGCCGGTCCGCGGTTTCGATGCTCGCGGCCGGATAGGGCTTCAGCAGATCGTCGTAGATGTTCGCCCACTGCTGCGACCACATGTTGCCGAGCAGGTGCGCCGGGATCGGCTTGCCGGGCGGCACCTTGTCCGCGCCGTACTTCTTCGCGAGCACCGCGCGCGTGTGGCAGTGGAGCTGATCATAGAGCGGCTTCACTTGCTGCCAGAGCTTCTCGGCCAGCGCATCGAACTCTTCCGGCGACATGTCATAGCGCGCGCGCCACATGACGCCGAGATCCTTGAAGCCGAGCTCGCGCGCCCCTTCGTTCGCCAGCTCCACGAAGCGCGCGTAGGGCTTGCGCATCGGCGCCCCGATGTCGTGCCAGCCCTTCCACGCTTCCACCAGCTCGTCGTAGTTGCGGCTCTTGGCGAGCGTCTGCGAGAGCTGATCGAGGTTGCGGCAGGCCTCGGGGCCTTTGCCTTGCGGGCAGTACTTGCCTTCGCCGTACATGCCGTTGAGGCGCGCCATGAGCTGCGTCATCTCGGCACGGCGCGCCGGGTCGCGCGGCGCGGGCGCCGAGACATTGACACGCAGCAGATGGATGGCGCGCGCGGTTGCCGGAGAGAGTTGCTGGCCGTCGTAGCGCTTGGACTCCTCCGCCGCCTGGCCGAGATACGCGAGGTAGCGATCGTTCGCGCGCGCGTTGAGCATCTCCGTGTCGGAGGTGATGTACGTCTCCTGCACCCAGCCCGCCGCATTGCCTTCGAGGTCGAGCGCATCGAGATCGTGGTTCACGCGCGCCACGAACTCGTCGGCGGTCTCCTGCTTCTGCGCTTGCGACACCCCTTGCGGCGATGTCGACGCGCTGCCGCCGCCGCACGCCGTGAGCGCCAGGGAGAGCGCCGCAACCGCCCCCGCGAGCAGTCCGCGTTCGATAGGGTGGCCGGCTGCACGAGGCTGGACGACTGCGGCACTCATGGTCACTTGACGCCTCCCATCAGCTTCTTCGCGAACGGCGTGATCGCGAACATCACGACACCGCCGACCACGCCCCACCAGAAGAGCCATAGAAACTGGCCCGGCATCGCCGCGATGTTGTTCGGGTCGAACTCCCCGGCGATCTTGCCGGCGAGCCCGTTCCCGAGCGCGGTCGCCAGGAACCACAGGCCGAGCGCCTGCCCGACGAAGCGCGGCGGCGCGAGCTTCGACATCGAGCTCAAGCCCACCGGCGACAAGCACAGCTCGCCAAACGTGTGGAACATGTACGTGAAGATGAGCCATGTCGGCAGCACCTCCTGCCCGCTCACGACGAACTGCGCGGCGAAGTACATGACGGCGAAGCCGACGCCGAGCAGCGTGAGGCCGAGCGCGAACTTCGCGGGCGCCGAAGGATCGAGGTTGCGCTTGCCGAGGCTCACCCAGATGGCCGCGAACACCGGTGAGAACACGATGATGAAGAACGGATTGATGTTCTGGAACAGGCCGGCCGGCATGTCCCACCCGAAGAGGTGCCGATCGGTGTAGCGCGCGGCGAACAGGTTGAGCGAGGAGCCGGTCTGCTCGAAGCCGGTCCAGAACATCACGCACGCCGCGAAGAGCGCGATCATCACGAGCACGCGCTTGCGCTCGACGGGCGTGAGCCCGGCGAAGAAGAGCATGTAGACGAAGTAGGCGGCACCGAAGAGGCCCATCGCCCAGAGCGACTGATCGAGCAGCACCTTCGGATCGATGTGGATGAAGCCCAAGAACGCGCTGGCGACCGCCGCGAGAATCGCCACCGTGATGGCGATGACGGCGAGCCAGGCGTTCCGCGACTTCGCGAGCACGGCCGCTGACACGCCGGGCGCGACCCCCGCGCTGCCCAGGAAGCTGCGCATCGACGCGAAGATCACGAGGCCGATCAGCATGCCGACCGCGGGCGTCGCGAAACCAAAGCGCCAGCCGTACGCCTGCGCCACGATCGGCACCAGCGTCGAGCCGAGGAACGCGCCGATATTGATACCCATGTAGAAGATCGAGAAGCCCGCGTCGCGCCGCGAGCCGCCCTCCGGGTAGAGCTGCGCGACGACGGCGCTGATGTTCGGCTTCAGCAGGCCGACGCCGAAGACGAGCGGGATCAGGCCGGCGAAGAAGATCTGCGTGGAGCCGGATGCCAGCATCGCGTTGCCGATCAGGATGAGAATGCCGCCGTACCACACGGCGCGCTGCGAGCCGGTCAGCCTGTCCGCGATCCAGCCGCCGAAGAGCGAGAGGAGGTACGTGCCGGCGGTGTACAAGCCGTAGATGGAATTCGCCGTGCGATCATCCATGCCGAAGCCGCCGGTCGTGACCGCCGCGACCAGGAACAGCACGAAATTCGCGCGCATCCCGTAGTAGGTGAAGCGCTCCCACATCTCGGTGAGAAAGAGCGTCGCGAGGCCGATCGGTTGGCCGAGAAAGGTGCGATCGTTTCCGGGAGCGACGGCAGTTGTCGAGGTTGCGGAGACATCGGTCATGGCGTACCGGTCCGTGCGCTAAAAAATTGCGGGCAGTCTGACCGATGTATCACGAGCCGGGCAAGGCGGCCGCTCAGGCGCTCTTTTCGGTCTCCTGCTCGTCTTCCGTATCCGGGCGCTTCATGCCGTTCAGGACGCGCGCCATGATGAGTCCGCCCTCGTACAGTCCGTACATCGGCACGGCCATGATGCACTGGGAGATGGCGTCCGGCGGCGTGAGGAAGGCCGCGATCACGAAGATGCCGATGAGGACATAACCTCGCGCGCCCTGCAGCTTCTCGAGCGAGATGATGCCGGTCAGCACCAGCAGCACGACGACGACCGGCACCTCGAAGGCGACGCCGAACGCGAGGAACATCGTGAGCGTGAAGTCGAGGTACGAGCTGATGTCCGTCATCATCTCGACGCCCTTGGGCGTTGCGAGCGCGAAGAATTCGAACATCACGGGAAACACGAACAGGTACGCGAACACGACGCCGACATAGAACAGCAGGATCGACGACAGGATCAGCGGCACCGCGAAGCGCTTCTCGTGCTTGTAGAGGCCCGGCGCGACGAAGGCCCACGCCTGATACAGCACGTAGGGCATCGCGATGAAGAGCGCGACGAAGAACGAGAGCTTGAACGGGGTGACGAACGTCGACGTCACGGTCGTCGCGATGAGGTGCGAATCCTTCGGCAGCTTCGCGAGCAGCGGCTTCGAGATGAACTCGAACAGCGGATTCGCGTAGTACGCGCACGGCAGGAACGCGATGCCGACCGCGACGAGCGCGCGGATCAAGCGATCACGGAGCTCGAGCAGATGCGAGATCAGTGTGCCTTCGGCGAGCTTCTCAGATTCCGCGCTCATGCGTGTGTGTGATGACCTCGCCGGGCCGAGTCGGCTCGTCGTCCGAGGCCGGCACCGGCTCGTGCGAGAAGGTGGAATGGGAGTGGGCAGGGTCCGGTGCGGACTCTACGGCACCCGCGTGATCCGCGCTTGCCTCGTGCGATGCGGAGCCGTTCGCGCCGTTCGACGCGTGCGCCGCGGCGTAGCGCGGCGGCTGATAGACGTCCGCCTCGGGCTCCGGCGGCGGGCCGGCATAATGGCCGGGCGACATGGGGTCATGCGGCGCGGCGGTCTCGAGCGTTGCGGCGGTCTCGGGCGTCGCGCTGGTTTCGGGCGTCGCGGTGGTGCTGTCCCCAGTGCCCGCGGGGCTGGCGCCCTGCGTGGCGTCCGGCTGCGTGCTTGCAGCCGATGTCCCGCTCTCCGGCTGCGAAGAGGGAGTGCTGTAAGTGGACGTCGACGAGGTCTCCTGCCACTTCTTCATGTCGGCAAGATTGACCTCGTCCTCGAGCTGCTCGCGGAACTGCTTGGCCATGGCACGGGCGCGCCCGACCCAGCGGCCGACCTGTTGCGCGAGGCGCGGCAGCTTCTCCGGCCCCAGCACGATCAGGGCCAGCACGAAAATGACGAGCAGCTCGGTGAAACCGACTTCGAACATCGCCGGCGGGCGTGATCAGGCGACGCGGTCTTTCTTGTCCGCGTCCTTGCTCTCGGCCTTCTTCTCGGCGAAGTCGGCGTCCGGCTCATCGCTGCGGATCTGCTTGCGGCCCTCTTCCTCGCCCTCGCTCATCGCGTTCTTGAAGCCTTTCACGGCGGACCCGAGGTCCGAGCCGATGGTGCGCAGCTTCTTCGCGCCGAACACCAGCAACACGACTAGCAGGATGATGAGCAGCTCTTTCATCCCGATACCCATAGTCTCAACTCCTGCAAGAAAACAGTGGGCGGATCATAGGCCAAAGAGGCCGGGCGAACCCATAAAGTTCGGCCTCGCCGGCCGCCCCGGGTTCACACGTCGGGCTGCCGGGCACGGCGGCGCGATGCGGGCGGCGCAGGCCGTCTCAGCGCGACGCGGCCGTCTCCAACCAGAACGTCACAGGGCCGTCGTTCACGAGCGCCACCTGCATGTCGGCGCCGAATTCGCCTGTTGCGACGGGACTATGCGTCGCGCGGGCGCGCGCGACCAGCAGCTCGAACAACCGCCGCGCTTCATCTGGGGCCGCTGCCGTACTGAATCCGGCGCGCGTGCCCTTGCGCGTGTCGGCCGCGAGCGTGAATTGCGACACGAGCAAAAGACCTCCGCCCGTATCGCGCAGGCTGAGGTTCATGCGCCCGGCCGCATCCGGGAAGATCCGGTACGTCAGAACGCGCTCGAGCAGGCGCTCCGCCGCCTGCGGGTCATCGCCCCGCTGGACGCCGATGAGCGCGAGGATGCCGCGGCCGATCGCGCCGACGATCCGGCCGTCGACGCGGACCTGGGCTTCGGCCACTCGTTGAATCAGCGCAATCATGGGGTGTGTCAGCGGCGGCGCATGGGCGCGTCAATCTTCGTCCGGGTGGCGAGCAATGTCGCGTAGGGTAACCGGATAACGGCGCGTCCGAGTTGGCTTTTGGGGGAGCGAATCCGTAAGATTCGGGGCCATTTTTGGGGTCGGTCGGAGCATTCAATGCGGTTTCGGGTCCGTTCGGGCGTGGTTTTGGCAGTGATGAGTTCCATGGCGCTCGCCGTCGCCGTGACCCAGGCTCAAGAGCAATCCGCAGCTCCGCAACCCGCGTCGGGTGCCCCGGCGGCGGCGCCTGCGGCCAGCGCCGGCAATCCGGAGCGCGGCAGGCAGATCTCGTACACCTGCCTCGGCTGCCATGGCGTGCCGGGATACAAGAATGCGTATCCGACCTACAGCGTGCCGAAGCTCGAAGGCCAGCATCCCGAGTACATCGTGATCGCGCTTCAGGCGTATCGCTCGGGCGAGCGCTCGCACATCACGATGCATTCGCAGGCGTCCACGCTGACGGATCAGGACATGCGCGACATCGCCGCGTTCTTCGCGGGCCAGCCGCTCACGCCGAACCCGGCGTCGCAGGCGAAGGCGCCGGAGGCGGCGCAGGTGTGCGTCGCGTGCCACGGGCAGGATGGCGTCGGCATCACGCCGCAATATCCGTCGCTCGCTGGGCAGCATGCAGACTACATCGAGCGCGCGCTGCACGACTACAAGAAGGGCGGGCGCAAAAACCCGATCATGTCCACGTTCGCGAGCCAGATCAAAGACTCGGACGTGCGGGTGATCGCGGAGTACTACTCGCAGCGCCAGCCGTCGCTGCACACCGAGCCGCGGCCGAGCACCATTCTCACCGCCGGCAGCGCTCACTGAAGACGCTTTGCGGGTGGGGGCGCTCGGCCCCCACTGCGCCACGCCTCACTTCTTCGCGAGCTTCTCCAGGAACATCGCGGTCGTCACCAGGTAGAAGTCGCGGTTCGATTTCTTCCTGAAGCCGTGGCCTTCGTCCTTGGCCGCGAGATACCACGCCTCGCCGCCGTTCGCGCGCACCCGCGCGACCATCTGCTCCGACTCCGACGCCGGCACGCGTGGATCGTTCAGACCCTGCACCACCAGCAGCGGCCGGCGGATCGAGGTCGAGTTGTTGAAGGGCGAGATGCGCGAGAAGAACGCACGCATCTTCGGATCGCGCTCATCGCCGTACTCCTCGCGGCGCAGGTCGCGGCGGTATGCGGACGTGTTGGCGAGAAACGTGTTGAAGTTGCTGATGCCGACGACATCGACGCCGCCGCGTAGCCGATCGCTGTACGCGACGAGCGACGCGAGCGCCATGTAGCCGCCGTACGAGCCGCCCATCACGACCACGCGGTCGCGATCCAACATCGGCTGCACGCCGATCCACACGAGCAGCGCACCGATATCCTTCACGGCGTCTTCGCGCAGCACGCCGTTGTCGAGCTGCAGGAACGTCTTGCCGTAACCCGACGAGCCGCGCACGTTCGGCGCGATCACCGCATATCCGAGCTCGTTCACCAGGAACTGGAAGAACGGCTCGTAGCCCGGCTGGTACTGCGACTCCGGCCCACCGTGAATGCTGATGAGCACGGGATGCGGGCCCGGCGTCTTCGGCCGGTAGAGATATGCAGAGAGCATTCGCTGCCCGCCGCTGACGCGATCCCATGTGGGATAGTGAATCAGCTCCGCCGCGACGAACGTATTCGTGTCGACGGGGCCGGCTTCGCTGCGCGTCCAGCGCTCGACGGCGTTCTTGGCGACATCAAAGACGTACGCGTCGCGCGGCGACTGCGCGGACTCCGCGGAGAACGCGAGTCGCTTGCCCGCCTTGTCGAATTGCAGATCGGAGAGGCGGCCGTCCGGCACGCCGGGCGGCGCGAGCTCGAGCTTCATCTGGTTGTCGAGCACGGTGAGGCGGCTGCGCCCGTCCTCATTCACCACCCACGCGATGTAGCGCCCATCGGCGCTCACCGCGAAATCGTCGACGTCCCAGTTGATGTCAGGCGAGACCTTGCGCTTCTCGTGCGTCACCGGATCGTAGTAGCGCAGCGCCGAGAACTCGCCGCCCTCGTCCGAGATCAGGTAGACGCCGCGCCCGTCGGGCGCGAATTTCGCTGCGGTGATGCCGACTTTCGCCACGGCGTTGCGCGCTTTGCCGCCGCGGCTCGATGCACTCGCGCGTCTGTTGCCGGCGTTTCGCGCCTTGCCCGAGCGCTTGTCATCGTCGCTCCCCTCGAGCGGTGTCACCGTGCCGGTCGCGACGTCCGCGATAAAGAGATAGCTCTCGTTGATGGAGACATAGCGCCGGAGCAGCAGCTTCGTGTCGTCCGCCGACCAGTCCAGCACGTGCCACGTGTCGTCCTGCCCGCCCACCGCGAGGCGCGGCGGCGCGCTCGACGTGACATCGACGATGTAGATGTCGTAGCTCACGCCATCGCGCGCATTGCTGTAGAACGCGAGCCGTTTGCCGTCGTGCGCCCATACCGGCGTGCCGTTCTTGGACTTGCCGTCGGTCAAGAGGCGCGTCGACTTGTCGGAGTCGCGGTAGTAGTAGATCTGATCGTTCTCGTCGCCGCCGCGATCCTTCAGGAACACGAAGCCGTCGCCGTTCGGCACCTGTGGCGCGCGCGCCGTGCCGATGGGCTCGGGATAAAACGTGAGCTGCTCCCGCGTACCGCCGGGCGCGGCCACGCGGTGTACCTGATCCGCGTCGCCGAAGCGCGTGGCGACGAGCATGGAGCCATCCGGCAGCCAATCGAGGAACTTCGCCTGCCGCCCGTTCTGATAGCGCGCCACCTTCTCGGCGAGCACGGTGTCCTGCGGCGGAATGCCTTCGAGTACGAGGTTGCCGCTTTCCCGGCGCAACGTGCTCACGGGCGCGGTGCTCACCGACGACGCGGATTGGGCCGCGGCGACGCTTGCAAGAGTGGTGACGATCAGGCTCGCGACAGTGCGCGCGGCCAGGCGGCGGCGCGCGGGATGTGGGTACTGCATGCTTTTGATATGGTGCCCGAAACGCGCACGCCGACGAAAGCTCCCATGGTCGAACCGAGAATCACGCGACACCCGGACGGCATCACCGCGGTGGACACCGAATACGTCCGTCCCGGGCTCGCCGCCGCCCACATCCTGCAGCACGCCGGGCGTGCCGCGTTCGTCGACGTCGGCACGACGCACTCGGTTCCCCATCTCCTCGCGGCGTTGGAGCAACTGGGTGTGCCGCGCGCGGCGGTCGACTACGTGTTCCTGACGCATGTTCATCTCGATCATGCGGGCGGCGCCGGCCGGTTGCTGCAGGCATTGCCGAATGCGCGCGCGGTTCTGCATCCGCGCGGCGCGCCGCATCTCATCGAGCCGGAGAAGCTGATCGCGGCCTCGAAGGTCGTGTACGGTGAAGAACCGTTCCGGCGGCTCTACGGCGACATCGTGCCGCTCGCGAAGGAGCGCGTGATCGTCACGCAGGACGGTCAGCGCATCGAGTGGGCTGGCCGCACCTTCGAGCTCATTCATACGCCGGGGCATGCGCTCCACCATCAGTGCGTCGTGGACTTGCAACACGCCGGCATTTTCGCGGGCGACACGTTCGGGCTCTCCTACCGCGAGCTCGATACCGAGAAGGGCGCCTTCATTCTGCCCACGACCACGCCGACGCAGTTCGATCCCGATCAGCTCATTGCATCCATCGACCGCATGCTGGCGTATCGCCCGCAAGCGATGTATCTGATGCACTACAGTCGTGTGACGGATGTGCCGCGGCTCGGCGCCGACCTGAAGCAGCGAGTGCGGCAGCTCGCCGACATGGCGCTGCGTCACGCGGCGACGCCGGACCCGAAAGCGGCCATCGCTGGCGAGATGCACGCTCTCTTCCGCCGGCTCGCGCGCGAGCACGGCTGCACGCTGAGCGATGCACGCATCGACGAGCTGCTCGGGCCGGACATCGAGCTGAATGCGCAAGGTCTGGTCGCGTGGCTCGCAAGGCAGCAGCGCGCGCGCTGAGGCCGGGAGGGACACCGTGCAATTCAAGGCATTTCGGATTCACGACGAGAACGGACGCATCGTCTCGCGCTTCGACACGCTGACGCTCGAGGAATTGAGCCCGGGCGACGTGGTCGTGCGCGTGCAGTGGTCCGGCATCAATTACAAGGACGCGCTCGCCGCGACCGGCGCGGGCAAGATTCCGCGCAAGTTCCCCGTGGTCGGGGGGATCGACCTGGCGGGTGTCGTCGCTTCATCGAGCGATGCGCGCTACCAGCCGGGCGACTCCGTCCTGATCACCGGTTGCGATCTTTCGGAGTCGCACGATGGCGGCTATGCGGAGTACGCGCGCGTGAAGGGCGACTGGATCGTCCCCATGCCGCCGGCGCTCGACGCGCGCGCCGCGATGGCGATCGGCACGGCGGGATTCGCGGCCGCGCTCGCCATTCATCGCATGGAGCAGAACGGCCAGCGGCCCGAGAACGGGCCCGTGGTCGTCACCGGCGCAACGGGCGGCGTCGGCAGCATCGCCATCGACATGCTCGCGGCGCGCGGCTACGAAGTCATTGCCGCCAGCGGCAAGGCGGCGGCGGTCGAGTATCTGAAGTCGCTCGGCGCGGCGCGCGTACTGCTGCGCAAGGACATCGATTTCGGCTCGCGTCCGCTGGAGAAGGCGCAGTACGCGGGCGCCATCGACAACGTCGGCGGCGAGACGCTCGCGTGGCTCACGCGGACGGTGAGCTACGGCGGCAACATCGCGAGCGTCGGGCTCGCGGCCAGCGCGAAACTCGAGACGACGGTGATGCCGTTCCTGCTGCGAGCGATCAATCTGCTCGGCATCAACAGCTCGGCGACGCCGCGCGACTTGCGGATGGCCGTATGGAAGCGCATCGGCAGCGACCTCGCGCCACGCCATCTCGACAGGATCGTGACGCGCGAGATCCCCTTCGACGCCCTGCCGGACGCGTTCGCGCCTTATATAAGAGGCGAAGTCACCGGCCGCACGCTCGTGCGGATCGGCTGAGCCCGACCGGTAGTCGTCGTACCGGTAGTCGTTGTGGGTAAAGCGTGCTGCGCGGGCAGCGGCCGCCGGGCAGCACGCTTCGGCGCGACCGGGCGTGAACGGTTGGCATCATGCCCCCCTGATGCGTCCGCCTTGGGCTGAAGCGCCGCTCGCCTCTCGAGCTGAAGGCGCGGATCGTTGGCGTTGGCACATCCTTTCGCGCGCAAAACGTCGGTCCCGCGCAATACTTACCCGCCGGTAGCATTCTCGGTGGTAAACTCGCGACCCTCTGTCGGGGCCCGTGCATGTCATCCAACTCCTCCGCCGGAGCGCGCCTGCGCGCCGCGCTCGAAGCCGAACGTCCCC
>DASZSS010000325.1:0-7112 GCA_035548535.1 Steroidobacteraceae bacterium
ATCTGCACGACCAGACTGCGCGCGTTCGCTGCGGCGTCCGCTGCGGGATCTAGATCGATGAGCCCGCCCCACAAGTCCGCATGCTCGAACGCGAGCGACCTGCCGAGCCCCCAGACGGCGCCGGCGGCAACCGCAACCGGCTGCTGTTGCGCACCGACTGCTTGCGCGGCCTGCGTCACGAGGAAGAGTCGCGTGCGCCCGCGGCGCCCACCGTGCGCGAGCCCTTGAACCAAAGAAAAGACGCTCGTGCACCCGAGCTCGCGTGCGTGAGCGAGGTCCGCAGCGGTGATCGCCTCGTCGGTGCGGCCGTCGAGGTTCCATAGATGCGCGATGCCGGTGGCCTGATCGGCGTCGAGCGCTTCCTCGATGAGGCGCCGCATATCGTCGGCATTGCCCGGCCGCACGGTGTAGCGGCCGCCGCCGAGGCGCGCGTACTGCTCGCCCGGCTCGACCGTCACACAGCGCGCACCCTCGCTCTTCAGTTGGTCGCGCGCGGCGGTCGCCACGCCCCCGCGGTCCGCAAAAATCAGCCACTGCGGCGGAACGCTTGCCGACGTTGCGGCGGCTTCGAGCGGTCGCGCGCGCCATTCGATGGTGTAGAGCCGCCGTCCCAGCATCTCTTCGGCGCGGCGCTCCGCATCCGCATCGAGATACCACAGGTGCACGCCCTGCACTTCGGTGACGACGGTGCCGTCCTCATCGACGAGCCTGATATCGCCCGAGAGCACGTTCGGCGCGGGCGCGTCGTGACGGCGTCGCGCATGCGACCAGAGCCGGCCGCGCGGCGAGCGGCGGAATACGAACCGATCGATCCCGCCACCGACGAACGCGCCCCCGAGCTGACCCGCCGACGCTTCGAGCGGAATGGTGGCCGCGAGCACGTGACCGGAGGAGTCCGCGAGCGCCGGATGCAGATGGTAACGACGCAAATCGCTGAGCTGTGCAGGCGGCTGCACCTCGGCAATCGCTTCGTCCGTGCCGCGCCACACGCGCGCGAGCCCGCGGAAGCATGGACCCCAGTCGTTGCCGCGCACTGCGAGCAGTCGATAGAACTCCGGACCCTCGACGCTTTCCTGGCAGCGCGCGCGGATCGCGGTCGCATCCGCCGGGCCCGGCGGGTCCGCTTCGCCGAGCGACAGACGGCCGCTCGCGAGCAGCGTCCACGACGAGGCGCCCTGCGCGCGGCTTTGCACGGCGAAGCCGTGCGTTCCGTCGCCGTGCGAGGTGAGCAGGGTTTGCGTGCGCACGCGCGAGTCCTCGTCCAGCGCGATCGGCGCGTGAATCTTGATGGCGTTCAGCGTGATGGTCTGCGCGCCAAACGCCTCGGTGGCTGCCGCGACGACCATTTCGAGATAGGCCGTCGCCGGCACGATGATGCGTCCCTGCACCCGGTGATCGACGAGATACGGGAACGACGCGAGATCGACCGCGCCTTCCCAGACGCGCACGCCGGCTTCGCCGCCATCGACCACCGGACTGCCGAGCAGCGGATGCCGACCCGGATCTCGCGATACGGGCTGTTGAGATACCTCGACCCAGTGACGCTCGCGCTGGAATGGATAGGTCGGCAAAGAGATGCGCCGTGCGCTCTCGGGCCAGTCGATATGTGTCCACGCGATGCGGGCGCCGCGCACGTACAGCGCGCCGAGCGCGCGCGCCATCTCGCCCGCTTCGTCCGGCACCCGGCGCAACGACGGCACGAACGCGATGTCGCCCTCGGGGCGCAGCCGTTCGACCATCTGGATCAGCGTCGGCGCCGGCCCGATCTCGACGAACACGTCGCAGCCGAGTGCAAGGGCGGCGCGCGCCGAATCCGCGAAACGCACCGGCTCGCGCGCATGGCGGCACCAATAGCGCGCGTTGAACGTGTCGGCCGTCGCCGCCGCACCCGTCAAGTTCGAAATGAGCGTGATCTGCGGAGCGCGGAAGGCGATGCCGCGCGCTGCGCTCTCGAGATCGTCGAGCATGGGATCGAGCAGCGCCGAATGAAACGCGTGCGAGACCACGAGAGGCTGGCTCTGGATGCCCGCCGCGGCCAGCCGGCGCAGCACGGCATCGAGCTCGGCACGGCGCCCCGAGAGCACCACCTGCTCGGGCGAATTCATCGCGGCGATGGAAACCCAACCGCCGGCTGCGGCCAACTCCGGCGCGATGCGCTCGTGAGGAGCGAAAACGGCGGCCATCGCGCCGCCCGAAGGCAGTGCCTGCATCAGCTTGCCGCGTAGGGCGATGAGAGACGCGGCCTCTTCCAACGACATGACGCCGGCAACGCATGCCGCGGCGTACTCGCCGACGCTGTGTCCGAGCACGACGTGAGGCGTAACGCCCCAGCTCTTCCACAGCTCGGCGAGCGCATACTCGAGTGCGAACAGCGCCGGTTGCGTGAACCCGGTGAGGTGGATATCCGCCGACTCCTCCTGCGCGGCGAACATCACATCGAGCAGCGGCCGCGGAAGATGCGCGGACATCGCCGCCGCGCAACGATCGAGCGCATCGCGGAACACACGCTCGCTGCGATAGAGCGCGCGCCCCATCCCCGCGTACTGCGAGCCTTGCCCCGTGAACAGGAAGGCGATGCGCGGACTCGCATGCGTGCGCTGTCCGCCCGCTACCACATCCTCCGCCTGACCTTTTTCGAGCCATTCGGTCAGCGCGGTGCGCGCGGCCTGCACGGAGCTTGCTCTCACCGCGAGCCGAGCCGGATAGTGCGAGCGGCCCACCGCCGCCGTGTAGCACACATCCGCAAGAGCCGGCTGCGGCGACTCGGCCAATCGCGCCGCCCAGTTCGCGGCGAGCGCGCGCAAGGCCGCATCGGTGCGCGCCGACAAGGGCAAGACCAGCGCGCGTCCAGGCGAGCCGTCCGAAGCAGGCTCGCTTGCAGGCGGCGCGACCGGAGCCTCCTCGAGAATGGCGTGCGCATTCGTGCCGCTGAACCCAAATGCGCTCACGCCCGCGCGGCGCGGCTTCGCGCCTCGCGGCCAGGAGGTGAGTGTCGTCGGCACTTTGACCGGCAACGTCGCCCAGGGAATCGCCGGGCTCGGCCGCGAGAAATGCAGATTCGGTGCAATCGACTCGTGGCGCAACGACAGGACCACCTTCAGCAGCCCCGCGACACCCGAAGCGGCTTCCGTGTGTCCCAGGTTCGTCTTCGCCGCGCCGATCAGGAGCGGCCTGTCGGCGGGCCTGCCCTCGGCCATCACGGCGCCGAGTGCTTCGACCTCGATGGGATCGCCGAGCGACGTTCCCGTGCCATGCGCCTCCACGTAGTCGATATCGGCGGGAGCGAGTCGCGCGTTCTTCAGCGCGGCGCGGATCACCGCTTCCTGCGCGGGCCCGTTCGGCACGGTGAGTCCGCTGCTGCGGCCGTCGGAATTGACGGCGGAGCCGCGGATCACCGCCAGCACAGGATCTTTGTCCGCGAGCGCATTGGAGAGGCGCTTCAGCGCGATGATGGCGCACCCCTCACTGCGCACGAAGCCGTCCGCACGCGCATCGAAGGTCTTGCAGCGGCCATCCGGCGCCATCATGCCCCACTTCGAGAACAGGACCATGAGCTCCGGCGCGAGCACCAGATTCACGCCGCCGGCCAGCGCCAGGTCGCTGTCGCCCGTACGCAAGCTCTGACAGGCGAGGTGTATCGCGACCAGCGACGAGGAGCACGCCGTATCGATCGCGACACAGGGGCCCTGAAAGCCGAACACGAACGAGATGCGGCCCGCCGCCGCATTGAGCGCGGTTCCCGTCGCGGAATAGACATCGGAGCTCTCGCTGCCGCCGAGGCGCATGCGCTGGCCGTAGTCGCTGGTCGTGATGCCGACGAAGACGCCCGTGCGGCTGCCGACGAGTCGATCGGGTGCGCAGCCGGCGCTTTCGAGAGCCTCGTGAGCCGCCTCGAGCAGCAGGCGCTGCTGCGGATCCATCGTTGCGGCTTCACGCGGCGAGATGCCGAAGAAGCGGGCATCGAAGAGATCGACGTGGGGCAGAAAGCCGCCCCACTTCGTCATCATCTTGCCGGGCGCTTTCGGGTCCGGATCGTAGTACGCATCGGCGTCCCACCTCTCGGCGGGCACTTCGGTCACGGCATCGACGCCTTCCCGGAACACGCGCCACAGCGCGTCGAGCGAATCGACGCCGCCCGGATAGCGGCACCCGGCACCGATGATAGCGATCGGCTCGTGCCGGGCCTGTTCGCTCGCCGCGAGCCGCGCTTCGAGCCGCTCGATGGCAGCAAGCGATTCCTGCAGCAGATCACGTCGCTGGTTCATGGGAGCGTCTCGACATATGCACTCATAGTGTTTTCAGTTTCTCCGCGAGCAGGCGCTCGAGGTGCTCCTCGGAGAGCTCCTCCCGCGAGGTATCCGCTGTCACCGGCGGCGGCGCTACCGAGGGTGCCGCCTGCGCCGGAGCCGCCGAAGGCACGGCGGGTCCCGTCGTTGCGCCAAAAAGCAGCTTTTCAAAGTAGCCGGCCAGGGCCGTCACGTTCGGGTAGTTGAACGTCAACGTCGAGGGCAGCGGCCGCCCCGCGCGCTTCTCGAGATTGGCACGCAGCTCGACGGCCATCAGCGAATCCATTCCCATCTCGAAGAGCCCGCGTAACAGATCGACCTCCGCCGGGTTGGAAAGACCGATGACCCGAGCCACCTCGATGCGGACGAGATCTGCGAGCTTGTCCGCGCGCTCGGAAACCGGGATGTCCTCCAGCAGCCAGGTGTTGCTCGTCTTGGCGGGGGTCGCCGTGCGTGCGGCCGGGATTGCGGCTCGCCATGCGGACACCTCGCGCTGGAAAGGCCGCGGCCGGCGTGCTTCGTAGACTGGTTTGAGAACGTCCCAGTCGATGGCGGCCACCGCGAGCTGCGCGCGACCGGCGCCCAGTGCGATCTCGAGCAGATCGAGCGCGTCGCCCGCCGGCATCGGCTTGAGGCCCGCGCTTTCGTAGAACGCCTGCTCTTGCGCCGAGGCGCGGCGCATCCGCTCCCACGTGCCCCAGTTCACGGACAGCGCGGGCAGACCGGCAGCCCTCCGCAGATGCGCGAGTGAATCGAGCGCCGTATTCGCTGCGGCGTAGTGAGCAAGGCCCTGCGCACCTAGCAGCGCTGTCGTGGACGAGAAGAGCACGAAGCAATCGAGCGCCAGCTTCTCGGTGAGCCGATGCAAGAGCCAGGCACCGCCCACTTTTGGGGCAACCGTCGCCCGATATGCGGCCTCGTCCAGTGCCTCGAGCGCATGCGAGCTGAGGTTCGCCGCTACGTGGAAGACGCCGGCGAGCGGCGCCACGTCCCGGCCGAAGCGCGCGAACAGAGCGGTCATTGCCGGTTCGTCGGCAACGTCCGCTTGCACGATGGTCGTGCTCAAACCGCGCTCCTGCAGAGCGACGATCACGTCCGTCGCCTCGGAGACTTGCGGCAACGCGCGACGCCCCACAAGCACGAGATGGCGTACGCCGCGGTCCGCAAGCCACTGCACCAGCAGCAGACCAAGCCCGCCCATCCATCCCGTCACGAGGTAGCTGCGAGCGCGGCGCCACTCGAAACCCTGCGCTTCCCCGAGGGAGGCACGGGCGAGACGCGCGACGAAGCGCCGGCCATCGCGCCAGCCGATTTGATCCTCGGCGCCCTCGGCCTCGATGGCATCGCGCAGCGCGGCCGTGCGGCCCGTTTCGCGAGCCGCATCGAAATCGATCACGCCGCCGAACACATCCGGATGCTCGAGCGCGGCGACCCGGGCCCAGCCCCACAGCGCAGCCTGCTCGATGTTCATCGGTGCAGTGCCGTTGACGGGCTGCGCGCCGCAGGTGGCGATCCAAAGTGCGGGCGCGCGTTCGGTCCGCGCCAGTTTGCGGAGCCACGCTGTTGCGGCCACACCGTCTCGCACAACGACCGATGCGGGGTCTTCGCTCGCACGCGCGCTACCGGCGACGAAGATCACGGCCGACGCGCGCGATGTGCCGTCGCCCACGATCCGATCCCATATCTCGCTCAGATCCGCGGCGTCCGTGCCGCGCAAGACGTACTCGTCTGCGTTGGCCGGCGATTCAACGGCCGTGCGTGACACGACGACGCACTGAATATTCTCCGCGGCACATTCGGCGGCAAGGGCGCGCCCTGCGGCGAGTGTCTCGGCGCATACGATCCACCTGCCCTTCCCATCCGGGGACACATCAGGCTTCGTCAGCTCCGGCACGCGCGCCACGATCAGCGCCTGTCCGGCGGCTTCGACTCCGGTCGGAATACTCTCGATCTCCGCGAACCCGCACTTGCCGAGCAGCGATGCCCATTGCGACGGCTGCAGCAACGCGTGATTCGGTCGCAGGTCGTGATCGGCGAAACGCCACCAGCCCTCCGTCATGCCGAACGTCAGGTCGACCCAGCGCAGCTTGCGCGTGCCTTCCAGCAGCACGAGTGTGCCGCCGGGCTTCAGCAATTCCACGACTCGGCCGACGGTGCGCTCGAGATACCGTGTCGCGTGCAGGACGTTGGCCGCAATCACGATGTCGAACGTCTGCGGTACGAAGCCCTGCTCAAGCGGCGATTTGTCGTCGACGTCGAAGACCTTGCAGACGACGTTCGGGCGATTCACGAAGGCGCGCTGCGCACGCGAGACGAGATGCGGCGACAGATCCGTGAACACATACTCCGTCTCGGGCGGCAGTACTTGCAGGACGTAGTGAGTGGTCGCGCCCGTGCCTGCCCCGATTTCGAGAACGCGCAACGGTGCACCGCCCGAGCGGGCGACAAGGTCTGCCACGGCGTCCCGCGCGAGCGAGTTGAAGACGTGAGCGCTCGGTGAGTCCCGATAGAGCCCTTCGAGGACGGCCGTATCACCGCCCGGGAAGAGTAGCTGCAGGGGGTCCTGATTGCCTTGCAGGACCTGCGCGAGATGCGCACCGCACCGTGCCAGCAACATCAGCTCGGCATCATAGGAGCGATGCGCGTCGCGGAGCCGCTGGCACTCCGCGGCCGGATCGCCTGCAGGCAGACGCGACAGGACTGTCCACGCGCCCGCGCGTTCCGCTCGCAAGACCCCTTCTTCCGCGAGAATCTGCAGCATGCGATCGAACAAACGACCGAATGCGGGTAACACGCGTGCCTGGGCGCGCATGCTTTCCGCCGCGA
>DASZSS010000326.1:0-14967 GCA_035548535.1 Steroidobacteraceae bacterium
GCCGTGAGCACGCCGCCGCCCGAGCCGCCCGTCACGAAGAGGTTCTGCGGATCGATGAAGCCGCGCGCCACCGCCGCGTCGACGGCGCTCATCAGGTCGTCATAGTCGTGATCCGGATAGTCGTGATGAATGAGATTCGCGAACTCCTCGCCGTAGGAGGTGGAGCCGCGCGGGTTCGCGTAGAGCACGACGTAGCCGGCCGCCGCATAGAGCTGGTAGTCGGTCGCGAACGTCGGCCCGTAGCTGGCGAAAGGCCCGCCATGAATCTCGAGGATCAGCGGATACTTCCTGGCCGGATCGAAGTTCGGCGGCGTCACGAGCCACGCATCGATCGGCCGCTGATCGAATGACGACTTCACCTCGAGCGGCCGCACGGCGCCGAGCGTCTTGTTGCGCAGGAATTCCTCATCGAGATTCGTGAGCCGCGTGGTGCGGCCGTTGCGCACGACGGCGATGTTCATCGGCGAGCCGGGATCGCCGATCGTGAACGCGACCGCGCCGTTCTTCGCCACCGAGAATTCACCGCCGGTATAGGGCCGATCGAGCTCGCCGCCGGCGAGACCCGCGGCGATGGGCGTCACCTTGCCATCGAGCGAGACGCGCGCCACTTTGGTGATGCCGTGATCCGCGTACTGCACGTACAAGCTGCGACCATCCGCGGCCCACTGTGCGCTGTCGATGGTGCGATCGAGGCTCTGCGTCAGCGAGCGCGGATTCTTGCCGTCGCGATCCATCACATACAGCTCGAGGTTCTGGTACCCGAGCAGTCGATCCTCGAAGCTGAGGTACGCGATCTTCGAGCCGTCCGGCGAGACGTCCTGCACGTTGTCCGGCCCTTTGCGCGTGGTGAGCGGCTTGATCGCGCCATCCGCGACCGACACCTCGTACACCTCGGTGTTGACTGCCTCGCGCTCCCAGCCCGGCAGGCGATTCCCCGTCACGTAGAGCGACTTGCCGTCACGCGACCAGGCGAGCGGGCCGGTCTCGTTGAACGCGCCGAAGGTGAGCTGGCGCGGCGCGCCGCCATCGGCGGACACGACGAAGACGTGCGTGTAGCCGTGTTTCAGCATGCCCGCGCCATCCGCGCGATAGGTCACGTCCGTGATCACGACGAGCGGCGGCGCCCAGTTCGCCCCTTCGGGCTTCGGGGGCGCCGTGCCGAACTGCGGCGGCGGCTCCGGCGTGAAGAGACGGAACGCGATCGAGCGACCATCTGGCGACCACTCGAGATCCTCGGGCGCCTCCGTGAGGTCCGTGATGCGCGTCTTCGAGCCGCTCTGCAGCCAATACACATAGAGCTGCGACCGGCCCTCGGACGTCGAGACGTACGCGAGACGCGTGCCATCCGGCGACCAGCGCGGCGCCGATGAGCCCGGGCCGGTGTCGAGCGGCCACTGCTTGCCGGTCGCCACATCGATGAGCCAGATGGACGGTCGCGACTTGTCCGTCATCACGTCGTAGCTGTTGCGGACATAGGCGATGCTGCTGCCGTCGGGGCGGATCTGCGGGTCCGTCGCCCACTGCAGGCCGAAGAGGTCGCGCCCTTCGAAGAGCGGAACGGGTGCGGTGAGCGGTTCGGCCGCGGCGGAGCCGACGAGGGTGCAGAGGAGGACGATTGAAAACCACGTGTGACGCATTGGAACGCAGGCCTTTGCAGGGCGACGGCGACCGTCGCAATGAGCGGCGTAGTGTACTCATCCTGCGGATGGGGTTCGTCACCGCTCGTCTCACGGGTTGCCGCGTCCGTGTATTCTCGCGGCGGCCGGCCCATGCCGCGGGAGCGCCGATGGCACGATTCGAGCGACGAGCTTTCATGTCGATGATGGGGAAGATGGCCGTGGCGCTCCCCTTCGCGCGCGTCGGCGCCGGAGCGCAGAGCGCCCCGCGAGCGCAGCCCAACATTCTCTTCATCCTCGCGGACGACCTCGGATACGCCGATCTTTCGTCGTACGGCCGGCGCGACATCGCGACACCGAACATCGATCGGATCGGGATCGAAGGCGTGCGCTTTTTGCAGGCCTATGCGAACTCCGCGGTCTGCTCGGCCACGCGCACCGCGCTCATCACGGGCCGCTACCAATATCGCTTGCGGCTCGGGCTGGAAGAGCCGGCGCGCGATGTCCCCGATATCGGCCTGCCGCCCGAGCACCCCACTTTGCCTTCGCTGCTGAAGAAGGCGGGCTATCGCACGGCGCTCGTCGGCAAGTGGCACCTGGGCTCGTTGCCCAAGTTTGGGCCTCTGCAGAGCGGCTACGAGCAGTTCTACGGTTTTCGCGGCGGCGGCGTGGACTACTACACGCACGCGAACGGCAGCCGAAAGGATTTCTGGGACGGCGACACGCCGATCGAGAAGCAGGGCTACCTGACCGACCTGCTCGGCGAGCGCACCATCGAGCTGATCGATGCGTTCGCGAAGGGCAAGGCGCCGTACTTCATCAGCCTGCACTTCAACGCGCCGCACTGGCCGTGGGAGCCGCCGGGCGACGACTCGGAATCGAAACGCCTGCACGGCAGGAATCTCATGCACATGGACGGCGGGAGCCTCGCCATTTACAAGCAGATGGTCGAGCGCATGGACTACCAGGTCGGACGCGTGCTCGCCGCGCTCGACGCGCACGGCCTGCGCGACGACACGATCGTGATCTTCACGAGCGACAACGGCGGTGAGCGCTTCTCCGACACGTGGCCCTTCACGGGGAAGAAGTCGGAGCTGCTCGAAGGCGGCGTGCGTGTTCCGGCGATGGTGCGCTGGCCGCGGCGCGTTGCGCCCGGTCGCACGCATGATCAGGTCACGATCAGCATGGATTGGCTGCCGACGCTTCTCGCCGCAGCGGGCACTGCGCCCGATCCCGCATATCCGACGGACGGGATGAGCCTCATGCCCGTGCTCACGCAGAATGCGCCCGCGGTGCCGCGCAAGCTCTTCTGGCGCTACAAGGCGAATGCCCAGCGGTCCGCGCGCGATGGCGACTTCAAGATTCTGAAGATTCAGAACCACACGTTTCTGTTCAACGTCGTCGAGGACCCGCTCGAGCGCGCCAACTTGCGTGAGCGGCGCCGTGACATCTACGACCGCATGGTGCGCGAGTGGAACGAATGGAACGCCACCATGCTGCCGGAAACGCGTGACAGCGCCACCTACAACTGGAGCGGCGCGGACATCGCGGACCACTTCGGCTCGGAACCTGCGACCGGCGAGGTCGACGACGTGTCGGTATGGCCGGACGCGCGAGCTTCAGCGCCCGGGAGCAAGTGAGCCCGGCGACGCGGTTTGCTACTGTACGAGGAGGAGGTGAGCCCATGGCCACACACAATCGCGACCGCGACCGGACGACGCTCGACTACGTGCAGCCGGGCGCCGAGGAACGTGGCCGGCTGCGCGAGGACTTCGACTACAACGATCTCAACAAGGACGGGCGGCTCACGCTCGGCGAGTTCATCCGCTACATGCGCAACGTCGACGAGAACATGAGCGCGGAAGAGGCCGAGATCGGCTTCGACGAGATCGACACCAACCGCGACGGGGCCATCGAGTTCGAAGAGTTCCTCGCTTGGTGGACGCAACGCTAGTCGCGACGCAGGCTCCGCAGATCTGCGGGCACCGCCGCCCGCCCTGAGCCGCGGCCGCGGCAAGAACCGGGTGGCCGCCGCTCGATCGCGGGCGTATCTCACGGGGCACGATGATCACCAGGGTGAGCTCGATCGATTGGGCGCGCGTGTACGCCGATCTGGACGCGCGGGGGAATGCGCGCATCGCCGGTCTCTTGAGCGCGCGCGAGTGCGTGAGCCTGGCTTCCTTGTACGCCTCCGACGCGCCCTTCCGCAGTCGCGTGGTCATGGCGAAGCACGGCTTCGGTCGCGGCGAGTACAAGTACTTTTCTTATCCGCTGCCCGAGCTCGTCGCTGAACTGCGCGAGGCGCTCTATCCACATCTCGCGCTCATCGCGAATCGATGGAACGAGTCACTCGGCACCGACGTGCGCTTCCCGCGGACGCAGGCGGAGTTTCTCGAGCGTTGCCATCGTGCCGGGCAGACGCGACCGACGCCGCTGCTTCTGGAGTACGGCGCGGACGACTACAACTGCCTTCATCAAGATCTCTACGGAGAACACGTGTTCCCCCTGCAGGTTGCGGTTCTGCTCTCGCAACCCGATGAGGATTTCACCGGCGGCGAGTTCGTGCTGACGGAGCAGCGACCGCGCATGCAGTCGCGAGCCGAGGTCGTACCGCTGCAGCGTGGGGACGGAGTGGTGTTTGCCGTTCACCATCGGCCGGTGCAGGGAGCGCGCGGCGTGTATCGCGTGAATCTGCGGCACGGCGTGAGCCGCGTGCGCAGCGGGCGGCGTCACACTCTCGGCGTGATCTTCCACGACGCGCAGTAATTTCCCAATTTCGCGAAGGCGAATCCCACGAGCGGGACTCGCGCGACGAGCGTCGGGACGAGCGGTCGCGCGCGCCGCGAAAAGCGTCGGTCGGTCGACTGCGGCGTGCGTCGAGTCGAGCAAACGATTGGCATGGCGCGCGCATCTGATAGGGCGTCGAGTGATTCGATCTTCGTCACAGTTGGGAGACGCACCATGATTGCCCGCATTCTTGCACTGAGTGTCATGTCCGCAGCCGCCACGTTGGCGCAAGCCGGCACGCCCGCACCCGATGATGTGCCGAGCGTGAAGGTGCACTATGGCGATCTCGATCTCAGCACCTCGTACGGAGCCGCGACGCTATACAAGCGCATCGAAGGTGCCGCGAGGCAGGTGTGCCCGTCCTCGAGCGCGCTGAGTCTGCGCGCGGCGAGCGTCACACGGAACTGCATGGCTCAGGCGATCGAGCGCGCCGTGGCCGACGTGAACAGCCCGCAGCTCGCAAAGCTGAGTGCGCTGCGTACGCGTCGCACGCAAGGTTGAGTGGGTGCCATGTCAGGCCCGGAAAGGCGCGCGTCGTCGGGGTCAGCCGGCGGCGTGCGCCGATCCTCCGCTGCGCGAACGGTAGCGCAGCCAAATCGACTGCCTGCGCGCCGATTGGCGCGAGCTGCGCGACACTGTAGCCTCGCAGCGGGGCCACCCTGCCAGCCAGTCGGAGCAGTTGATGAGTCGGAACAGCATGAATACGCAGCGCCTCGAGCATCTGCAGCGAGTGATCCAGGAGGACATCGCGGCGGGGCTCTACCATGGTGCCGTGATCAAGATCGCGCGTGGCGGCAACGTCGCGCTCGACGTCGCGATCGGCGCGCACGATGCGGGACAGACCCGGCCGCTGCAGAAGGACTCGGTGTTCAGCATCTTCTCGATCACGAAGGCGTTCACCAACATCCTCGTGCTGCGCGCGATCGAAGAGGGCCGCTTCTCGCTCACGACCAGCATCTCCGATGTGGTGCCGAATTTCTCGGGCTACGGCCGCAACGCCATCACGATTTTCCATCTGCTCACGCATCAGTCGGGCATTCCCATCATTTTCGAGGTGAAGCCCGGCTGGTACATCGACCGCTTCGATGAGGTGGTCGCGGACGTGTGCGAGGTCGTGAAGCCGGTCGAGCCGCCCGGCCAGACCGTCGCGTACTCGCCTCTGGTCAATCACGTGCTCTTGGGCGAAGCGCTGAGGCGCACGGATCCCAAGCGCCGCTCGTACCGTCAGATCGTCCAGGAGGACCTGCTCGATCCCCTTCAGATGCGCGATACCTCCGTCGGGTTGCGCGCGGATCTCAAGAAGCGGCACGTCGTGCCGGACTTCCGCGGCAACTATCCGATCGGGCACAAGGGTCACAGCAATCTCGGGCCGAACGGGGCGTTCGAGGAAGAGCACGCCGAGATGCCGTGGGTCGGCATTGCGTCCACGGTGCCGGACATGTTCCGGCTCGCGGAGATGCTGCGGCAGAACGGCACGCTCGATGGCGTGCGCATCCTGTCGCCCGCGATGCTGGAGCTGGCCCGGCGTAACTGGACCGGTGAGAAGCCGAACGAGCTCTACACTCAGCGCGGCAAGGAGCGCGGCTGGCCGCCGTTCCCGGCGTACATCGGCCTCGGCTTTTCCTTGCGCGGCACGGCGATGGGCCATCACATGTTCGGCACGCTCGCTTCGCCCGGCACGTTCGGCAACTACGGCGCGGGCAGCACCCTGTTCTGGATCGATCCCGAACGCGACCTCACCTTCGTCGCCCTGACCGCGGGCGTCATGGAGAGCAACGCGAACATCGAGCGCTTCCAGAAGCTCTCGGACATCGTGATCTCGGCGGTGGAGTAGGCGCGCGTGCCATACTAGGCGCGATGCCGAAGACCAAAAAGAAGACGCCGCGCGCGCCACCACGAGAGCGGGCGCCCACCCGAACCATGCGCTGGATGCCGGAGGTCTCGGACTCCGGCGAGCTCTTCCTGCGGCGGCGCGAGGTCACCGAGTCCGGCGCGCCCGGCGCGATGAACTATCCGTTCTCGCAGGGCCTCACCTTTGTCGCGCGGCGCTGGCGCAATCTGATGAACGAAGAGCTGCGCGCCGTTGGTCAGAGCCAGGCGCGCTGGGGCACGCTGTACTGGATCAAGGTGTTCGGGGACAGCGTGAACCAGACCGAGCTCGCCGATCGCATCGGCGTCGAGCAGCCCACGCTCGGGCGCGTGCTGCGCGATCTCGAAGCGGAAGGCCTGATCGAGCGACTCCCGGGCAAGGACGATCGTCGCGCGAAGGTGATCCGGCTCACCGCCGCGGCGAAGCCGGTGATGCGCGAGATCGAGCGCATCCAGAATGCCGTGCGCGCGCGGCTGCTGGACGGAATCGATCCGGAGGACCTGAGCACCTGCCTGTCGGTGTTCGCAAAAATCCTCGAGAACATGGACAACCGCTAGGCCGCGGCGCGCACCCGCCCGCGCCATTCCAGTAGCCCGATCGTGAGCGTCGCCAGCGCGAAGACCGCCGGCGCGACGGCAAGAATCGCGAACGTATGTTTTACGGGGATGTGCGACGAGAGAATCCACGCCCCGACCCACGGCCCGGCGATCGAGCCGATCTTGCCGACCGCCGCGAGCCAGCCCGAGCCGAGCGCCCGGTGCGTCGTCGGATAGAACGTGCCGCCGATGCTGATGATTCCGTAGTGGCTGCCGCCGAGGAACACGTACAGCACGCCCATCATCACGAGGAACTGCGCGTGCGTCACGGACGCGAGCCCGATGAACAGCAGAAACGGCACGGCGATCGCCGGCATGACCGCCACGCTGATGGGCCCGATGCGATCCGTGAACCGCATGAGCGCCAGCGCGCCCACGGCGCCGGCGAGCGAATTCATCGATGAGGCATACGCGGCGGTCTCGCGGCTGAAGCCGAGCGCTTCGAAGACGAGCGGTCCCCACGTCGTGAAGAAGAAGGTCGTGATCGAGCTCGTCGCGTAGCTCAGCCAGAGCAGCGGCGTGATCAGATTCAGCGGCCCCTCGAACAGCGCGCGCGCATCCCACCATGGGCGCGTGTTGCTTTCGAGGCCGGACATCGTGAAGCGCGCACCGTCGAGGTCGGTGCGCTCCGGCGCGAGCCGGCGAACGATGCGCGCCATGCGCGCGTGGTCGTGCCGGCGCGCCGCGAGGAAGCGCAGCGACTCGGGCAGCGCGCGCCACAGCAGCAACGCCGAGACGAGCGATGCGAGGCCGCCGAACACGAACACGGACCGCCAGCCGAACAGGGGCGTGAGCGCCACCGAGATCGGCCCCGCGGCACTGACTCCGATGCCGTAGCCGAGCATGATCAAAGTGACGATGGTGGCGCGGTAACGCGTGGCGACGTACTCGATGCTGAGTGCCCAGATCAACGGCAGCGCACCGCCGAGCGCGAGACCGTTGAGGAAGCGCAAGATCAGGAACTGCCAGTAGTTGCTCGCGGCCGCGAGCAGCAGCGTCAGCACGCCGAACAGCGATGTCGCCGCGATGATCGTCGGCCGTCGCCCGATGCGATCGCCGACGAAGCCGAACAGAAACCCGCCGCAGAACGTGCCGGCGATGCCGGAGCTGAACACGTACGAGAGCATCGACGTGTCGAGCGCGTACGTCTCCTTCATGTACGGCGCCGCGAACGCGATGACGTTCAAGTCGTAGCCGTCGAAGAACGTGACCAGCCACGAGACGAGGATCAGCCGCACGACGAACCAGCGCAGCCGCTGGCGCTCGATGACTTCGGAGACATCGATCACCGCAGGCGGCGCGACGCTGCGCAGTGACACATTCGCGATGGGAGTTGCGCTCATCGGGCCCGGTCGCGCGAGATTACCGGTGCCCGCGAGGTCAGGCGAGCTTTTCGAGCACGGTCGTGCGACGCATGTCGCGCCGATAGACCGTATCGGCGAAGGGCGTCGCGCGATGCATGGTGCAGCGGTTGTCCCAGATGACGAGATCGCCCGGCTGGTGCCATGCGACCGCGCGCACGAACTGCGGCTGCGTCGCGAAGTCGATGAGCTCATCTAGAAGCTTTCTGCCTTCCGCAACCGGCCAGCCGACGATGTGCGAAGCGTGCTTGGCGATGTACAGCGTCTTGCGTCCCGAGCCTGGGTGGATCTGAACGAGCTTGTGCTGTGCCGGCGGCTTGGCCTTCCGCTCCGCCTCGGTGGGCTCCGGGTAGCCGGCGAGCATGCGCGAGTGCCAGAGCCAGTGCTCCGCGACGAGCGGCTCGATGCGCTCCTTCATCTCGGCGGGGAGCGCCTCGTAGGCCGCCCGCATGTCCGCGAAGTGCGTGTCGCCGCCCTCGGGCGGCACTTCGTGCGCGAGCAGCAGCGAGTATGCCGAACGGTGCGGATTGAACGACGAGTCGGTGTGCCAGAGCGCGTTGCCCTTGTTGTACAGCCGGCGTCGCTCGTCGGCGAGGATGTTGCCGCTCGCATCGAGGTTGCCCGCATCGAACAGCTCGGGATGCGCGAAGCGCGAGACTTTCTTACCGAAGAGCTTCGGTGCGTGCTCGAGCTCGCCGAACAGGCGGCTGAAGGCGATGTGGCGCACATCGTCGAGGCCCGTGTTGCGGAAGATGCAGACCCCGTAGCGATCCATGCCTGCGACGATCTGCGCGAAGACGGCGGGCTCGACGGGCCGGGAGAAATCCACCCCCGCGACCTCGGCGCAGAAGGACGGGCCCGCGGGCGTGAAAGTCAGTGTGGGGACGGCACTCACGGGTGCACTCGCTGCCAATTACAAAGCATGCTTTCATTCTAGGCAGCCCTGGATCGCCGTGGCAAATGCCATGCGAGTCCTGCGCCAAATCAGGTTCGCGCCGGAGGATTGCCGGATCCTGAAGGTGCTGCAGTTGACCGGCGCGCTCGGCGCCGAGTTGAGCAACGTCGATCTCTCGCGGCCCTTGTCGCCCGAGGCGCGCGGAGGTGCAGCGTGCCTTGTACGATTACCTCGTCATCTATTTCCGCGATCAGCCGGGCTTCACGCGCGAGCGGCATCTCGAGCTCGCGCAGATGTTCGGGCCGCTGCAGGGGTTTCCGCGCGATCAGTGACTACGACGCACTCCGCTGCGTCGAGCGGGCGTGACGACCGGGGGCGAAGTGCCGATCCAGCGGGCAGCCGGCGCCCGCCATGGGCCGGACAATCGGTTCGCTAGCCGCAGTGGATTTCGCATAGCGAAAACTCTCGCGAAGCATGCTTTGCATTCCGCGCCTTACGCGCACGCGCCGCGGCTATCGTGTTCGCTGGCGAGCCAGAGTTTAATGAGGGGCGGATGAAACTCAGCACCGATCGAATCCTCACGACTCATGTCGGCAGCTTGCCGCGCTCGCAGGCCGTCACCGACGTCGTGTTCGCCAGAGAAAACGGCTCGCCCGAGCCGCCCGACGCCGCGGCAACGCTCACGAACGCGGTCGAGGCAGTCGTCGCGCGGCAGGTGGCGGCGGGCGTGGACATCGTGAGCGACGGCGAGATGAGCAAGATCAGCTACGCCACGTACATCCGCGAGCGCGTCACCGGGTTCGACGGCGACACGCCGCGCGAGCCGGGGCTCGACCTCATCGAATTCCCGCGCCTGCTGAAGAAGCTCGCGGACTCCGGCGCGACCGCAAAGTATCGGCGGCCGCGCTGCGTCGGGCCGATCGCGCCGAAGACTCGCGTGCCGCTCGACACGGACCTCGCGAATCTGCGGCGCGCGATCGCGATCACCGAGCCGCTCGAGGCGTTCATGAACGCCGCTTCGCCCGGCGTGATCGCGCTTTTCCAGCCGAACGATTACTACAAGACGCAGGACGAGTATCTCGAAGCCGTCGCCGAGGCGATGCGCGTCGAGTACGAGGGCATCGTCGCGGCGGGCATCATCCTGCAGATCGACGCGCCCGATCTCGGCATGGGCCGCCACACGATGTACAAGAATCGCAGCGTCGAGGAGTACTTGCGGCTCGCGGCCATGCACGTCGAAGTGTTGAACCACGCGCTGCGCAACGTGCCGGCCGACCGCGCGCGCATGCACGTGTGCTGGGGCAACTACGAAGGCCCGCATCATCACGATATCCCGATGGAGCTGCTGCTTCCCGTCGTACTGAAGGCGAAGCCGCAAGGCTTGTTGTTCGAAGCCGCCAACCCGCGGCACGCGCACGAGTGGACCGTGTTTCGCGACACGCGCCTGCCGGAGGACAAGATCCTCATCCCAGGCGTCATCGGCTCCACCTCGAACTACATCGAGCATCCGCTGCTCGTCGCGGAACGCCTGTGCCGCTTTGCGGACATCGTCGGCCGCGAGCGCGTGATCGCGGGCTCGGACTGCGGGTTCAGCACCTTCGCGGGATTCGGTCCGGTGGATCCGGACATCACGTATCTGAAACTAGCGGCGATGGCAGAGGGGGCTCGGATCGCGAGTGGACGACTATGGAATCGTTGAGCATTGCAACGGGTGGGCTGACTGAGATCGGCTCGGAGCGCGGGATCGCGCCCGAGCGGACGACGGGGGCGGAGAGCAGGGCCGGTGCGCAGTCGCGCATTCACATGGTCCGGCGGCCAGGACAAGGCGATCTGATCGCCGAGGTCACCGGGCGCGGACGGCCGGTGCTGCTGATCCATGGCTGGGGCGTCGATCGGCGCATGTGGGCGCCGCAGGTTCCGGCGCTGAAGCGGCGCTTCAAGGTGATCACGTACGATCGTCGCGGCTTCGGCCAGTCGACCTGTCCCGCGGGGCTCGATCAGGAGCTCGACGACATCGACGCGCTGCTCGAGCATTTCCGCATCGATCAGGTTGCGCTCGTCGGCATGTCGCAGGGCGGCCGCGTCGCCATGCGCTACGCGAGCAGCCGGCCGGCGAAGGTGAACGCGCTGGTGCTGCAGGGCGCGCCGCTCGACGGCTTCTCGCCGCCCGCGCGCGACTCGTCGATCATTCCATCGGCGCAGCTCGCGGGGCTCATGCGCGCCGGCAATCGCGGCGAGGTGATTCGCGTGCTGAGCGAGCATCCGCTGATGGATCCGGGTGCGCGCTTCACGCTCGCGAGAGCGCAGATCCAGACGATGCTGCGCGACTATCGCGGCGAGGATCTGCAGGTCGCGCCGCCTCCCGAGTTCTCGCTCGACGATGTCTGCATGCAGCTCGCGCACATCACGGCGCCGACCGTCGTGATCACGGGCTCGAAGGAAACGCTCTGGCTGCGGCGTATCGCGGATTTCACCGCGCGGCACATTCGCGGCGCGCGCCGGCGTGTGATCCGCGGCGGAGGACACTTCGTCAACTTGACGCACGCGGCGGACTACAACCACTGCATCGTGGACTTCCTCGATCGCACTACAACGCCATGGAGTGAGCGAGCATTGGGTATCTCCTGAGCTCGACCTCGATGCTGCGCGCCGCTTCGCGCAGCACCGGCACACGGGTCGCGATCATCTCGGCCTTGTCGGCACGCGCCGTCGAGGTGGAGCAGTTGACCGCGGCGATGATCTGATTCTCGGCGTTGAAGATCGGCACCGCGACGGAGACGAGCCCGTAGTCGAGCTCGTCCTCCGTGGCCGCGCAGCGCTCCTCGCGCACCTTCGCGAGCAGATTGCGCAGCGCTGATTTAGAGGTCAGGGTCTTCTCGGTCAATGCCGTGAGTCGGGCTTTCCTGAAGTAGTCGTCGAGCGCGTCCTTCGGCTGATACGCGAGCAATACGCGCCCGAGCGAAGTCGCGAACGCCGGGAAGCGCGTGCCGACGGTGCACGGCACCCGCACCATGCGATTCGTCGACACGTGCACGAGATACAGGATCTCCGTGTCGGAGAGCACGGCGAGCGAGGAACTGTCGCCCGTCTTGTCGCGTACCTCCTGCAGATATGGCCGCACGATCTGCTCGAGATTCATCGACTCGAGATACGCCGACGCGAACGACACCACCGCCGGGCGCAACAGGAACAGCTTGCCGCGCTTTGCGGCGTAGCCGAGATCGACGAGCGTGTGCAGGCAGCGCCGCGCGGTCGCGGCGGAAAGGCGCGTCGCGCTCGCGACCTGGCTCAGCGTCATCTCGGGGTGCTCTTTCGAGAACGCGCGCAGCACGGCCAAGCCGCGCGCGAGCGAGGTGATGTACTCGCCGTCCTCGGCGCCACTGTTGCGTGCGCCGCGCATAAGCTGCGATCTCATGCCAGAGGCCTTCGCTCAACGAACTGCGATGACGCTAGAGTCGCGTGCAATCGCTTGATATGCAAGGCCCGCGGTCGTGTGAATTCGGCATGCGAAATGGCGTTCGGCAGCCGAAATTGCTAGATTTTCCGCGTGTGTACAGCAACAGAGGGGAGCGTACACATGCCGAAAAAAATAGCACGCGCACGAGCGCGCCTGGCCGGCGGAGCCCACCGGACATGGCTGACGAGAGGACCGTGCGCCGCCGCGGGTCTCCTCGCCGCCGCCGCGCTCGGTCCCCAGCCTGCATTCGCGCAGGCGCAGATCCAAGCACGGGCGCAGACCCAAGCACAGGCGCAGACCCAAGCGCCCTCACCCTCGAACCTCGAGGAAGTGGTCGTCACCGCGCGCAAGCGCGACGAGTCGTTCCGCGACGTGCCGATCACGGTGAATGTCTTTACGGCACAGCAGATCCAGTCGGCGGGCATCGAGCGGCCGGCGGACTTCATCGCGCTCGTACCGAACATGACGCTGGTCGAAACGCAGAACGCGGGCAACGCGTTCGTCGTCCTGCGCGGCATCTCGCAGGCGCGCAACAGCGAGCCCTCGGTGGCGGTGCTCGTCGACGGCGTGCTCGAAACGAATCCCGCCGAGTTCAATCAGCAGCTCTTCGACATCCAGCAGATCGAAGTGCTCAAGGGACCACAGGGCGCGCTCTACGGCCGCAACGCCATCGGCGGCGCGATCATCATCCGCACGAAGCCGCCGAGCGATGAGCTCGAGGGCACCGTGAAGGCCGCCTGGGACAACGGCCCGGGCGAGCGCCTGCAGGGCGCGTTGAGTGGCCCGGTCGGCGGCTCGCGGACGCTCAAGTTCTCCGTGGCAGGCTCGTACTACAACACCGAAGGCTACATTCCGAACACATTCCTGCATCAGGATGCGGACCCGCTGCGCGACTTGTCCGGACGCGCGCGCCTGCTGTGGACGCCCAACGACACGTTCACGGCGGATCTCCGCGCCGGCGCCTCGCGTCTGCGCACACAGGCGCTGTACTTCGTGATCCCCCGTTCGGACGAGGCGAACCCCTTCAGCACGTTCACGACGCCGCCGAACGCGAACGACACGACGACGCCGATCACGGTCAACAACCGCGGCGAGAACAACCGCGATCTGTACACCGGCTCGCTGAAGCTCGATTTCAAGCTCGGCGGCGGCACGCTCACCTCCGTGAGCGCGTACGACAAGACGCGCGAGATCCTGACCGGCGACGCGTTCGATTTCCGTCCGCGCGACACGGCGATCTTCAAGTTCGTGCAGGGCATCCTCACGGATTTGAATCAGAGCCAGTTCCTGGACGTCGAGTCCTACAGCCAGGAGATTCGCTTCGCCTCGCCGTCGGAAGGGCGCGTCCGCTGGATCGCGGGCGCCTACTACGTCCACACGGACCGCTTCATTTCCACGGGCAACATGGTGGACACCGGCGCAGGCGTGTTTCCGGTGTATCGCACGCCGAGCACCAACCCACTCAATCCGCAGGCCACCTTCCTTGCGGACAGCCAGAAGCAGAATGCCTGGGCGCTGTTCGGCGATGTCACCTTCGAGCTGACCGATCGCTTCGAGCTCGACGCGGCGCTGCGCTACGACGAGGACACGCGCAAGAACACCACGGAGACGCCACCGTTCTTCCTGGCGCAGACGCTCGATCCGAACGCGTTCACCGGACAAGTGCGCAAGCACACGTGGAACGAGGCGCAGCCGAAGGCTACTTTGCGCTACAAGCCGAGCGAGGACATCACGCTCTACGGCGGCTGGAGCCGCGGATTTCGCAGCGGCGGCTTCAATCAGACCGGTGTGGGCGCGGTCGCCGCGGCCTCCGTGCCGCCGATCTTCGGCGTCTCCGACCTGTTCGAGGCGGAAGTCGCGGATACATGGGAAGTCGGCGCGAAGGGTCAGCTCTTCGATCGGCGCCTCAGCGCCGGGCTCAGCCTGTATCGCACGAAGTCCGAGAACTCCTACTTCTTCGTCTTCCTCGCGGCGAACTCGACCCAGAACCTCGGCAACATTCCCGAGGTGATCTACAAGGGCGCGGAGCTCGAGCTGAACGGACGTATCACCGACAACTGGACCGGCTACGCGAGCTATGGATACACCGACAGCGAGATCACCGTGGCGCCTGCCGGCTCCGACTTCAAAGGCAACCAGGCGCCGCTCGTCTCGCGCAGCACGCTGAACGTCGGCACGGAGTACCGCCAGCCGTTGCGCACCGGCCTCACCGGCGTGCTCCGCATCGACTTCCA
The DNA here is from genome assembly GCA_035548535.1 of Steroidobacteraceae bacterium. GTDB lineage: Bacteria > Pseudomonadota > Gammaproteobacteria > Steroidobacterales > Steroidobacteraceae > JADGHX01. Next base: position 14,817 of record DASZSS010000326.1, read on the forward strand.
GGAAATCGGGCGCACCTGGTGGGACCCGGCCAACAGCACCTCGCGCGATCCGGTGGACCTGCTCGATCTGCGCCTCGGGCTCGAGGGAGAGAGCTGGTCGGTCACGGCGTGGTCGAAAAACCTGACGAACGAGAAATACAATGCCGAGTTC
>DASZSS010000327.1:0-24920 GCA_035548535.1 Steroidobacteraceae bacterium
CGGCCCAGAACCGGCTCCGCAACTATCCCTGGCCCGACAACGTGCGGGAGCTGAAGACCCTGGTGCACCGCCTGCTCATTCAGGGCGGCCCCGAGGAGATCCGCCTCGAGGAGATCGAGCGCGAGCTCGCCGTCCAGGCACCGCAGGGCGAACCGCTCGTCAAACAGGACCTTCTGGCGCTGCCGCTGCGCGAGGCGCGCGAGCAGTTCGAGCGCGCGTACCTGCAACAGCAGCTCCTTTTGTGCAATGGCAAGGTGGGTCAGCTCGCGAAGCGCGTCGGCATGGAGCGCACCCACCTGTATAGAAAGCTGCGCTCGCTGGGGGTCGACTTCCGTAACGTCAGCGAAGACTGATGTCCGGGCCCGTACATAAGGGCCGCGGCGCGCGCCGGACGAAGCGCGATACGAATCACGAATCCGCCGATTTTCGTCGGGGGCATGTGAAATATTTCCGCCACTCCGCGCAGTAACGGATCAAATATGCGTCGAGCGAGAGGACACGGGCGCCGCGCGGCGGTTTCGCGCGCCCCGGCATTATGCAAGGAACAAGAAACCGAGCATCGTCCGACGAACGAGATCCGCCACGGAGGCCAGGGGGGCGTTGGCACGAGTCGGGGGCAGGAAGCCTGTTGACGTGAGTGACCACGGAGTCCCGGGTGCCACTGGACCTGCGTGTACTGATCGTCGAGGACATTGCCGCTGAGGCGGAGCTGGCCGTTCGCCAGCTCGAGCGCAGTGGCATCGGTTGCGTCCATCACCGCGTGGACAGCGAACCGTCGTTCCGCAAAGCGCTGAGCGACTTCCGTCCACACCTCATCCTTTCGGACTTCACGATTCCGGCGTTCGATGGCCTTGCGGCTCTCGACATCGCCATGCAGTCCGCGCCCGACGTGCCCTTCATCTTCCTGTCAGGGACCATCGGTGAGGAGCGCGCCATCGAGGCGCTGCGCCGTGGGGCGGTGGACTACGTGCTCAAGACCAATCCCGCGCGGCTCGCACCGGCGGTGCGGCGCGCCTTGCGCGAAGTGGCCGAGCGCCGCCGGCGGCGCTTCGCCGAGCTCCGGATCCGCGAGAGCGAGCAGCGCCTGCGGGACATCATCGACACCTCGCAGGACTGGATCTGGGAGCTCGGCCCCGGCGGGCGCTACGTGTTCAGCAGCGAATCGGTGCGCGGCATCCTCGGGATGGCGCCCGATGATCTGAGCGGCACGCATTTCAGCGACTACATCCACGAGGAAGACAGCCCCGGCTTCTCCGACACGCTCGCGCGGCTCGACACGCACCGGCGCACCGCGACGGGCGTGGTCGCGCGCTGGCGGCACAAGAACGGCGAGTACCGCTGGCTCGAAGGCAACCTGCTGGCGCTGATCGGGCGCGACGGGGCGATCACGGGCTTCCGCGGCACCCATCGCGACATCACCGAACGCATGCAGCAGCAGGAGCGCATCGCGCGGCTCACGCGCTTCCTGCAGATGCAGAGCGGGATCAATGCCGCGGTCGTGCGCATCCGCGACCGCGACGCCCTCCTGCGCGAGACCTGCCGGCTCGCGATGCAGGTCGGCGGCTACGACCACACGGTTGTTTCGATGGTCACGCCCGACGGGCGGCACGCCGTGCCTTGGTACTGGGCCGGCGGTGACATGAATCGGCTGACGCCGGTCGAGTTTCCGATCGGCGACGGCGCGGAGGAAGACACGAGCCTGCTCGCCCGGGCGCTGCGCACTGGCGAGATCACCGTGGCGAACGATCTGACGCAGTCCGAGCCGCCGGTCGCGAACCGGGCCGAGTTGCTGAAGCAAGGGTATCGCTCGATGGTCGCGCTGCCGTTCATCGTCGACGGCGCGCGCGTCGGCGTGCTCACGCTCTGCTCGCGCGAGAGCGAGCAGATCCACGAGGAGGAGCTGCGACTGCTGCAGGAGATCAGCGCGCACGTCTCCTTCGCGCTGCAGTTCCGGCAGAAGGAGGACGCGTTCCAGCAGCTGGCGTACTTCGACCCGCTGACCGGTCTCGCGAAACGCGCCATGTTCTGCGAGCGGGTCGACGAGCTGATCCAGCACGGCGTGAGCCCGACGGTGCGCCCGATGGTCGTGGCCTTCGACGTCGATCGTCTGAGCCACGTGAACGACAGCTTCGGCCGTCATGTGGGCGACCTGCTGCTGCAGAAGGTCTCCGAGCGGGTGAAACACCACCTCGACGATGACGAGCGCATCGGCTATCTCGGCGGCGGCACGTTCGCCCTGGCACTGCTGCTGCCGGAATCTTCCGAAGAGAACGCGACGGCGCTGCTGGAAACCACTGTCTTTCGCGACGCTTTCGAGATCGAAGGCCACACGCTGCGCGTGTCGTTCAAGTCGGGCATCGCGCGCCATGCCGGCACGGGCGAAGACGGCAACACGCTCGTGCAGCGCGCCGAAGCCGCGCTCAAACAGGCGAAGACCTCCGGCGAGCAGTACCTGCACTATCAGATGCAGATGCACAGCGAGCTCGCGGAGCGCTTGTCTCTCGAGCATCGTCTGCGTGCCGCGCTCGACGAAGAACAGTTCGTTCTCTACTACCAGCCGCAGGTGAACGTCGCGACCGGTCTCATCGACGGCGTCGAGGCGCTGCTGCGGTGGAACGATCCGCAGGAGGGGCTCGTGCCGCCCGCGCGGTTCCTGCCCGTGCTCGAATCGTCCGGGATGATCGTGTCCGTCGGCGACTGGGTGCTGCGCAAGGCCGCCGAGGATTGTCGTCGCTGGCAGCGGCTCGGCCTCGGGCCGGTGCGGGTCGCGGTGAACGTCTCGGCGCTCCAGGTTCGTCGTCGCACCTTCGTCGACACGGTGCTGAAAGCGGCGACCGGCTGGCCGGCCGACGGCTACGGCGTCGATATCGAGATCACCGAGACGGGGCTGCTTCAGGACCTGGAGGGCACGAGCCGCAAGCTGCGCGAGCTGCGCAACGTCGGCCTGCGCATCGCGATCGACGATTTCGGTACGGGCTATTCCTCGCTCGGGCTGCTCTCGAAGCTGCCGGTCGATCTGCTCAAGATCGATCGCGCGTTCATCAGCGGCCTGCCGAACGATCGGGCGAGCGTCACGCTGGTGTCGAGCATCATCGGGCTCGCGTCGGCGTTCAACCTCACCGCCATCGCCGAGGGCGTCGAGACGCCCGAGCAGCTCGAGCTGCTCAAGACGCTCAACTGCCATCAGTCGCAGGGCTATCTGCACTCACGGCCGGTCCCGGTGCAGCAGATCGAGGCGCTGCTCGCGCGGCAACGCGCGGTCGCATTGCAGGCCGCTGCGCTCTGAGCGGCGCTTTTCTTCCTTCGCGCGCCGGAGTCTTGCGTTCGTCGGCGCACATTCCTGCGATCGGGGTTCGGTGAGTGCGGTCGGCGAGCGCGTAGGCGGCGCGTAGCCAGATCGATCGCACGTTGTGTCGGACGCGTCTTGCAGGTCGCACGCGCGCGTGTCTGCGCGCGAACGGCTCGCGTCAGCGCACCGCGACCACGCGTCCGTCGTCTTCGATCATGAGTTGGCCGGTGGGAAAGGCCGCCGTGGTCAGCTCTCGTAGCAGCGCCACCGCGCGGCGCTCGGGGTCCAGCGCCGGGCCGGCGGGGCGAAGCTGGATCGTCGAATCGAGGCGCGCGTCGAGGAAGCGGCCGTCGTCGTCGAGGCGCGTCGTCAGAATGCCGGCGATGCCGCGGACGCCGCTCACGCTGATGCCGTAATACGTCGCGAAGTTGCCGAGGCTGTAGGCGATGAGCCGATCTCGGTACAGCTCTATCGCTCGCAGCACGTGCGGCCCGCTGCCGAGCACGAGGTCCGCGCCGGCATCGACGACGGCGTGCGCGAACTCGACCACGTCGCCGCGATCCTCGCCCTGATAGATCTCGTGCGCGAATGGCAGCGTCGCTGCGCCTTCGCCCTCGCTGCCGCCGTGGAAGGAGACGACAACGATGTCGTGATTCGCCGCGAGGTGCGCGACGATCTCCCGCGCGCGCTCGAGATCATTGAGCTGATGCGAGCCGATGTTCGGCGCGAACGCGACCAGCGCGAAGCGGCGGCCGGTAGTCATCCATTCGGCGACGTCGCCGTCCCGACCGGAATGGCGAATGCCGACGTCATCGAGCGCGCGCATGGTCGAGTCGCGCCCAGCGTCGCCGAAGTCCTGCGCGTGATTGTTTGCGAGGCTCATGACATCGAAGCCGGCGTCACGCAGATAGGTCGCGTAGCGTGTCGGCGAGCGAAAGACGTAACAGCTGCCCGCTGTGGGCGGCGGCTGCACCGAACTCGACTGCGGCGGTGTCTCACTCGGCGTCGAGGCGTCACCCTGTGCCGAAGTGCCGGTCGGTCCGGGCTCAGCGGCCGGTGTCTGTTCGTCAGTGCGGCGCTGATCGCCAGCCCCGGCATCCTCCGCAGGTGGCAATCCGTGCGCGCCTCCATCGTTCGCAGCCGCATCCCGATCGGCCGGCACTCCTCGCGCTTGCGCTGATTCGTCCAACGCGAGCGCCGGCTCACGCGCCGCGCCGGCGCTCGACCCGCTCGACGCGCCTGAGTCGCTCGTCGCACTCGCCCCGCTAGCGCTGACCGGCGCAGCATTGTTCCGTCTCGGCGGCTTGCACCGCTTCACCGCCTCGCCGCCATCCATCAACACGCCTTCGAGATTCCCGAAGGCCACGTCCGCGGCCGACAAGACGGGCCCGACGTTCGCGAGGCATCCAACGCCGTCGTCATCGGGAAGGATGTTGCTCGGGTAATCCGTCCCCAACATCACATCCCCCACCGCGGCGAACGTGATGCCCTTGGGGGGCGGCGGCACGACCGGTGCCGGCTTCGGCTCTTCTTTACGGGGCGCCGAGCACGACGCCACGAACGCTACGCAAACCAGCACCGCTGTTCGCGCGCGAATCACGTCAGTCCCCGACGCGGATCACCAGTCCGTCGACGTCCGCCGCCTGAAGCTGCTTGCGCACGCGGTTCAGCTCGCCGAGATCGCTGATGGGCCCGATGCGCACGCGATGCCACACGTCGTTGTCCACGGCCACCCGCTGCACCTTCGCGTTGATGCCCTGAAGTGCGAGTTGCGCGCGCACGCGCTCCGCGTCGGCCTGATTGCGATACGAGCCCGCCTGCAGCACATACACCCCGGGCCGCTCGATCTTCGCCGCCGGCAGATCGCGCTTCACATCGCGATCCTTCTCCGGCACCACCACTTCGAAGTTCGGCAGCATCTCGTAGAAGTCGTAGCGGTCCGCGCCTTCCGCGGCGACATCCGTGGCGTCCGACGTCGCCGTGCGCTGCGGCTCCGGCCGCGGCACCTCGGGCAACGGCGCCTTCTTCGCGTCGCTCTTATAAATGAACACCGCGCTCGCGAGCACGAGCCCGACCAGCGTGCCGGCGCCGAACTCGCGCAGGCGGCTGAAATCCCACGAGCGTCGCGCCGGCCGCTTGTAGTCGCGAGTCGTCAGCCGGTTCACGGCCATCACATGCTCTCCGGCGCCGAGACGCCGAGCAGCGCGAGCCCGTTGCGGATCACCTGCGCCACCGCGAGACCGAGCGCGGCGCGCGCGTTGCGCAGGTCCGCATCGTCGACGATGACCTTCTCGGCGTTGTAGTAGGTGTGAAATGCGTTCGCCAATTCGCGGAGATAGTAAACGATCGAATGGGGCGCGCGATTGATCGCCGCCTGCTCCACCGCTTCCGGATAGCGCAGCAGCACCGTGATCACCGCCTGCGCGTGCTCGCTGTCGAGCCGCGAGAGATTGGCGAGCCCCGCCTGCAGATCGAAGGTGTAACCGCGCGCCGCCAGCTCCTTCATCAAGCTCTTCACGCGCGCATGGGCGTACTGAACGTAGTACACCGGGTTCTCGTTGGTGCGGGAGGTGGCGAGCTCGAGGTCGAAATCGAGGTTCTGCTCGTGACTGCGCATCAGGTAGAAGAAGCGGCACGCGTCGTTGCCGACCTCGCCGCGCAGTTGCCGCAGCGTCACGAAGGTGCCAGCGCGCTTGCTCATCTTCACCGGCTCGTTGCCGCGATAGAGCGTCACGATCTGGATCATCGGCACTTCGAGCGAATCCGGCGGCTCGCCGAGCGCGGCAAGACCCGCGCGCACGCGCGCGATGTAGCCGTGATGGCCGGAACCGAGCACGTCGATCAGCTTCTCGAAACCGCGCTCGCGCTTGTCGAGGTGATACGCGATGTCGGATGCGAAGTAGGTTTTCTGGCCGTTCTCGCGCACGACGACACGGTCCTTCTCGTCGCCGAACGCCGTGGCGCGAAACCAGACGGCGCCGTCCTGCTTGTAGAGGTGGCCCTGCGACTCGAGCTTGGCGAGCGCGCGGTCGATCGCGCCGCTCGTGTCGAGCGAGCGCTCGGAGTACCAGCGGTCGAAGACGACGCCGAACTCTTCGAGATCGTTGCGGATGTCGTTCAGCAGATACTCCAGCGCGAGGTTCAGCACACCGGCGAATTCGTCATGGCCGATGAGCGTGCGGGCCCGCTCGATCACGGCATCGACGTACACCTCCTTGTCGCCACCCGAGGGCTCGTCGGGCGGCAGGCCCGCGTAGACTTCCGCCGCCCTCCTGCGCAGCCGCTCGCCGACGGCCTCGCGCAACTTCGCGGCCACGGGCTTCAGGTACTCGCCCGGATAGCCGTTCGCCGGAATCGTGATCTGCTCGCCGAACGTCTCGAGGTACCGCAGCCAAACGCTCGAGGCGAGGATGTCCATTTGCCGGCCGGCGTCGTTGATGTAGTACTCGCGATGCACGTTGAAGCCGGCGGCTGCGAGCACGTTCGACAGTGACGCGCCGTACGCCGCGTGCCGGCCGTGGGCGACGTGCAGCGGTCCGGTCGGGTTCGCCGACACGAATTCGACGATAATCCGCTGGCCCTGGCCGAGGGCGCTGCGCCCGTAGCGGTCGCCGAGCTCGTGAATGCGGGAGACCTCCCGCGCGAGCACGTCCTTCACCAGGAAGAAGTTGATGAAGCCCGCGCCGGCGACTTCCGCCTTTGCGATGAGGTTGTTGGCCGGCAGCGCCGCGACGATGGCCGCCGCGAGCTCGCGCGGATTCCGGCGCGCCGCCTTCGCAAGGCGCATGGCCACGTTGGTCGCAAAGTCCCCGTGCTGCGCGTCGCGTGTGCGCTCCACCGTGACCGTTGACGCGTCGGGCGCCTCGGTGAGGAGCGAACCGACGAGCTGGTTGAGAGCGGTGAAAACGAGCTGTTCGAGCTGCTGCTTCAAGGGCTTGGGACCTCGGACGGAAAGGCGCGCAAGTCTACAGGCCGCGTGTGCCGCCTGCACCCGCCGGGCCGGGCGCGCGCGTCGCGTCGGCGCCGCACCAAAAGTAACAAAAAGCCCTTGCGAAACAGTACTTTTCGTAACAGCTCACGGGTCAACACGACGGTATGGTTCGCGTTCGGGCCAGCTCGACAAGATCCCTACCCGGAGATTGAAGACATGAAGAGGAACACCCTACTGCTGACGGCGATGCTCACGCTCGCTCCCGTCGCGCTGCTCGCGGCGAACAATGCGACGACGAACACCGCGGCGCCCGCGAACGGCGAGCGCGGCTGGTTCAAGAAGCTCGACGCGAACGGCGACGGCGCCATCACCAAGGACGAAGCCACGGCCGCGGCCAATACGCGCATCGAGAAGGAGTTCGCGACCTTCGACACCAACAAGGACGGACAGATCACCCAGGACGAGATCAATCAAGTGCATGCCGCGCGGCGTGCCGAAATGGAAGCGAAGTTCGAAGCGCGCTTCAAGCAAGCGGACACCAACGGTGACAGCCTGCTCTCGAAGGACGAGGTTCAGGCGGGAATGCCCTTTCTCGGCCGCGGGTTCGACCGGCTCGACACCAACAAGGATGGCCAGTTGAGCCTCGATGAGATCAAGGCCGGACGCGGCGCCATGGCGCATCGGTTCCGCCGCGGACCGCGCGGCTGGGGCGGCCCGCCGCCCGCCGACGGCTCACAGCCGGATGCTCCGCCGCCCGCTTTTCACTGAGCGCTACGGTTGAGCTCGAAGGCCGGTGCACGTGAGTGCGCCGGCCTTTTTTCATGGCGCACGCAATGTTCGCGTGCGCGGCGACGTCAGTCCTTGACGCGGACCAGTCGGTAATCTTTGCGCCCGCCGCGGACGACGAGCATCGTTGGCGTGGCGAGATGCGCGGTCGTCACGGTGTGCTCGAGGTCGCCGATCCGAACATTGTTCACGTACGCGCCGCCCTGTTGCACGAGACGACGCGCGGCGCTCTTGGATTCGGCGACCGTGCGGCTCAGCAAGTCGACGATACTGATGCCCGCCGCCAACTCGCCACGCGAGACTTCGACGACGGGCACGACCGAAGCGAGCAGCTCCAGCGTCGCCGCCTTCACGCCTTCGAGACTGCCGCCGAACATCACGCGGCTTGCTTCCTCCACGCGCGCGAGCTCGGCCTCGCCGTGCACCCAGCTCGTCAGTGCGCGAGCCAGTTCGCGCTGGGCGACGCGCTGACTGCGATCGGCATCGTGCGTGCGCAGGATTTCCTCGATCTCCGCGAGCGACCGCAAAGAGAACAGCCGCAGTAGCCGCGGCGCGTCCGCGTCGGTGACGTTCAGCCAATACTGGTAGAAGGCGTATGGCGAGGTGCGGCTCGGATCGAGCCACACGCGCTCCCCCGTGGAGGTCTTCCCCATCTTCTGCCCGGTGGAATCGAGCAGCAGCGGCGCGGTGAGACCGTAGAGTTGCGGCCCGCCCATCTTGCGCGACAGCTCGCATCCAGCCGTGATGTTGCCGTACTGATCGGACCCGCCCGCCTGCAAGCGGCAGCCGTACGTCTTCGACAGATGCACGAAATCGAACGCCTGCAGCAGCATGTACGAGAACTCGGTGTAGCTGATGCCCGTCTCGCTTTCGAGGCGGGCGCGCACCGAATCCTTCGCCATCATGTAGTTGACGGTGAGGTACTTGCCGACATCGCGCAGGAATTCGAGAAAGCCGAGCGGCCGCGTCCAGTCGGCATTGTTCACGAGGATCGCGCCGGTCGGCCCGGGCGAGAAGTCGAGGAAGCGCTCGAGCTGCGCGCGGATGCCCGCGAGATTGTGAGCCAGCTCCTCGTCCGACATGAGATTGCGCTCGGTGCTCTTGCCCGAGGGGTCGCCGATCATCCCGGTGGCACCGCCGACGAGCACGATGGGCTTGTGTCCGGCGCGTTGCAGTCGCACCTGAAGCATCACCGGCACGAGATTGCCGACGTGCAGGCTCGACGAGGTGGGGTCGTAGCCAACATAAAACGTGACGGGTCCCTTGGCGAGCAGCTCGCCGAGACCGGCGCGATCGGTGACGTCCGCGAGCAAGCCGCGGGCTTCGAGCTCATCGAGAATGGGCATGGAGCGAGTAGACATGGCCGGCGAAGCCTACGCGTTCCGCTCAGGCCCGCAAAGGGATGGTGCAGCGCGCGCCGCTTTGCTATCCGGCGCGCGCAGCGCCATGCCGCGACAGGGGGACGCAACGCGGGCAAGGCGAGCGGGCCACGCGCCGCATCAGGTGTGCGGGCGAGGTGATGCGGGCTACGCGCCGCAGGCGAGGCGATGCGGACATGCAAGCCTGTGAGGCGGTGCGAGCGAAGGCGGTGTGGGCAACGCGATGCGAGCGAGGCGCCGCAGGCGAGGCTATGCGGGCGAACCCATGCGGACAACGCAAGCGGGCGAGGCGGTGCGAGCGAAGGCGGTACGGGCAACGCGATGCGGGCCCACGCCGCAGGCGCTATTTCAGCAGCGCGTTCACGTTCTCCGGCGGCCGTCCGATCACCGCGCGCTGGCCGCTCACGACGATCGGCCGCTCGATCAGGATGGGGTGCTTCGCCAGCGCCTCGAGCCACTGCGCGTCGGTGAGCGTCTTGCCGGCGTAGTGTGCCTTGTACTCGTCCTCACCCTTGCGCACGAGCTGCTCGGGCTTGATGCCGAGCTTCGCGACGATCGCCTTCAGCTCGGCCGCGCTGGGCGGCGTTTTCAGATACTCGACGATGCGGGGCTCGATGCCGTGCTCCTGTAGCAGCGCCAGGGTGGCCCGGCTCTTCGAGCACTTCGGGTTGTGATAGATGGTGAACGTGCTCATGAGGGTAACCTGCTCAGTCGAAGTCTGTCGGCAGCTCCGGATGTTCCCAGTGCTCGAACATGCGCTCCACCTGCCTGGGCAGCGTGCGGCCGAGCGACATGGGCGGTAACGCGTCGCGCGCGAAGAACGCCACCTCGCTCGTCTCGTTGCTCGGCGTGGCCACCCCGCCGGTGATCTCGCAGATGAAATAGAACTTGTAGATGTAATGAAGCGCGCGCGGCGGATGGCCCCCGCGCCGATAGTCGTGCACGGCTGCGAGCTTCAGCGCTCGCGCGGTGAATCCGGATTCTTCCCAGATCTCGCGCACGACGCACTCGGCCGCGGATTGATTCACGTCCGCCCAGCCGCCGGGCAGTGTCCAGAGGCCATCGCTCATCTCGCGCACCATGAGGACGCGGCCGTCGACGAAGGCCGCACCCCGCACATCCACCTTGGGGGTGGCGTAGCCGCTCTCGCCGCGAAGCAGGTCGAGCACCTTCTGGGTATCGCTGCTCGAGCCGTGCGCGATGAGCTCCGCGGCGAGCTCGCGCAGGCGCTCGTAGCGCAAGCGATCGAAGCGATCCTGCGTGAACGCGAGTCCGGTCTGCGCAATGCCCTGCAGCTCGCGCGCGATCGTCAGCCAAGGGGGTTCGTGCATGCGGCGATCATAACAATGTTGTGATCGCGCGCAGCTCACTCTCCGCGAGCGTGAACTCGAAAATGGCCAAGTCTTCGCGCATGTGCGCTTCGGACGTCGTGCCGGTCAAGGGCGTGACGCCCACCTGAGTGAGGTAGCGGAACAGAACTTGCGCGGGCGTGCGCCCGTACTTCAGCGAGAGGAGCCGGACCGTCTCGTCCGCGAGCAGATGCGGATTGGCGGTCAGGGTCCAGAAGCTCTGATACGAGATGCCGTTCGCGCGACAGAACGCGCGGATATCCACGTCGTAGTCGGTCTCCGCATAGAAGCGGTTCTGGACGATCGTCGGCTTGATGCGGCTCGCGCGATGCAGGCGCTCGAGCACTTTCAGCTCGTAGCAGTTGCTGATGCCGATGCGCCGGACGCCACCCGCATCGACCAGTGCCTCCATCGCCTGCCATGCCGCCATCGTCAGATCTTCTTGCGGATACGGCGAATGGAGGATCAGCGCATCGAGATAGGGGGTGCGCAGATTCCGCAACGACACGGCGAACGACTGTGCGACCTGCTCGGGTACGCTCGCATTCGCGTCATACGGCACGCGCGCCGGATCATGCCCCGAGAGCGGCGTGAACTTCGTCTGCAGATACAGGGATTCGCGCTCGAAGGCCGCGACCGCCGCGCCGACTCCGGCTTCGTGATAGTGCTTCGGCTGGCAGGCGGTATCGATGCCGCGGAAGCCCGCGCGAAGTGCGCGGGCCACGAGCGCTTCGGTCTGCTCTTTCTTCCACGCCGTCCCGTAGAGGATCGGTGGCGCGTCCATGGCTCAGTTGCCGCGCCGCGCGCGTGCGAAGGCCTCGGCCATGGCGCTGTTGCCGAGCGGCTCCGGCTGGCGCGGCCGCGAGCCGCCGCCGGAAAGGTCGCGACCGCCGCGGCCCGCGTTGCCACCGGAGAAGTCGCGGGAGCCGCTTCGGCCGGTGCCGTCACCGGATCGAGCCCCACCAGGCCGACCGTCGCGATTGCCGCCGTCGCGCGCGCCGCCGCCCGTTCTCCCGTCGCGATACGCGCCGCGCGCGCCATCCCCGGACTGCGTGCGCGACGCAGTGGGCCGGTCCTCCAGACGCCGCGTGAGCGCGATGCGCTTGCGCTGCAAGTCCACTTCGAGCACGCGCACCTTCACGATGTCGCCCGCCTTCACGACATCTCGCGGGTCCTTCACGAAGGTGTCCGAAAGCGCCGAGATGTGCACGAGCCCATCCTGATGCACGCCGATGTCGACGAACGCGCCGAACGCGGCGACGTTGGTCACGACGCCCTCGAGGATCATGCCGGGCTTCAGGTCCTTCATGTCCTCGACGCCCTCGGCGAACTGCGCCGCGCGGAACTCCGGACGCGGATCGCGTCCCGGCTTCTCCAGCTCCTTGAGAATGTCGCGCACCGTGGGCACGCCGAACTTCTCGTCGGTGAACGCCTCCGGCTTCAGCGTCCGCAGAAAGGCGCCGTCGCCGATGAGCTGCTTCACCTCGCGCCCGCAGCTCTTCACGATGCGCTGAACGACCGGGTACGCCTCGGGATGCACCGCGGAGCTATCGAGCGGCTCATCGCCATCGTCGATGCGCAGAAACCCCGCGCATTGCTCGAACACTTTCGGCCCGAGGCGCGGGACTTCGAGCAGCTCCTTGCGGCTGCGGAAGGCGCCTTTCTCGTCACGATACCGGATGATGTTCTCCGCGACCGTGCTCGAGAGCCCCGACACGCGCGCGAGCAGCGCCGCCGAGGCGGTGTTCACGTGGACGCCGACGGCGTTCACGCAATCCTCGACCTGGGCATCGAGCGCTTTCGCGAGCCGCACGGGGTTCACATCGTGCTGGTACTGCCCGACGCCGATCGCCTTCGGCTCGATCTTCACGAGCTCCGCGAGCGGGTCCTGCAGGCGCCGGGCAATGGAGACCGCCCCGCGCAGACTGACATCGAGGTCCGGAAACTCCTTCGCCGCCAGCTCGGATGCGGAGTACACCGAGGCGCCGGCTTCACTCACCACGATCTTCTGCATCTTGAGCTGCGGCAGCTTCTTCAGCAGCTCGCCGGCGAGCTTGTCGGTCTCGCGTGAGGCGGTGCCATTGCCAATGGCGATGAGCTCGACGGAGTGCTTCACGCACAGCACGCCGAGCGTCGCGAGCGCGGCGTCCCACTGCTTCTTCGGCTCGTGCGGATAGATCGTGTCGGTCGCGACGACCTTGCCAGTACGATCTACCACCGCGACCTTCACGCCCGTGCGCAGCCCCGGATCGAGGCCCAGCACGGGACGCGGTCCGGCGGGCGCGGCGAGCAGCAGATCCTTGAGGTTCTCGCCGAACACCTTGATCGCGTGCTCCTCGGCCCGCTCGCGCGCCTTGCCGAACAGGTCGAGCTGCAGATGCACGTGCAGCTTCGCGCGCCAGGTGAGGCGGCATGCATCGAGCAGCCACTTGTCCGCCGGGCGCCCGCGATCGGCCACGCCGGCGTGCCGCGCGACGCGCGCCTCGGCCTGCGCGTGTCCGGCTTCGACGTCCGGGCCCGGATCGAAGTCCAGCGTCAGAAACTGTTCCTTCTGCCCGCGAAACAGCGCGAGCAGGCGGTGTGACGGAATCTTCGCGAGCAGCTCCGAATGATCGAAGTAGTCGCGATATTTCGCGCCTTCGCTCTCCTTGCCCTCCGCCACCTTCGCGTGGATGAGGCCGACTTCGTCGAGCCAGTTGCGCAGCTCGCCGATGAGCGCCGCGTTCTCGCCCCAGCGCTCCATGAGAATCGCGCGCGCGCCTTCGAGCGCGGCCTTCGCGTCCGCGACGCCTTTCTCCGCATTGACGAACTGCGCCGCGACCACCTCGGGGACCTGCGTCGGATCGGCGAGTAGCGTATCCGCCAGGGGCTCGAGGCCCGCTTCGCGCGCGATCTGGGCGCGCGTGCGGCGCTTCGGCTTGTACGGCAGGTAGAGATCTTCGAGGCGCGCTTTGCTGTCCGCCGCCTCGATGTCCTTGCGCAGCTCTTCCGTGAGCTTGCCCTGCTCCTGAATGCTCGCGATGACCGCCGCGCGGCGCTCCTCGAGCTCACGCAGATAGGTGAGGCGCGTTTCGAGCGTGCGCAACTGCGCATCGTCCAGGCCGCCGGTCGCTTCTTTGCGATAGCGCGCGATGAACGGCACGGTCGCGCCCGCGTCGAGCAGAGCGATTGCGGCCGCAGCCTGTGCGGGCTGCGCGCCGATCTCGTTGGCGATGGTGCGTGCGATCTGTTGAGCGAGGCGCGGATCGATGTCGGGCATGAGATGGGTGATCTATACGAAAGATGACGAAGAGGGGCCGTGGCGGCCGGCGGCATTGTGGACCCGGGGCCGCGGACATGAAACCCATTGACAGCCTCTGTCACGGATGGCAGACAGCGTCGCCATGACCGAAGCCAAAGTTGCGCGGCGTTCCGTCGTTCGTCACGAGGACGGACGATTGCGGTGTGCGTGGTGCGGCACTGATCCGCTCTACGTGCAGTATCACGACACGGAGTGGGGCGTGTCGTCGCACGACGACGCGCATCTCTTCGAGATGTTGTGTCTCGAAGGAGCGCAGGCCGGCTTGAGCTGGATCACCATCCTGCGCAAGCGCGAGAGCTACCGGCGCGCATTCGATCGCTTCGACGCGCAGAAGATGGCGCGTTACACGCCGGCCCGCATGCAGAAGCTGCTCGCCGATCCGGGCATCGTGCGCAATCGCCAGAAGGTCGAAGCGTTCGTGCTGAACGCGCGCGCCTATCTCGCGACGCGTGACGAGTTCGGCACCTTCGATCGCTACATCTGGCAGTTCGCGCCCGCCGGCAAGCGCCGCCGTCCGCGCTACACGAGCGACTACGCCGTCTCGACGCCCGAGAGCGATGCGATGAGCAAGGATCTGAAGAAGCGCGGCTTCAAGTTCGTGGGCACGACGATCTGCTATGCGTTCATGCAGGCCGTGGGCCTCGTCGACGATCACCAGCAGGGGTGCTGGCGGGCGATCGCCTGAGCATCACGGGCGCCGACTCGAAGTGGAGCTCATGCGACCAGCACCTGCGAGCGTGGGCGCGGGTGGGAGATCACGGTACCCCGCCGTGCCCGAGTCCTCTTCGATCTGAATTCTTAACAGCGCCGGGCGCTTGCGTGAGGCGAGCGCCGGCGCGCCGCGTCCCGCATTGAGTCAACTGCGCCCTTTTGGCTTGACTCTCGTTCGTGGTTCTCTAAAATTTCAGAAAAGACTGAAATAACGGAACACACCGATGCGCCTCACTCCCGTCATGCATCGCTACATCGTTCACTGGGGCGAGATGGGCAGCCGCTGGGGCATCAATCGCTCGGTGGCGCAGATCCACGCGTTGCTCTATCTCGCGCCGAACCCGCTGCACGCCGACGAGATCGCCGAGACGCTCGGCATCGCGCGCTCCAACGTGAGCGTCGGCATCAAAGAGCTGCTCGCGTGGGAGCTCGTGCAGGTGACGCACACCCTCGGCGATCGCCGCGACTTCTTCGTCGCCCAGCGCGATCCGTGGGAGGTCATCCGCGTGATCGTCGAGGGGCGCAAGCGGCGCGAGATCGACCCGACGCTCGCGTTCCTGCGCACCTGCGTCAGCGAGCTCGAGACCGATTCCGAGACACCGGCCGAAGTGCGCGAGCGCATCGCGGGCCAGCTCGAGTTCCTCGAGACGCTGACCCGCTGGTACGACTCCATCAAGAGCCTGCCGCGCAAGACGCTGCTCAAGATGATGCGGCTCGGCCAGAAGATCGCGAAGGTCATCGGTGAATGAGCGTGCACGACGCTGTGGGAGAGACGGATGTTCAGCGCGGAGAGGGTCGCCGGTCCCCCTGTTGCGGCCGGCGCGCCGTGGCGGACGGTGCATCACGGATTGCGGAACGTGCTGGGCGATTCTGCGTGGCGGCGCCTGCCGCCCGCCGTACGCGCCCGCTTTGGCGAGCCTGTCGTCGCCGTCGACTACGTCGGCGAGTTTGAAGTCGTACGCGCGAGCTGGATCGGCCTCGCGTTCGCCACCTTCTGCCGCCTGATCGGCACGCCAGTCGTGCCGCGCACCGGGCGCAACGTTCCGGCGGTGGTCCACGTCGGCCCGACGTCGGAAGGCGTGGCCTGGAATCGCGAGTATCGCTGGCCGAACAGCCATCCCTGTTTCGTGACGTCGACCAAGGTGATCGAGCCGGACATCGGTCTCGTCGAGCGGCTGCCGGTGCGGCTCTGCATGCCGCTGCGGGTGTACGAGGAGCGCGGCTCGCTGCACTTCGTGAGCCACGGCTACTACTTCGATTTCGGCACGCTGAAGAGCGGCCGCCGCTTGCGCATTCCGCTGCCTCGCTGGCTCTCGCCGGGCGAGACGCACGTCGAGCATCACGACGAGGCGGGCGGCTGGTTCCGCTTCACGATGACCGTTTCGCATCCCTTCTTCGGCGAGCTGTTCTATCAGACAGGTCGCTTTCACGCGGCGAGGGCTTCGACATGAACCTGCTCTTCACATTGATCACCGTACAGGCCGTCATGGGCGCGTTCGACAATCTCTGGCATCACGAGATCAAGGAACGACTGCCGGCAAAGCGCGCCGCGGCGAGCGAGACGGCGCTGCATGCCGTGCGCGAATTCCTCTACGCGCTGATCTTCTTCGCCCTCGCGTGGTACGAGTGGCGCGGCGCGTGGGCCCTGCTGCTCGCGGCCGTGATCCTCGCGGAGATTCCGATCACGCTCGGCGACTTTGTCGTCGAGGATCGCACGCGTCGCTTGCCCGTCTTGGAGCGCGTGCTGCACACGGTGCTCGCGATCAATCTGGGGCTCATCCTCGCGGTGCTCGCGCCGATCGTGTTCGAGTGGTGGCGCAGTGCCACGGCCGTCGTGCCGGCGGATCATGGCGCCTTCTCGTGGCTGTTCACGCTGTTCTCGGTCGGCGTGTTCGCCTGGTCGGTGCGCAACACGCTGGCCGTGCTTCGGCATCGGCGCCCGCCCGAATGGGTGCGCGATCCCATCGTCGCAGGAGAGAAGAGTGCTGCGGCGCGCACGGTGCTGATCAGCGGCGCCACGGGTTTCATCGGCGGTCATCTCGTGCGGCGCCTGGTCGCGCACGGCGACACCGTGCTCGTGTACACGCGCGATGCCGACCGCGCGCTCGATCGCTTCGGCCCGCACGTGCACGTCGTGACGCAGCTCGACGCCATCGAGCCGACCGCGCGCATCGATGCCATCGTGAATCTCGCCGGCGAGCGCATTCTTGGTTTCCCCTGGACGCGCAGCCGCCGGCAAACGCTGATCGACAGCCGCGTGAAGACGACCCGCGCGCTGGTCGAGCTCGCCGCGCGGCTCGAGCGCGCGCCGCGCGTGTTCGTCAGCGCGAGCGCCATCGGCTTCTACGGCATCCGCGGCGAGCAGCGCCTCGACGAGCAGTCCCCGCCTCAGCCGATATTCCAGTCTGTTCTGTGCCAGCAGTGGGAAGAAGCCGCGCTGGCCGCGGAGGCGATCGGCGCGCGCGTCGTACGCTTGCGTATCGGCCTCGTGCTCGGCCGTGATGGTGGCGCCTTACCGAGTCTCGCGCTCCCGGTGCGCTTGGGGCTCGGAGCCGTGCTCGGCAGCGGCAAGCAGTGGGTTTCGTGGATTCACATCGACGACCTCACTCGCCTCATCGAATTCGCGCTCGACCGGCCGGCGGTGCGCGGAGCGGTGAACGCCGTGGCGCCGAGCCCGGCCACGCATCGGCAGGTCCAGCACACGATCGCGCGAGCCTTGCGGCGGCCGATGTGGCTGCGCGTGCCCGCGCTCGTCGTGCGCGTCGCACTCGGCGAGATGGCGCAGCTTCTCGTCGACGGTCAGCGTGTCGTGCCGCGGCGCGCGCTCGCGCTGGGCTTCGTGTTCCGTCATCCCGATCTGCGCGCGGCGCTGGATCACCTCATCGGCTCACGCGCGAGAGCGGCCGATGCCGAGTTGACCGAGATGTACTACAACGGCGAGTGTCCCGTATGTAACGCGGAGATGACGCACTACGCGCGGCTCTGCGCCGAGTCGCAGAAGTCCTTGCGGTTCATCGACTCGATGCAGCGCCCGGATGCGCTTGCGGCGTGCGGGCTGCGTACGGACCATCTCGAACGCCGTGTCTATCTGAAGGATTCGAAGGGACGCATCGTCAGCGGCCTGCCGGCGCTGATCGAGCTCTGGTCGCGCATGCCGCGCTATCGCTGGCTCGCGAAGCTGACGAGCCTGCCCGTGCTGCATCGCATATCGGTGGCGATCTACGATCACGTGATCGGGCCGGGACTCGCGGCCTGGTCACGCGTGCGACTCGCGCGCCAGCAGCGCGCGGCGATCAATCCGTCGTGAACTCAAAGTCGATGCCGATGCCGAGCTCGGCGATGATGCGCGCGACCTGGGGCGTGAGTGTGAAGCTGAGCGCGGAGCCCGCCGGCAGCTCGACGATGAGCCCCGCGTCGCCGCCTTCGTTCTGCAGGCGGCGAAAAAAGTCGGCGTGAGTGCGCAGAAATTGCGTGGCGGTGACCGTCAGTGCCATGCCGATGGAATCCATCATGGCATCGCGCAAGCGTTCCTTCGGGGCCGGGCGCGCCTGCGTTGGCATCGCGAACGCCGCCAGGTGCTCCCACCATGCCTCCGGGTCGAGCGTGCCTACCCAGCAGCTCTCCGCGTGCACGGCAGCGGCCGCGATGCCGCTGCTCGAGGAGCGCGGCTCGCCTGCCTTGAAGCAGTGCTCGGGTTCAAGCCGCAGCTCGCGGGAGATTGCGGCCGGGTCCATCGATGGGTGCCGAATGCGCAGCGCCAATTCGAATGGACGGGAACGCTCGCGCAGCAGATCTCGGGCTTCCATCGATACCTTCCTCTGGCCGTGCCGGGGGAGAACGGGCGTCGATCAGAGCACGACTCGTGGAGGTGCGGCAAGCGCCGTCACGAAATCAAAACAGCTCGATGGGGTCGACATCGAGCGCCCAGCGTACGCGCCGCGCACTCTTGAGCTGCTCGACCTCGGGTAGCCACGCCGCCAGAAACCGATGGAGTGCAGTGCGATCCGTGCTCTCGAGCAGCAGTTGCGCGTGGTATCGCCCCGCGCGCTTGGCCATCGCTGCGGGCACGGGTCCGCGCATCTGAATGGACCGCGGCGGGACCATCAGTCGCCGCGCGTCCGTCAGAAATTCCAGTGCCGCGGCCGATGTCGGGGCAGAATCGCGGAGCGCCGCGAGCCGGCTGAACGGCGGCCACGCCGCCTGGGCGCGCTCCTCCAGCGCCACGCGCGCGAAGCCGTCGTACCCTTCGTTCAGCAGGTTCAGAAGCAGCGGGTGCTCGGGAAACTCGGTCTGGATCAGCACTTCACCGGGTTTCGTGCCGCGGCCCGCGCGGCCCGCGACCTGCACGATCGTCTGAGCGAGTCGCTCGGGGGCACGAAAATCCGTGCTGAAGAGCCCCTGGTCCGCATTGAGCACGATCACGAGCGTGACGTTCGGGAAATCGTGCCCCTTGGTCACCATCTGCGTGCCGACCAGGATGCGCGCCTCTCCGGAGTGCATGCGCCGCATCGCCGCTTCCATGTCGCCGCGCTTGCGCACGACGTCGCGATCGAGACGCACGAGCGGGACGGTCGGAAACAACTGTGCGAGCGCTTCCTCGATGCGTTCGGTGCCTTGGCCCACCGGCTTCACGAGGAAGCCGCATTGGGGACAGCGGGTCGGCAGCGGAGCGTCGGCTCCGCAGTGATGGCAGCGCAAGCGCTCGCTCGCGCGATGCACCGTGAGCCGGGCATCGCAGTCCCGGCAAGGCGCCACCCACCCGCACGCCGTGCAGAGCAGCGTCGGCGCATAGCCACGTCGGTTGAGGAACACGAGAACCTGGCCGTCGTCGGCAAGATGCCGCTCGATGGCCTGCACGGCGGGCGTCGAAATGCCGCCTTGAACGGCGCTCGTGCGCAGATCGACGAGCGTGACGCGTGGCGGCACGGCCTGCGCCGCCCGCCGCGGAAGCGACAGCCGCTCGTAACGGCCTGTGCTCACGTTGTGCAGCGTCTCCAGCGCGGGCGTCGCGGAGCCCAGCACGATCGGCACGCCGGCCTGCTGCGCGCGCACGACGGCGAGATCGCGCGCGGAATAGCGAAAGCCACCTTCGTGCTGCTTGAAGGAGGCGTCGTGCTCCTCGTCGACGACGATCACGCCAAGCTCCGGCACAGGCGCGAACACCGCCGAGCGCGTGCCGAGGACGACGCGCGCGTGGCCTGTGTAGGCGGAGCGCCAGGCCTGCAGGCGCTCGCCGTCGGTGAGTCCGGAGTGAAGCACCGCGAGTGGCGACTTGAAGCGCTCGCGAAAGCGCGATACGAGCTGCGGAGTGAGGCCGATCTCAGGGACGAGCACGAGCGCACGCTGCCCGCGAGCGAGCACGCGCTCGACGACTTGCAGATAGACCTCGGTCTTGCCGCTGCCGGTGATGCCGTGAAGGATGAAGGGGGCGAATCGGCCGAGCGAATCGCTCACCCGGGCGACGGCCGCGGCTTGCTCTGGAGCGAGCACTGGCGCCCTTGTGCGGGCGTCCGGCATTGGGTCTTGGGTCGGTGCCGCGCTGCTATCCGCGGTGACGTGCGACGCGGAAAGCGGTGCTCCGGCTTCCGCGTCGGGCGCGTCCGCCGGCAATAAGGGCCGCTCGGTCGAGGCGATCCAGCCCCGCTTGGCAAGGGCGCGTGCGGCGTCGTGCCAGCTCTCCATGAGACCGCCGCTCAGCTCGCTGGCGGAGGCGCCTCCGCGCGTCAGCAGGATTTGCAACAGCTCGCGCTGCTTCGGCGCCCGACGCGGCTCGCCCTTGGCGGCGGCCGCCGCGCCCTCGGCGGTCGCGGTCCACCGCTCCTCCATCGCGATGAGGGGCGCGCCCTGCCGCAGCGCCTTCGGGA
This sequence comes from Steroidobacteraceae bacterium, assembly GCA_035548535.1. GTDB lineage: Bacteria > Pseudomonadota > Gammaproteobacteria > Steroidobacterales > Steroidobacteraceae > JADGHX01. The sequence goes on from DASZSS010000327.1 coordinate 20,611, forward strand.
TGGCCGCCGCGATCACCTCGCCGATCGGGTGGTGGTAGTACTCCGCAGCCCACCGCAGCAGCTCGACCGCGGAGCGATCCAGCAGGGGCTCGGCATCCAGCACTTCCAACACCGCCTTGAGCCGCGCGGGCGGCAGGTCCGAGGAGTCCGCGTGCTCCATCACCAATCCGACCAGCCGTTGCCTCCCGAACGGCACCCGCACCCTCTGTCCAACGGACTGCGACAGGGCCATTTCCGGTGGTGGCAAGTAGTCGAACAGCCGTCGCAGCGGCATATCGAGGGCGATGCGGAGAACGGCGGCGCTCATGCGGGCACGGACCCGAATGCCGAGGCGGCAATGTGTCTCAAATCAGTCGCTCAGGAGTGACAGGCTGGTCAACCAGCCGAGCGGCGAGCGCGTTGTGACGCGCCATGTCTGCCTTTGCTACGCTCGCGCCGGTTTATAGCATGCCAGCGGCCACACCCGGCGACGTGGATCTGCCCCAATCGACCCCTCATGACCGCGCGCGGGCGCTCAACCGGTTCCTGGCCAGCGTCGAGCTGAAGGCATTCCGGATCGCGAAGATCGCGCTCCGGCAGGACGACGACGCGCTCGATGTCGTGCAGGACGCGATGCTGCAGCTGGCTCGCGCTTACGGCGAGCGGCCCGAGGCGGAGTGGAAGCCGCTCTTCTACCGGATTCTGGAAAATCGCATCCGCGACCTGCAGCGCCGGCGCCAGGTGCGCAATCGGGTGATGGCGTGGCTGCCGTTGCGCCGAAATGCGGAAGACGATGATCCGCCGGATCCCATCGAGCAGGCCGCCAGCGCCGAGCCGCAACCGAGCACCCGGCTCGAGCTGGAGGAGGCGATGAGCGTGCTCGAGAAAGCGATCGGCGAGCTCCCGAGCCGGCAACGGCAGGCGTTCCTTCTACGGACACTCGAGGGGCTCGACGTTGCGGAGACGGCCGCTGCCATGGGTTGCTCCGAAGGCAGCGTCAAGACACATTACTTCAGGGCGCTGCACACCCTGCGCGCCCAGCTCGGTGACTTATGGCAATGAACGCGAACGACACACAGGCGAGCGAGTTCGAGCAGCGTGCGAGCGCGCTGCTGGGCGAGAGCGTCACGCGTGTGAATGGGCGTGTGCGCTCGCGGCTCAATCAGGCGCGTCAGGCCGCGGTTGCGGAGATTGCCGCGGGTCGCCACCGCACTTGGCGCGGCCCGCTCCTGTTGCAGGCGAGCGGCCTCGTCGCGGCGGCGGTGCTCGTTGCGCTGCTGGTCACTGCGCATTACCGCGCCGAGAGCACGCTTCCAAGTGCGCCGCTGGACGACATCGAGATGCTCGCCGACACCGAAGGACTCGATCTCCTGGAGAACGAGGGCAGCTTCTATGAGTGGGCCGCGGGCCAGACCGAAGCGCTCAACAGCGACGGGACCAGCGGTTGAGCGTCGGCCGCCGCGCATGGGTGCTGCTGCTCGCGCTGGGACTCCTGCCCGTCGCGAATGCGGAGGATCCGAGCGCGCCGCAGTCGAAGCCGGCGACGACGGGAAAGCCGCCGACGCCCCAACCGACGCAGAGCGCGCCCGCGGCGCCGAAGGCCACGTCGCCGAGCGCCACGCAAAAGGCTCCTGCGGCGCTGCCGCCGGAGGCGGCGGAACCGGACGACGAGCTGCTCGAGTTTCTCGGCAGCGTCGATGGTCTCGAGGAACTAGAAAAATGATCAGCTTGCGTTCGATGGTGCTGGGCGCGCTGCTGCTTGCGGCGGTGCCTGCATTCGCGCAACAACTCGTGGCGCCCCAGACGTCACCGCCCGCACAGCCTTCGCAGAACGCAACGCATGTGGAAGGACGGGATTGGTCGAGCCTGTCACCCGAGCAACAGCACCTGCTCAACAAGTATCGCGACACGTGGAACACCCTGCCGCCGGAGCGACAGCAGAATCTCGCGCGGGGCAGCGAGCGCTGGTTGAACATGACGCCGGAGGAGCGCGCGGGCGCGCGCGAGCGCTTCCAGCGCTGGCGGGCGCTGCCGCCCGAACGGAAGCAGCAGATGCGTCAACGTTGGCAGAGATTTCAGCAGTTGACGCCGGAGCAGCGCGAGAGCGTGCGCGACAACTTCCGTAAGTTCAGGAGCCTGCCGCCCGAGCAGCGCAGGTGGCTGCGCGAGCGCTGGGACAATGCGACGCCCGAGCAGCGCCAGCGCATGCTCGAACGCTCGCGCGAGCGCCGGCAGCAACAGGGCCTGCCGGCACGGGGTCGCAATCGCTGAGGGCGCCCCGCTCAGGGCGGCGTCCGCACCATCACCGGCACGTTGCATACGTCGACGTGGCCCGCCTTGTATTTGAACCACTCGTCGCTGCGGTTGCGCCGGGCCTCGATTAGCGCGGCGAACGTCGGCGTGTCGGTGCGCAGCACTTCGAGCGGGGTGCGTTCGGGCGCCGGCACATCTGCGAGGACGCGTATCGTGCGGATCGGTGTGCGCTCCTCCGCCTTTTCATAGAAGCCCAGCGCACCTGTGCCGCGTCTCAGCGTTGAGAGGATCTCCATTCCCTGGAGCACGCGTCCGACGAGTGTGACGTTGCGATCGAGATGCCGCGGAGAGTGGCCGATCACGACGTAAAGCTCCGTGCCGCCGCCGCTGTCCGCATCGTTGTCGCGGCCCACGCCGACTGCGCCGTAGCAGTGGGTGAGCCATGCGGTGTTCGTCGCCGGATCGCGCGCCGCGGCGAAGCCGTTCGAGAAGCCGACTTCCGGCGCATACGTGTCCACGTCCGGCAAGCGCGTGAACGCCAGGTTCGTCGCGGGGCGCGCAAACTCCGCCGCGAGCGTCTTTTTCGCCGCATGGATCGCGCGCTTGCCGTCCGCATCGCCCCACTGCACGACGTAGTTGTCCTGCGCGCGCATGAAGGCCAGTCCGTCGAAGTAGCGCTCGTGGACCAGCGCGATGATGTTCGCGACGTGATGCGGAGCGAAGTCGGGCGCCAGCTCGATGATCACGCGCCCGGCGTCGAGGTCCATGTACAGCGTTCGCCGCGGATCGGGCGGCCGCCAGTCGCTCGGCTTCGAGGCCGCGATCACCTCGCTCACCGTGAGCGGCTTCGATCCCGCGGCAATGGCGGCGGGCGGCCCGCTGCAAGCGAGACAGACGAGTGCGCCGGACAGCGCGGCGGTGACGAAGCGTCTTCCTCTCATCGCGGACTCCCCGGTATGTGCCGATCGCGCCGGCAGTTTAGACGTTGCGCTCCCGGCATCGCCATGCGATGCCGGTGCAGGCCGCCATCGCGCTGATGGCCTACGGTCGAGTGGAGGATCGCGAAGGGCGCTGCGCGGCGTTTCACTTTCTACATCGTGAAGCGACATCGTGAAGCCCGTCCAGCCGCTGCACCTCGTGCACGTCGCGGCGACGGCAGCAGGGCGCGCGTAACCGCTCAGCGGCGCCCGAGTCGCTGCTTCTCGATGACCTTGCCGTCTTTGAAGCTGACGACCCAGACGCCGGGCACCGCCGGGACGGAGTAGCGATATTCCGTGTCGCCATGGAGATACAGGCCGCTCGTGACCGCTTCGGTCGGCGGACCCAGCGTTTCCTTCACCGCCGCCGCGTCGTCGCCGACGTGTACCTTTTCGAAGCGCTGACCGAGGGTGAGAAAGCGCCCAGTGATGAACATCACCGGGCCGATGAGCAAGATCGCGAAAATCAGCGCGAAGGTCTTGCCGGTCGACATCTCAGTGGCCATCGGCGCCTCGCCGCGCGAGCTGCTCGTGAATAGCGGACCCGAATATCGTCATCGGCAGGATCAGCAGCAACGACCAGATCGAATACCAGGCCGGCGTCGTCGCCCACGTGATGATCGTGACCGGCAAAGTAGCCGCGATCATCAGCGCGCCGAGCACGCTGGCGTGCAACGTGGGCCTGCGGATCGCAAGCCGCGCCGCGATGTAGCCGCCGAGCGCTTCCAGCGCCGCGGTATAAGCGAGCCGGATCAGCAGCCCGCGCGCGTCGAGCGGCGCGGCGAACGCCGCATCGGCGCCCCAACCCAGCATCTGAATCGCAAAGAAGCCGGCGCCGACGGCGACGAAGCTGCGGACGGCCTGTGGACCTTCGGGCACGCTCAGCCGGACGCCTTGACCGCCTGGATGAGCTCGGTCGCCGCCTTCTGCGCATCACCGTAGAGCATGCGCGTGTTGTCCAGATAGAAGAGCGCGTTCTCGATGCCCGAGAACCCCGCGCCCTTGCCGCGCTTGATCACGATGACGTTCTTCGCCTTGTCCGCGTTCAGGATCGGCATGCCGTAGATCGGGCTCGACTTGTCGGTGCGCGCCACGGGATTC
>DASZSS010000328.1:0-6781 GCA_035548535.1 Steroidobacteraceae bacterium
GCGCTCGCGTCGTTGAACAGACTTTCGCCCTCGAGAATGATCATCAGACGGTGCGGCGGCCGCAGCTTCTTCAAGACCGCGGCGGCCGCGGACGCGTCCGGCGGCGCGACGATCGCGCCGAGCGCGATCGCGGCCGCAACGGGCATGCTGGGCACGATCATGCGCGCGACGACCGCGACGGCGGCAATCGTCACGCCCACGAGAAGGACCGACAGCGTACTGACGGGCGCAAGGTTGGTGCGCAGATCGCGCGGGGACGCGTCGAAGGCGGCATCGACGAGCACCGGCGCCACGAACAGCGCGAGCGCCAGCTCCGGATCGAGCGTGACCGTTGGCGTCCCCGGCACCAGGGCGAGCAACGTGCCGGCCAGCGCCAGCAGGGCCGGATAGGGCACGCCCATACGGTCCGCGAACAACGAGAGGATCGCGCCCACCACCAGCAGGGCGATCGTGATTTCGAACAGCGCCATCGCAGCCTCCGCGAACGGGGCTGCTCGTCCATCGAGCAGCAGCGATGTTTTTCTTACAGGACGGGCGCTGCCGTGAGGATCACGCGATTCGGGCCTTCGCGGCGCGAATCGATGCCATAGTTCAGTCGCAGAGACATCAGCAGCCCATCGACATCGCCGGTGCGAAAGTAGCCCGTCACGAGCACCCGGTGCAATGCCTCATCGGCGAGCACGAATTCGGTGTTGGTGTAGCGGCCCGCCTCCGAGAGCGCCTGCTCGAGCGGCTCGTTCGTGAAGACCATCATGCCTCGCTGCCACGCCAGGCGATTGTCGAGCTCCGTCGTCTCTAGCCGGCGGACGGTCTCTTCGCGCGGCTCGATGATCGCGAGCTCCTGCTCGTAAACGAGGCTCTCGCGGCGCGCGAGCGGTGGCGTCATGTGCGGCACCTCGGGGACGCTGTCCGGCGCCGGCACGACGCGCACGCGGCCATCGCTGACCGTGAGCTCGATGCGCTCGGGCGAAACGATGCGCACGTTGAAGTGGGAGTTGTTCGCTTCGAACACACGCTTGCCGGCGTGCAGGTAGAACGGGCGCGTGCTGTCGCGCGCCACCGAAAACATCGCCTCGCCGCGCAGCAGGTACACATCGCGTGCCGGCGGCGCGTAGATGACCACCATCGCCGAGTTCGTGTTCATCGTGATGGTGCTGCCGTCTCCGGGATGCACGACGCGCGTCTCGCCCACGCCGGTCGTGTAGCCTTCGTTCGGCACCGCCATCGGCGCCGGACGCGGCGTCGCGAACAAGTTCCACGGCGACTGCCCCAGCATGAACACCGTGAGCAGCGCGACGATGCTGGCCGCAGCCGTGGCGGCGAGGGCCATGCTCTGGAAGCTGCGCGCCGGCGGACGATTGAGCCGCGATGTGCTGAGCGGGAAGAGCTCCGCGAGCACGGCCATGATGTCCATGCCGCGCCAGAGGCGCGCCATCTCGAGGAGCGCCTTGTGATTGGTCACGTCGGCGAGCCACTGGCGCATCTCGTTGCGCTCGTCGGCGCCGAGGCCGCGATCGAGTCGCGTGAGCCACAGTGCGGCTTGCTCGCGGGAGCGGCGCAGATCAGGGAATGCGACGAGATTCGTCGTCATCGCCGCGGACTGGGCGCGCTCTTGCGCGGATCGGTGCCGCCGTCGGTGCCGCCGACCGGCGCGCCGATCATCTCGAGATAGTCACGGCAGCGGAGCAGGCCGTTCGCGATGTGCCGCTCGACCTCGGCGGGCGTGATGTCGAGCCGCTCGGCGATCTCCTGCTGCGTGAGGCCGTACACCTTCTTGAGCACGAAGGCGCGACGCGCGTGCTCCGGCAGTCCGCCCACCGCGCGGCAGAACGACATGAAGCGCTGGTTGGCTTCCTGATGGGCCTCGGGCGACTCGGCCGTGAGCTGCCGGTAGACATCGGCCAGCGGCAGATCCTCGACCGGCGCGATGAGGCGAGCGTTGCCGCGGCCCTGATTGGCAGCCGCATGGGGGGCGGTACGCATGAGGAAAGCGCGATAGCTGCGCAGCGCCGACGGACCGCCGATCTCCCAGGAGCGCGTGAAAGCCTCCTGCAGGATGTCGTCCACATCGCGCCGCTTGCCGATGCGCCCCGCGAGCCGCGCGAGCGGGCTCCACAAGGAGCGCCACAGCGCGGCGACTCTACCGCGCGTCGGCGGTCTGGAATGGTCCTCTGCCATGCGCCCCCCGTCTTCGTGGCGCTCGTCGCTCTCACGAGTCCGGCCCGAATATAGACCCCGCCGTCTCGCACCGGCAAGGACGCTTCTTCAGAACGTGATGCCGGCCGTACTCGTCTCGGAATGGCAGCCCGTGGCGGCGCTCCAGCAGGCCGCAATCGGGCCGCGGAAGCGAAACTGCAGTGGGTCCCGCCGCCAACGCTGGCGGTTGCGAGCCTCACAAGCGCAGCACGATCTTGCCGACGAATTCGCCGCTCTCCATCTGCTTCAGCGCGTCCGCGAACTGCTCGAGCGGCACGACCCGGTCGATGACAGGGTGCAGCCGATGCTTCACGATGAACGCGCGCATGCGAGCGAAGTCCGCGCGCGAGCCGACGTAGATGCCTTGCGCCCGTGCCGATTTGCCGAGCAGGCGCCCGGCGGGAATCTGGCCGTCGTAACCAGTGAGCCCGCCGACGATCGAGAGCTGCCCCCAGAACGCCAGGCAGTTCAAGGATTCTTCGAGAGTGCGCTTGCCGCCGACATCGACGACGACGTCGGCGCCGTGCCCGGCGGTGAGCTCGAGCACGCTCGCGCTCCAGCTCGGCGTCGTGCGGTAATTGATGCCATCGCGCGCGCCGAGCTCGCGTGCGCGGCGCAGCTTGTCGTCGGAGCTGCTCGTGACGATGACGCGTGCGCCTGCGGCGGCCGCGAATTGCGTCGCGAAGGTGGACACGCCGCCGGTGCCCTGGACGAGCACGACGTCGTCTTTGTTCAGCTCGCGATGGCCCGCGACGGCCATCCATCCCGTGAGGCCGGCGGTGGGAAGCGTGGAGGCTTCCTCATACGTGAGGCCCGCGGCCATCGGCACGACGCTCGTGTCGTCGAGGACGATGTAGTCGCCGAGCACGCCGTCGACCGAGGTGCCGAGCGCTTCACTCATCTTCTCGCGGCTCGGCGGCCCGTCCGTCCAGTTGCGGAAGTACGTGCTGGTGACGCGATCGCCCACGCGGACGCCTCTCACCTGTCTGCCCACCGCGACAACATCGCCGGCGGCATCGCTTGCGACGATGCGTCCGGACAGGTCGTGCGGATCGGGCTCGAGCAACTCGAGGTCGCCGCGATTGAGCGACACGGCGCGCACGTGCACCAGCACCTGATGATCGGTCGGCCGTGGCACCGGCGCGTCGGGAATCAGCTTCCAGCGATGGCCGCCCGTGTCGATTCTTTCGAGAACGACCTTGCGCGTCGTCGTGGGGATCTGCGGTTGAGCCGCGCTGGTGGGCGCGGCGATGGCCACCAGCAGACACGTCAGCAGTAGCGTTCTCATTCGGGCAGTTTGCCCGAATGTTCGCGTAGTGGGCTAGCGCGCTCGCGCGGCGCTCACCGGACAGGATGCTCGTAATGGAACGGTGGGACGAACGTGCCCGGATACGATTCGTACTTCACGGTCGGCGGCCGGTCCGGCGGCATCTCGTTGTCGGGAGCGGCTAGCGGAATCGCAGTTTTCGCCCATCCATCCGCATACGGCGTGAACATGCGGGAGAACGAATGCAGCGCCTGGATTTTCCAGACGCCATTCTCTTTCACGTACTGATTCTCGTAAGTTCCGATTCCCCAGAGCTGCGATTTCTGCCACGTGCCGATCTGCGCCAGGAAGTGCCAGCGGCCCCGTGCCGTCTTGCCGTCCGGCGCGACGGTGACGATCGGCTGCAACTGCAGCTCATTCATCAACTGGCCGTACGTGAGCCCGCCGGGCGCGAGTGAGCTCAGGTACTGCAGAACATGAGCCTTGCCTGCGAACACGCCGCGCCCGCCGATTTCGAGCGTGCCGTTCTCCGCGAAGAGGTCCGCGCAGTCCTGCCACAGCGCCTTGTCCGCATAGAAGCCGTACGCCCGCTGCAGGTTTTCGATTGCATTCGCGTCCTCGAGCTGCGTGACCTTCTGCACGAGACGCGTGAGCGCCGGCCGCACGCTCGCCGGCACGTTCGTCATCGCAATCTCGGGTTGCGCGACACGGTCGCCGCCGGTCACCGGATTCTCGTAATGAAAGGCGGGCGTGAAGACTTCCGGGAAGCTCTCGTACTTCACGGTCGCCGGCGCATCCGGCGGAATCTGCGCGCTCGGCTTCGGCGTCGGCCGCGACCCGAACGCCCAGCCTTCATCGTAAGTCGTGAAGAATGTCGTGTGGACATGGTCGTGCTTGATCTTCCACACGCCATTCACCTTCACGACCTCGTTCTCGTACACCCCATCGCCCCAGACGCCGACGCGATGGAACGTGCCGAGCTCGCTCAGCGCGCGGCTGCGAATCCACGCGCGCTGCCCATCCGGCGCAATCGTGATCAGAGGCTGCAGTTGGATGTGGTTGTGAACGTGCTCGGGCTCGATGTTCTGCGGCCCGAAGAGCTCGAAAGCCTTCCGGATGCTCTTGTGGCCGTGGTACACGCCGCGCTGTGAGATCTCCATCGTCGAGTCTTCGGCGAAGAGGTCGGTGAGCAGGTCCCACTGCTGCTTGTCGAGGTAGTAGCCATACATCGACACCAGGTTTTCGATGGCGTCGCGATCGTGCAGCGCCTGGATGCGACCGTGGAGCTGCGCGATCGCCCGCTGAAGCGCCGCGACGGCGGGGTCCGCATCCGGCGCCGTATCGAGCGGGAGGGCCGCCATCGAGTCCGTCGTCGGATTCTTGTAGTGGAACGGCGGGATGTACACGCTCGGCCACACGCCGTAGCGCTCCGTCGGCGGCCGATCGGGCGGCAACTGCTTCGAGACGTACACGCCGCCGTTCACGTCCTCATTCTTCGCCCAACCGCCTGCATACGGCACCATGAACGTCTGGTACCAGTGAAGCTGCGCGATCTTCCACACGCCGTTTTGCTTGGCATAACGAACCTCGTACACACCGTCGCCCACCGTGGCCGACTTGCCGTACTCGCCGGCCATGATCACGGAGCGCCAGCGGCCGAGCGCAGTCATGCCGTCCGCCGCGACATTCACGACGGGCTGCACCACGAAGTGCTCGTTGAGCTGACCCTGCACCAATCCGCGCCGCCCGCCGCCGAGGCGGTACAGATACTCGCGGATGCGCGCCTGCCCGGCGTACACGCCGTCGAGCCCGATCTCGATCGTGCCGTCGGGCGTGAAGAGCTCCGCGATCTCATCCCACTGCGCCTGATCGAGGTAGTACCCGTAGGCGCGCTGCAGGCGGCGAATGTCGTGCGCATCGCGCGCCCGGTCCGCCTCTTTTTCGAGCAGGGCGAGCTGCGCTTGGAGCGCCGCGACCCGCGCGGACGCCGCGCCGCCGGCGAAACCGCCTGCTGTGCTACAGCCGTTCACGCCCATGGCGCATGCCGTGGCGAGCGCCGCCACGCCGATGAATCGAAAGCTACCCATCGAGCCCCCCGCGATGACATGGCGACAGTGTGCGTGCCCGACGGCCGAGTTGTCATGACCGGCCGTGCCGACGGCCTACTGACGGTGAGCACGCGGTCGGACGTGGCGGCCGGTTACCGGACACTTCCGAACCGGCTGTTGGACACGCATTACTGCCTCGCGGTCCAACCGGCCCGTGGTCCCGATTGATGTTGCAACCGGCGGTACACTTGCCGCCGCCTTCAGGACCGAGGTCAATCTCATGCCGATGAACGTTGCGCAAACCGCCGCCGAGATCTTCAAGCGCGAGGGTGTGGAGTACTTGATGTGCTACCCGCTCAATCCGCTCACGGAGTCCTGCGCGGCCGTTGGCATTCGTCCGATCATCGTGCGGCAGGAGCGCATCGGCGGGCACATGGCGGATGCCATGGCGCGCCTGTCCTCCGGCGACAAGGTCGGCGTGTTCTGCATGCAGTCGGGTCCCGGCGTCGAGAACGCGTTCGGCTGCGTGGCGCAGGCCTGGTCCGAAGGCGTGCCGATGGTCGTGATCCCGGCGGGGTACTCGCGCGGTCAGGCGTGGGTGAAGCCGGGCTTCAACGCGGCGCTGAATTTCCAGCACGTCGCGAAGCAGTGCGAGCAGATCAACACGCCGAGCGCGATCGTGCCGGCGCTGCGCCGTGCGTTCACGATCGCGCGCAACGGCCGGCCCGGACCCGTGGTGCTCGAGATTCCGGGCGACATGTGGAACGAAGAAGTCCCGGGCACGCTCGATTACACGCCGGTGCGCCGCGTGCGCTACGCGCCGGATCCGTCGGATGTCGACCGCGCGGCGGCGGCGCTCCTCAAGGCGAAGCGGCCGATGATCTACGCCGGGCAGGGCGTGCATTACGCGCGCGCCTGGCCGGAGCTGAAGCAGCTCGTCGAGCTCACGGAAATTCCGATCACGACGAGCCTCGAGGGCAAGAGCGCATTCCCCGAGACCCATCCGCTCTCGCTCGGCTCGGGCGGCGTCTCGATGCCGAAGGCGGTGTTCCAGCACGTGCAGGAGTCGGACCTCGTGCTCGGTGCCGGCGCCAGCTTCACCGCGACCGGCTTCGGCATTCGCTTCCCGACCGCCGGCAAGACGTTCATTCACAACACGAACGAGCCGGGCGACATCAACAAGAACATCCCGACCGACTACCCGCTCATCGGCGATGCGAAGCTCGCCCTCGGCATGCTGGTCGAGGCCGTGAAGGATCGTCTGAAGGGC
>DASZSS010000329.1:0-3117 GCA_035548535.1 Steroidobacteraceae bacterium
CGGGCAAGCACCGTGGCGGCAACGCGTTGCGCATCGGTTACCGCTTCCTCGAACCGGGTGAGATCTCGATTCACGACGACCGCTGGCTCACGTATCCGTGGGGTGCCAATGGCGGGTTGCCCGGCGCGCGCGGCAAGAAGACTCTCGAGCGCGCGAACGGCACACGGGAGCTTCTGCCTTCGAAGGTGGATCGCATCAAGGTCGAGCCCGGCGATGTGCTCTATTTCGATACCTGGGGTGGAGGCGGCTGCGGCGACCCGTTGGAGCGCGATGTCGAGAAGGTTCGATTCGACGTCGAAGCCGGTCTCGTCACGCCTGCGGGCGCGAGGCGCTACGGCGTCGTGATCGACGACAACGCAAGGGTAGACGAAGGTGCGACGCAAGCGCTACGGAAGAAGATGGCGAGCGACCGCGGGCCGACGAAGTTGTTCGACCGCGGCTTCGAGTCGATCGAAGAGCTCAAGCGACGCTGCCAGCTCGAAACCGGACTCGCGCCGCCCGCTCAGCCGCAATTCACGAAATGGTCCGCGCAGAGCGAGAGCCCGGGCGCGCCGCAGTCCAAGCCGGTGCGGCGAGCCGCTCGCGCCGGTGCTGCGGTCGCTCCTAGCGTGCAACGACATTCCCGCAAGGTCGCGCGCAAATGACCGACGCCGCATTCAGGAATGGTCCCTTGGCGGATCTGCGGGTCATCGAGCTCGGCACGCTGCTGGCCGGTCCGTTTTGCGGACAACTGCTCGGAGACCTGGGGGCGGAGGTGATCAAGGTCGAGCCGCCGGGGCAGGGCGATCCGTTGCGACAATGGGGCCGCGAGCAGGCGAGCGGCAAGTCGCTGTGGTGGCCGGTCGTGGCGCGCAACAAGAAGGCCATCACGCTCGATCTGCGCCAAAGCGAAGGGCAGGAGCTGCTGCGCCAGCTCGTCGCCAAGACCGATTTTCTGCTGGAGAATTTCCGCCCGGGCACGCTCGAGAAGTGGGGCTGCGGATGGGAGGAGCTGTCGCGCATCAATCCGCGGCTCATCATGATCCGCGTCTCCGGTTATGGGCAGACCGGGCCTTACGCCGGTCGCGCAGGGTTTGGCGCTGTGGGCGAGGCCATGGGCGGATTGAGATACGTGGTCGGTGACCCGAGCACGCCGCCATCGCGTATGGGCATCAGCATCGGCGACTCGCTCGCCGCGACGTTCGCGTGCCTCGGCGCGCTGTCAGCGCTGCATTACCGCGAGCGGACGGGTCGCGGTCAGGTGGTCGACTCAGCGATCTACGAAGCCGTCCTGGCGATGATGGAGTCACTCATCACCGAGTACGACAAGGCGGGGTACATTCGCGAGCGGACCGGCGCGATCTTGCCGAGAATTGCGCCCTCGAACGTCTACTCCACGCGCGACGGCGAGATGGTCCTGATTGCGGCGAACCAGGACACCGTGTTCGGCCGCCTCGCGCAGGCCATGGGCCAACCCGAGCTCGCGAAAGATCCGCGCTATGCGACGCATATTGCGCGCGGCGAGCATCAGGCGGAGCTCGACGCTTTGATCGGCAAGTGGGCGGGCGCCCACACGCGAGCGGAGGTGCTGGGCGTGCTGGAGCAGTTCGGCGTGCCGAGCGGGCTCATCTATCGCGCGCCGGAAATGCTTGCAGACGCTCATTTCACTGCGCGTCAGGCGATCGTCTCCGTGCCGCATCCGGACTTCGGCGAGCTGAAGATGCAGAACGTCGCGCCGAAGCTGTCCGCGACGCCCGGCTCGATTCGTTCGCCGAGTCCACGCCTGGGCGAGCACAACGATGAGGTGTATCGCCAGATTCTCGGCCTGAGCGCCGAGCGACTGGAGGAGCTGCGAGCGCGCAAGGTCGTCTAGCCCGCGCGACTCAGGAGATGCCCATGGCAGACTCGACACACGGCTTCAATGGCACGCTCGAGCTCGGCGCGCGTCCCGGCCTCATCGTCATCGACTTCGTGAAGGCGTACACGACGCCGGGCTCGCCGCTGTGCGCGGACTTCGAGTCGGCGCGGCGCGCGTGCGTGGAGTTGCTCGCCGCAGCGCGCGCCGCAGGAATTCTCATCGTGCACACGAATGTTGCGTACGAGCCGGGTGGCCGAGATGGCGGAGTATTCTTCCGTAAACTTCCGGCGTTGCGCGTTTTCGAGCGGGGCATGCATCCAGAGCTGACGGGCTTCGTAGCGGGCCTCGAGCCCATGGCGGGCGAGTCGGTGATCACCAAACAATATGCAAGCGCGTTCTTCGGAACGCCGCTCTCGACGATGCTGCGCGAGCGCGGCATCGACACGCTACTCATTTCCGGGGTGTCGACGAGCGGATGCATTCGCGCAACGGCGGTCGATTGCTGCCAGCACGGCTTCGTACCGGCCATCGTGCGCGATGCAGTAGGCGATCGGGCGCCCGGGCCTCATGAAGCGAATCTCTTCGACGTGCAGGCGAAATATGGCGAAGTCATCTCGCTTGCCCGTGCGCGCGAGTATTTGGTCAAGCAGCCCGGTTCCAGCCGTGTGACGACGGCATAGCGATCGTCGACGCTGCCGTCGCACGTCGCGTGCGCGGCACCCGAGTGCGCACGTCGATTTCATAGAGTATGCCGCCGGTGTCAGGACTCTTGCCGTGTCTGGCCCGTTATCGGGATACACGGCAGGCGGACCGATTTCCGCCCGCCGCTTTTAAGTGCTCAAGTGCATCCGCGAGCTCCGAATCCTCGCCACCCTTCGAGCGCGGCACGATGATTGTCACTTCTCCTGTCGTCGCGTCCGTACGCCGCTGCCGCGCGCGCTCGCTGCGCATCCTTCAATAGTTGAGCGTCGTCCCGGCGATCCGGAAGGTGAACCAGAACCATGCGAGGATCACCGCCGTTGCTGCGAGCAGGGAGTGATACGAGCGCGTCCACAGCGTGCCCACGCGATGGCGCCAGAAGCGGATTGCTGCCCACACGACGATCGGCGTCGCGACGATGCTGAGCCATGCAATGCTGTACTGGACTTGACCCGCTTTCGTGGACTCTTCAGTGTCACAAACCGAGGAGTCTTGAATGGCGAAGAAAGGTACGAGATATACGCCCGAGTTCCGGCGTCAGATGGTAGAGCTGCACCGTGCGGGGCGCTCCTTCGAGGAGC
>DASZSS010000330.1:0-2675 GCA_035548535.1 Steroidobacteraceae bacterium
GATCTCGGCACCGGCTCGGGGGCCATCGCGCTCGCGCTGGCGAGCGAGCGACCGCACTGGCAAGTGACGGCGACGGACCTGTCGGATGTCGCGCTCGAAGTGGCGCGCGCGAACGCCGCGAGCCACGCGCTGCAGAACGTCGAGTTTCTGCTCGGCGATTGGTTCGCGCCGCTCGCCGGGCGCCGCTTCGCGCTCATCGTGAGCAACCCGCCGTACATCGGCGCCGACGAGCCGGAGCTCGCCGCGCCCGCGCTCGGCTACGAGCCGCGCGGCGCGCTGTCGCCGGGAGCGGATGCGATGACCAGCTTGCGCGCCATCGTGCGCGCGGCGCCGCCTCACCTCGAGCATGGCGGTTGGCTGCTGCTCGAACACGGAGCCACGCAAGCGGCCGAAGTGGCCCGCGAGCTTGTCGTGCGCGGCTTCCGTCACGTACGCTCACGTCGCGATCTCGCCGGGCACGAGCGCATGACCGAAGCCCAATGGGCTTGATTTCACTCACCCGCCCACACGAAGCACGAGGCACGCATGGTTAGATTCGAGACATCGCTCGGCAACATCACGATCGAGCTGTATCAGAAAGAAGCGCCGATCTCGGTGGAGAACTTCCTCCGCTATGTCGACGATGGCCATTTCGACGGCACGATCTTCCACCGCGTGATCCCCGGCTTCGTGATCCAGGGCGGCGGGCTGACGCCGGACATGACGCAGAAGAAGACGCGCCAGCCGATCAAGAACGAAGCGACCAACGGCCTGAAGAACGAGCGCGGCTCGCTCTCGATGGCGCGCACCAACGACATCAACAGCGCCACCTCGCAGTTCTTCGTGAACCTGAAGGACAACGACTTCCTCGATCACAAGCCGGGCTCATACGGGTACGCGGTGTTCGGGCGCGTGACCGAGGGCATGGACGTCGTCGACAAGATTGCCGCGGTCAAGACGGGCAATCGCCGCGGCCATCAGGACGTGCCGATCGAGGACGTCGTATTGATCTCGGCCAAGCGCGTCGAGCAGTAAGAGCGCACGGCGGGACGAGCGGCCACACGGTCGCGCGCGACCGTGCGGCCGGCGGGGAGAGCATGAGCACGCGGTCCGGTCGGCAAGGCGGCAGGGCGAGCTGGCTCCTGAAGGGAGTCGTGACGCTGCTGCTCGCCTTCATGGTGCTCACCGTCCTGCCGGTGCTGCTGCTGCGCTGGATCGATCCCTTCACCAGCTCGTTCATGATCCAGGCGAAGGCGCGCGCGATCTCGGCGGGCCAATCCGGGTACGAGACCCACTATCGGTGGGTGGATCTCGAGCAAATCTCGCCGCATGCCGCGCTCGCGGTGATCGCGTCGGAGGATCAGCAGTTCCCGTTTCACGCGGGCTTCGATCTGAAGTCCATTCGCCAGGCCGTGCGGGAGAACGCGCATCGCAAGCGCCCGCGCGGCGCGAGCACCATCAGCCAGCAAGTAGCGAAGAACCTCTTCCTGTGGAACGGCGCGAGCTACGTGCGCAAGGGCATCGAGGCGTGGCTGACCGTGCTCATCGAGACGCTGTGGCCGAAGGAGCGCATTCTCGAGATGTACTTGAACATCGCGCAATTCGGGCCGGGGGTGTACGGCGTGGAAGCCGCCTCGCAACGCTATTTTCGCAAGCCCGCGTCGCGCCTGACGCGCGCGGAAGCGGCGACGCTCGCCGCTGTGCTGCCCAATCCAGTGCGCATGCATGCGGATCGACCGTCGCCCTACGTTATGTCGCGGCGGGACTGGATCCTCGGACAGATGCACCTGCTTGGCGGCCGCCAGTACCTCGAGTCGGTGGAGCCGCGGGCTGCCGCGCGCTGACCGCTAGCTGTCGCTCGTGCTCGTGGACGGCGAGGACGCCGTCCCCTGCGGCACGGCTTTCGGAGCCGCCGTCGGCATGGCGCGCAGTTGCGTCCATGTGTGCAAGGCGACCGCCGCCAACACGATGGGCAGGCCGATGAACACGTTCGCGGAGAACGACTCATTGCCCAGCCACCAGCCGACGAACAACGCCACTGGCGGATTCACATACGCGTACGTCGAAGCGAGCGTCGGTGAGGCACGCTCGACCAGCAGCCGATACGCGGAGAATGCGATCAGCGAGCCGAACACGACGAGATACGCCCACGCCCACCATACCGGCGCCGCGTCTGGCAGCACCCAGTGTTCCCCGAAGGCGGCGCTCATGACGAGCGCGACGAGCCCGCCCGCGAGCATTTCCGCAGCGAATCCCATAGCGCCTTG
This sequence comes from Steroidobacteraceae bacterium, assembly GCA_035548535.1. Classification (GTDB taxonomy): domain Bacteria; phylum Pseudomonadota; class Gammaproteobacteria; order Steroidobacterales; family Steroidobacteraceae; genus JADGHX01. Next base: position 2,247 of record DASZSS010000330.1, read on the forward strand.
AGGCACATCGAGACGGCGCGACAGCACCGTGCCGAGCGACCACGTGGTCGTGCTGAGAAGAATCAGTGCCGTGCCGCCCGGGCTGGCGCGCAGGTCCGCGCCGGCCACCATCACCAGCGTCCCGGCGAGCCCGATGCCGATCGCGAGCCATTGCTCGCGCCCCGGCCACTTCTCGAGCACGCCGCTCCACAACGCGATCGCGAGCGGCAGCACGCTGATGAGCGCGACCGCGGCACCCGAGCTCACCGTTCTCTCGGCCATCGTGACGCCGCCGATGCCGACGGCGAGCATCAGGAACCCGAGCAGCGCGGAGTTGACCCACTGTCCCGGCGTGGGCATGCGCACGCCGCGCATCTTCAGCCATAGCAGAAGCAATGCTCCGGCAACGACGAAGCGCGTGCCGATGAGGAAGTAAGGCCCGGCTCCGCC
>DASZSS010000331.1:0-4207 GCA_035548535.1 Steroidobacteraceae bacterium
ATGATGGGCGACACGACGTACAAGCTCGAGCAGGTCAGCCGCGCCGAACCCGATGCGTCGCTGTTCACCATTCCATCGGACTACACGACGACGGATCTGGCTGCCTCGGGCGACGTGTTCTTCCAGATCACTGGGCCCGCACCGGATGGTGGCCCGGGGCCAGTGACCAAGATGGGCGTGAGGATGCTAGCTCCGGGCGGCGCGCCCACCGATGCGGCCGCACCGCAGAAACCTGCCGATAAGTGAGTCGGCCCGAAGCATCGCGGCTTGCAGCAGGGTCAGCGGAACGTGAATGGTCGCAGGGGCAGCAGCAGGTGGCGCAATCGCAGACAGGGGGCTCGCCACGGGCAGAATGCCGTCCCCCATACGCAGCCGCGCGGCTACCCAGGCGCGCGGCTAGCGTTCGTAGCGGACTGCGTCGGTGACGGCCTTCCACATCGCGGCGCCCACGGGACTGTGTGATTCCTCGTAGACGTGCCCGGCGAGGCCGGCGCAGCGCGCCGTGAGCACGATCCCGCGCACCGCCTTCGCAGGCACGCCCGCTTCGCCCAGCGCGACCGCAATGGCCGCGCTCACATTCGTGACGAGGTTCTTCCCGATGGCCTTCTGCACGGCCGTCTCGAGCGCCGCGAGCGCGCGAACGTAGTCACCCTTTGCGCCGGCGGCCTTCACGATCTGCAGCAGCCGCGTAACGCGCGGGTCCACCTGTCGATGAATGGTGTGTCCAAACCCCGGAATGGGCCGCTCGCGCTTGCGATACGCCCTGACGGTCTCACGTGCGAGCGAGGCCCGCTTCAACCGCGACGCCGCTGCAATCGGCTCCAGCACCAGCGCGCATTCACTGGCCGTGCCGGCGAACCGGTCGCCAACACCGAGGAGCCCCGCGGCGATCGCTCCCTGCACTGACTCCGGGGCCCCGTAATGCGTGAGGCGCGTGACGATCGCCGAAGGCACGAGCCCGTGCTCCATGATCGTCACCAGCACCGCGTCGAGAATCGTGGTTTGCATGCGCGAGGGCGCGCGTCCCGTGAGCTGCAGCAGCATCATCTCGCTGAAGCTCACCTTCCCCATCAGATCCTTGACGAGGTCCTTGCCACGAATCGTGATCTGATCGGCGTCGTAGCCGGCGATGCGCGTTGTCGTGCCCTGCGGGGTTTTCTTCGAGTTGTCCGCCATGGGCCGTGTCGCTCTCTCAGTGGATCAAGCGCGCGCAAAGATCGAGCAGCGGGCCCGGCAGCAGGCCGAGCAACAGCACCGCCGCCGCATTCAACCCGAGCGCGAAGCGCACGCCCGCCTGCCGATCCGCCACCGGCAGATCCGCCGGCGGATCGAAGTACATCAGCTTGACGACGCGCAGATAGTAGAAGGCGCCGATGATCGACATCACGGCACCAATGATCACGAGCCACAGGTGATTCGTCGCCCACAGCTCCTGGAAGATGCGCAACTTCGCCCAGAAGCCGACGAAGGGCGGCACCCCGGCCGTCGAGAACATGAGGATCAGCATCACGAGCGCGAGCAGCGGATCGCGCTTGTAGAAGCCCTTGTAGTGGTCGAGCTCATCGGCCTCGAAGCCCTGGCGGCTCGCCAGCAGGATCACGCCGAAGGATCCGAGCGCCGTCAGCACGTACACCAGCGTGTAGTACAGCGCGGCGCTGTAGCCCGCCGGCGCGCCCGTCACGAAGCCGAGCACGATGAACCCGACGTTCGCGATGGTCGAATACGCGAGCAGACGCTTCAGATTGCTCTGCACGAGCGCCACCAGATTGCCGACGATGAGCGTGAGCACCGCGAGCGCCGCGAGCATCTGCGACCAATCCGTGACGACACCCTGCAGACCCTGACCGAGGAGGCGGAACGCGAGCGCGAAATACGCGAGCTTCGGCGCCGTGCCGATGAAGAGCGTCACGCTGGTGGGCGAGCCCTCGTACACGTCCGGCAGCCACATGTGGAACGGCACCGCGCCGAGCTTGAAGGCCACCGCCACGACGATGAAGCCGAGCCCGAGGATGACCGCGAGGCTCGCTTTACCGGCCACGAGCTGCGCAGCCAGATCATCGAGCAACAGCGTCCCCGTCATGCCGTAGATCATCGACATGCCGTACAGCAACGCACCCGAAGCGATCGCCCCGAGCACGAAGTACTTCATGGCGGACTCCGCGGCGATGCCCGACTCGCGATCGAACGCGACGAGCGCGTACACCGACAGCGCCAGCAGCTCGACTCCGACATAGAGGGTCAGCAAGCTGTTCGCGGAGGCGAGCACGAAGACGCCCAGCAGCGCGGTCAGCATGAGAACGAAGTACTCACCGCGCAGCAGTCCACGCCAGTTCAGGTACGACCGCGAGTAGAGCATCGCGAACGCGACGAACAGGAAGCCGAACATCTTCAGCACCCACGCAAGCTCGTCCGCGACGTAGTGGCCGTCGAAGAGCACCGTGCGCTGGGAGACGTGCGCGTACACGCCCGTGAGCGCGGCGCCCACGGCGAGCACGACGAGCGTGAAAGTCGCCGAGAGGCCGCGCCGCGTCTGGCCGGCGAACACGTCCACCATCAGGACCGCGCAGATCATGACGGTGAGATAGATCTCCGGCAGCGCCGGCGCGAAGCTCGCGAGAGTGACGGGAGTAGTTTCGGGCATGGGTTCGCTCTAGGGGACCTGGCCGACGAGGGCCGCCGGCACCTTGGTCGCAACAGCCTGGTCCACCAGGTGATGCACGGAGGCTTCCATCATGTTCACGAGAGGTGCCGGGTAGACGCCCATCCCCAGTACCGCGATTGCGAGCGCTCCGAGGATGACGAACTCGCGCACGTTCAGATCCGTGAGGTGCGCGACGTGATCGTTGGCGATGGGACCGAACACGACGCGCTTCACGAGCCATAGCGTATAGGCCGCGCCAAGGATGAGCGTCACGGCGGCGAGCACCGAGTACCAGAAGTTCGCCTTGAAGCTCGCGATGATGACGAGGAACTCCCCGACGAATCCGGACGTGCCGGGCAGACCCGTGTTCGCCAGCGCAAAGAGCACCATGAACGCGGCGAACCGCGGCATCGTGTTGATGACGCCGCCATACGCCGCGATGTCGCGACTGTGCACTCGGTCGTACAGCACGCCGACGCACAAGAACAGCGCCCCCGACACGAGGCCGTGCGAGATCATCTGGATCATGGCGCCGGACATGCCCATCACCGCGCCCTTCAGCGCGCCGGTGTTCTGCACGATGTCGAACGCAACGAACGCACCCAGCGTCACGAAGCCCATGTGAGCGATGGACGAATACGCTATGAGCTTCTTCATGTCCGTCTGCACGATCGCGACGAACCCGATGTAGATCACCGCGACGAGCGAGAGCGCGATCATCAGCAATGCCAGATCGCGGCTCGCGTCGGGCGCGATCGGCAGGCTGAAGCGCAGGAAGCCGTACCCGCCCATCTTCAGCATGATGGCCGCCAGGATGACGGAACCGCCGGTGGGGGCTTCGACGTGCGCATCTGGCAACCACGTGTGCACCGGCCACATCGGCACCTTCACGGCGAAGGCGAGCAGGAAGGCGACGAAGATCCAGCGCTGCTCGACTTTCGTGAGCGGCAGCATCTGGAAGCTCGCGATCGAGTAGTCGCCCGCCTTCACGTACATGTAGATGAGCGCGACCAGCATGAACACCGAGCCGAGGAACGTGTACAGGAAGAACTTAATGGTCGCGTACACGCGCCGCGGGCCGCCCCAGATGCCGATGATCAGGAACATCGGGATCAGCATGGCTTCCCAGAAGAAGTAGAACAGCAGCGAATCCATCGCGCTGAACACGCCGATCATCAAGCCTTCCATGATCAGGAAGGCGGCGAAGTACTGCGCGGGGCGCTGCTCGATGACCGTCCAGCCGGCGATGATCACCGGCACCGTGATGAACGCCGTCAGGAGCACGAGCGGTAACGCGATGCCGTCCACGCCGAGGTGGTAGTACGCGCTGAACGCCGGAATCCACGGCAGCTTTTCGACGAACTGGAACTGCGCCGTGCTGCCGTCGAACTGCGTCATCACCGGGATGGCGAGCGCGACCGTCAGCAGCGACCCGACGAGCGCGACCCAGCGACCCGCGACGATGCGCTTGTCGCCCATGAGCAGCACCACGACGCCCGTCGCGATCGGGAGCCACACCAGAGCCGAGAGCAATCCGAAACCTTGCATGAACGACCGCCCGCCTGT
>DASZSS010000332.1:0-2919 GCA_035548535.1 Steroidobacteraceae bacterium
CAACTATGAAATCGATCGGACCCTGGCGTACACGAAGACTCCATCCGGCCGCCTGCAGCGACTCACAGTTGCTGTGCTCATCGACAATCTGCGTACGACCGGCGCGGATGGTAAGACCAAGAGCACGCCGCTCACGCCACAACAGCTCGAGCACGTAACGCAGCTCGTCAAGGATGCCGTCGGCTTCAACGCCGAGCGCGGCGACAGCGTGAACGTCGTGAACTCGCCGTTCCGCGACGAAGACGTGCCGTCCACGGGCGATCTCGAGACGCTGCCCATCTGGGAGCAGCCGTTCGTGCGCGACATCGCGAAGATCGTCGCCGGGCTCATTGTGCTGCTCGTTCTCGTGCTCGCGGTGCTCCGGCCGCTGACACGCAGTCTGCTCAGTCACACGCGCGCGGCCGCGCCGCAGGTGGTGTATGCGCCCGAGGGCGCCCCCGCGGGCGCACCGGGTGGCTCTCCGCCACGCGTCGCGAATGGAACGCTCACGAACGCGCCGCCGCTCGCATACGAGCAGCAGCTCGCGCAAGCGCGCACGCTCGTTGGGCAGGATCCGAAGCGGGTCGCGCAGGTCGTGCGCACCTGGGTCGCACAGGACGATTAAATGGCGCAAGAAAAGCAACAATCCCGCCGCACGGGCGTCGAGCGCGCCGCGATTCTGCTGCTGACGCTCGGCGAGCAAGAGGCCGCGCAGGTGCTGAAGCACATGGGCGCGCGCGAAGTGCAGAAGGTCGGCGCGGCGATGACGCAGCTGCTGAACGTCTCCAAGGAGGAAGTGTCGGAGGTGCTCTCGACGTTCACGTCGGTGGTCGAGACGCAGACCTCCGTCGGCGTCGGCGTCGACGAGTTCCTGCGCAAGGTGCTGGTGGACGCGCTCGGCGAGGACAAAGCCGCGAGCGTGATCGATCGCATCAACATCGGGCCCTCCAGCAAGGGCCTCGAGGCGTTGAAGTGGATGGACCCGCGCGCGGTCGCGGAGCTCATTCGGCACGAGCATCCGCAGATCATCGCCATCGTGCTCGCGTATCTCGATGCCGACCAGGCGGCGGATATCCTCACCGCGCTGCCCGCCGGTTTGCGCGCGGACGTCATCATGCGCATCGCAACGCTCGACGGCGTGCAGCCGAGCGCGCTCTCCGAGCTCGACGACATCATGGAAAAGCAGTTCGCCGGCAAGTCCACGGCCAAGACCTCCTCGCTCGGCGGTCCCAAGGCGGCGGCGGACATCATCAACCTGCTCGATCCGGGCACCGAAAGCGCGGTGATGGAGCAGGTCAACCGCGCCGATGAAGCGCTCGCCACCAAGATTCAGGACCTGGTGTTCGTCTTCGACAATCTCATCGACATCGACGATCGCGGCATGCAGGAGCTGCTGCGCAACGTGCAGAGCGATCGCCTGCTCATCGCCATGAAAGGCGCCGACGATGAGCTGAAGGCGAAGATCTTCAAGAACATGTCGCAGCGCGCGGCGGAGATGCTGAAGGACGACCTCGAAGCGAAAGGCCCGGTGCGGCTCTCGGAGGTGGAAGCGGCGCAGAAGGAGATCCTGATGGCCGCCCGCAAGCTCGCCGAAGCGGGCACGATCGCGCTCGGCGGCAAGGGCGAGGCGTATGTCTGACAAAGCGTTCGCCGCGGCCAGAGCGGCGGCGTCGGCCGACGCGATCAAGCGCTGGTCGCTGCCGTCGGTCGAGGGGCCGATCATCGGACGGCGCGTGACCGAAGCCGAGCGGCGCGCCGCCGAGCGCGCCAACTACGAGAAAGGCTATCAGGAGGGGCTCGCGGCCGCGCAGGCCGAAGTGAACAAGCGCCTCGCGGAGCTCAACGCGCGTGTCCAGCGGCTCGACGCGATCCTGAGCATGCTTTCCCGACCGCTGGAAGATCTCGATGACGCAGTCGAGAAGCAGCTCACCCTGCTCGCGCTGACCGTGGGCAAGCAAATGGTGCGGCGGGAGCTGAAAACGGACCCCGCACAGGTCATCGCCGTCATTCGCGAGTGCGTCGGCAGGCTGCCGGTGGCCGCTCGCGACGTTCGCGTTCACTTGCATCCGGAAGATGCCGCCGTCGTGCGCGACCTACTCTCCACACCCTCGAGCGATCGCGCATGGAGCATCGTCGAGGACCCTGCGCTCTCGCGCGGCGGCTGCGTCGTTCGCACCGATACCTCGCAGATCGATGCCAAGCTCGACAGCCGCTTGAATGCGGTCGTCGCTGCCGCGTTCGGTGACGAGCGCGCGCCGACACGCACTGGCGAGAGCGCCGGCGGATGAATCGATCGGTTCTCAGTCGCAGCCACATCTGGCAGGACCGCCTCGCGCGCAACGTATCGCGCGTCGAGCGGGTGCCGCCACCGGCGGTCGAGGGTCATCTCACGCGCATGATCGGGCAAACCCTCGAGGCGGTGGGCTGCCAGGCTGCGGTGGGCGACTACTGCGACGTCCTGGCGAGCAGCGGCGCGCGCGTCGAGACGGAAGTCGTGGGCTTTTCCGGCGATCGGCTGTACCTCATGCCGACCGGCGACGTGCACGGCCTCGAGCCGAACGCGCGTGTCGTGCCGCGCCAGCGCGCCGGGACCGTGCGGGTGGGGCCGGAACTGCTCGGGCGCATCATCGATGGCACCGCGCAGCCGCTCGACGGGCTCGGCCCCCTGCTCTGCGAGGAGAACGTGCGGCTCACCGGGAAGCTCATCAATCCGCTCGCACGGCAGCCGATCTCGGAACCGCTCGACGTCGGCGTGCGCACGATCAACTCGCTGTTCACGATCGGGCGCGGCCAGCGCATCGGGCTGTTCGCCGGCAGCGGCGTCGGCAAGAGCGTGCTGCTCGGCATGATGGCGCGCTATACCAATGCCGACATCATCGTCGTCGGGCTGATCGGCGAGCGCGGTCGCGAAGTGAAGGAATTCGTCGAGCGCATCCTCGG
>DASZSS010000333.1:0-1969 GCA_035548535.1 Steroidobacteraceae bacterium
TCATCGGCAGGAAGTAGACGATGCGCTTGAAATACGAACCCCGCGCCGTGACGCCGGTGAGCGAGCCGAAAGCCTTCGGCCGCGTCGCCGTGCTGTTCGGCGGCGATTCGGCGGAGCGCGAGATCTCCCTGCTCTCGGGCACTGCCGTGCTGGCCGCGCTGAAGCGCAGCGGCGTGGACGCGCACGCCTTCGATCCGCGCGAGCAGGCGCTGTCGCGGCTGCTCGAGCAGCGCTTCGATCGCGTGTGGATCGCGCTTCACGGTCCGGGCGGCGAGGACGGCACGCTGCAAGGCGCGCTCGAGTATCTCGGCGTGCCCTACACCGGCAGCGGCGTGCTCGGGTCCGCCATCGGCATGGACAAGCTGCGCACGAAGCGGCTCGCGCTCTCCGTCGGCATCGCAACGGCGCCGTACGTCGTGCTGGGCGGGCCGCAGGATTTCGACACGGCGCTCGAGAAGCTCGGGCTCCCGATGATCGTGAAGCCGGCGACGCAAGGGTCGAGCGTCGGCATGACGAAGGTCGAGCGCGCGACGGATCTGCCGGCGGCGTACGAGGCTGCCGCGAAGAGCGATCGCATCGTGTTCGCCGAGGCGTGGATCAGCGGCGGCGAATACACCGTCGCCATCCTGCAGGGCAAGGCGCTGCCGTCGATCCGCATCGAGACGCCGCGATCCTTCTACGACTACGAGGCGAAATACTTCCGCGACGACACGCGGTACCACTGCCCGTCGGGCCTCTCGGCACCGGCCGAGCAGCATCTGGCGAACCTCGCCGTCGCGACGTTCGAGGCGACCGGCGCGGAAGGCTGGGGCCGCGTGGATTTCATGATGGACCCGACGGGCCGGCCGCTTCTGCTCGAAATCAATACGGTGCCCGGCATGACGGACCACAGCCTCGTGCCGATGGCGGCGCGCGCGGCCGGGATGGATTTCGATCGACTCGTCTGGCGCGTGCTCGAGACGAGCTTCGCGCGAGTGAGGGCCTGACGCGCATGCTGGGCAAGCCACGCAATCGTCGCAAGCAAGCCGAGAAGTCCGGCTGGCTCTCGCTGCGCGCAATCAAGGTCGACTGGCGCCGCTGGAGCATGACGCTCGCGAGCCTCGCCGGCCTTGCGGCAGCGGGCGGCGTGGTGATGTGGACGCTCGATCAGCCGATTCAGACGGTCGAGGTGGCCGGCCGCTTCCAGCGCGTCTCGCCGGCGGACATCGAGCGCGCCGTGAAGCGGCAAGTGCGCGGCGTCGGGCTCGTCAGCATCGATCTCGAAGCGGTGCGCGGCGCGATCGCTTCGATCCCGTGGGTCGACAAGGTGACCGTGCAACGTGCGTGGCCCCGGGGCTTGCGGGTGGTCGTTTCCGAGCAGGTCGCCGCCGCGCGTTGGCGCGAGAGCGGCTTGCTGAACACGCGCGGCGAGCTGTTTGCGAGCGATGCCCGGCACGTGCCGCAGGAGCTCGCGCAGCTCGATGGTCCAGACGGCACCGAATCCGAGGTCGCACAGCGCTATCTCGCCTCGCAGGGGCGCCTCGCCGAAGCGGGCCTGCGGCTCACCGCGTTGCGTCTCGATGCGCGCGGCGCGTGGGAATTCGATCTGGCGAACGGCGTGACCGTTCGCCTTGGGCGGCGTCAGGTCGACGAGCGCTTCGAGCGCTTCATCACCACCGCCGCGAAACTGGTTACACAACGTGCGGATGACATCAGCTATGTCGACATGCGTTACACGAACGGGTTTGCCATTGGATGGCGCGGCGCCGGGCACGTCGCGCACCACACAGACGGGGATTCTGCGAAGGATGTCTAAGCGCTCGGACCGGGGACTGATCGTCGGGCTCGACATCGGCACCTCGAAGGTGGTCGCGCTCGTCGCGGAAGTGACGCCGGATGGCGGCGTCGAGGTGCTGGGCGTCGGCTCGCATCCCTCGCGCGGCCTGAAGAAGGGCGTGGTCGTCAACATCGAATCGACCGTGCAGTCGAT
>DASZSS010000334.1:0-3509 GCA_035548535.1 Steroidobacteraceae bacterium
GTGCCGATGAGAAGCTGAAGCGCGAGGGCAGCGAGCACTGCGCAAGCGGCGATGCGCGCGCGGCCGCGCTTGTTGCGCCGGCGGAGGGTGGCCAGTGCCGCGACGACGAGCGCAATCGTCGCGACCAGCGCACCGAGGCGATGCGTGAAATGAATGGCGACGCGTGCCTCGTGCTCCAGCACTCCGCCCTCGTAGTTCACACCCAGGTCGCGCCACAGCACGAAAGCATCGCCGTAGTTCATTTCCGGCCACCAGCTCTGCTGGCACTTGGGGAAATCCGGGCACGCGATGGCCGCGTAATTGCTGCTCGTCCAGCCGCCCAGCGCGATCTGCAGTGCGAGGGCAACGAGACCGATCACGACGAGCTTGCGCGGCGATTTCTCGCGCCCGGGATACGCGCTCATGCCGTCGGACTTGCCGCCGCCGAATCGAATGCTTGCGCGCTCGCGCGACTGGAGCGATAGCCAGAGCCACCATAACAGCGAGAGCGTGGTGAGCCCGACGAGCAGATGCAGCGTCACGATGAGCGGCGTCAGCTTCCAGGTGACCGTGAGCATGCCGAGCGCGCCTTGCACGACGACGGTTAGCAGCAGCAGTACGGCGTGAGGAATGCTAACGATGCGCTGGCGTCGCGCGCTGATGGCGATGGCCGCGATCACGACGATGATGAAGCCCAGCGTCGACGCCGCGTAGCGATGGATCATCTCGCGCCACGCCTTGCCGACGTGCAGCGGGTTGTTGGGAAACGCGGCCTGCGCGGCCATGTTCTGCTGCGCACCGATCGGCGTGACGTGGCCGTAGCACCCCGGCCAGTCCGGGCAGCCGAGTCCCGCAGCGGTCAGCCGGACGTAGGCGCCGAGCACCACCACGATGAAGCACAGAACCAGGCCGGCGAGCGCGAGGCGCCGAACCCACCGCGAGAGCGAGTCATGTTTACCGAACTGTGTCATCCGATGTGCGAGAGCCTCAGCAGCCTCTTGAGATCCGTGAGCAGACCCTTGGGGTCCGCGCGCGTGTCGTACCGCATGACGAGATTGCCCAGCGGATCGACGATGAATAGCGATTGCGCCTGATCCGTCGTCGGAAATGCCGCGAGGAGCTCGTGCGCATTGGGGCCCGTCGCATCGATGACGATGAGCCCGGGATGCTCGCGCTCGAGGAACGCGCGATCGCAACAGGAATCGGTGGCGAGGAACACGCGCGTCACTCGGGTCATATCGTTGTTCAGCGACAGGCGTGTCTGGCGCATGAAGTACAGCGCGCTCCGGCAGGTGGCGTCGCAAGCCCCGTTGCCGACGTACACGAGCGCCCACTTGTCCATGAACAGATTCACCGGCGCGACCGCGCCGTTCGCCTCGCGCAGCTCCGCGCCGGGAAGCTGGCGTACGGGTTGGAGCAGCTCGCCGTGATTCGCGAGCCGGGCCGGGCGCCAGCCGTTGCCGTAGTACATCCAGAACGACAGCAGCAGTGGCAGCAGAAAGATGCCCGCGAGCGCGCCCACCGTGCGCAGGTTGCGCGCGACGATTTGCTTCTCTTGGGCGGTCTCAGCCATCTCTTCGCTTCTTGAACCCCAGAATCACCCACAACGCGACGGCCAGGACCGCGAAGGCCCACCACTGCACGGCGTACGACCAGTGCCGGATCGCCCGCAGGCCCGGCGGCTGCCACTCCCGCACGTAGCCGTTCGGCAGTCGCGGATCGAGCAGCAGGAGCCGCGTTTCCGTGGGCCGTCCGAGCGCGGCGCTCAATTCCGCCGCGTGCGGATACGTGGTCACCTTCGGCCATGGCGCTCGCGCGTCCGGCGGCGCGCGGCCGCTTTCCAGCCCCTCGCTCGGCAGCTCGTCCACGCGCCCGACGACCACATCGAGCGGCGCCGGCGTGAATGCTACCTGCGGCAGCCGGTCGCGATACCCCGTGAAGGGAATCCAGCCGCGATCCACGAGGATCGTCGCGCCGTCCCGCCGATCGAGCGGCGTCAGCACTTCGTAGCCCGCGCGCCCGTCGTAGGTGCGATTGTCCAGCAGAAACTGGTGAGCGGGGTCGTAATGTCCGCTCACGCGCACCCGCTGGAAGCGCTCCACCTCGCTCAGCGCGCGTGCGCCGAGCTCGAGCGGTTGCTCGCTGCCGCGCCGGAACTCTTCCGCCTGCGCTTCACGCAGCTCGCCCTTGTTCCACTGCCAGCGTCCGAGCGCGACGAACGCCACGCACGCGGCGACGGTGAGCAGGGTCAGCGGCCACGACGCCTCGAACCTGCGCGCTCCGAACGCCATGTGGACGCGAGCCATGGTGTTAGGCTAGCGCCATGGACGATCTCATCCGCCTGGCCGTCATGGTCGTGTTCCTCGGCATCCTCGCGAGCCTGGGATCCGCGCTCTTTCACCTCTCCCGTGGCGGCAGCCGCAACCGGCCGCGCACGCCCGAGGATTCGCGCAAGATGGCACGAGCACTCACCTGGCGCGTGACTCTGTCCGTCGTGCTGTTTCTGCTGCTGATGGCCGCGTGGTACGCCGGCCTCATCGCGCCGCACGGTATTCCGCCCGGCCGCTGACAAGAGCGCCGCGGCCGGCGGAAGTTCAGTCGGCTAGAGCCAGTACACGAAGATGAAGAGGCCGAGCCACACCACGTCGACGAAGTGCCAGTACCAGGCCACCGCCTCGAACGCGAAGTGACGCTGGGGCGTGAAGTGCCCCTTCAGCACGCGCAGCCAGACGATCGTGAGCATGATGGCGCCGATCGTCACGTGCAGGCCGTGGAAGCCCGTCAGCATGAAGAACGTCGACCCGTAGATGCCCGTCGAGAGCCGCAGACCGAGCTCGGTGTACGCCTCGTGATACTCGGTGGCCTGCAGGTACACGAACAGGAAGCCGAGCAGGAACGTCGTGGCGAGGAAGGCGGCGAGCATGCCGCGCTTGCCCTCGCGCAGCGCGTGATGCGCGATGGTGACCGTGACGCTGCTCGTCAGCAGGATCGCGGTGTTCACCGCCGGCAGGCCGAAGGCCGGAATGACGCCGAACGTCGAATCCTCACGGCCGCCCACGCGACCCGGGCCGTTCGTCGGCCACGCGTTCTCGAAGCCCTTCCACAGCTCGATGTTGGTCAGGAATTTCACGCCGTGCCCGCCGAGCCACGGCACCGCGAGCTGCCGCGCGTAGAAGAGCGCGCCGAAGAACGCGGCGAAGAACATCACCTCGGAGAAGATGAACCACATCATCCCCATGCGGAAGGAGCGGTCGACGTGCAGGTTGTACAGACCCGCCTGGTTCTCGCCGATCACCGTCCCGAACCAGCGCACGAACATGAAGATCAGGAGCGCCGCGCCGGGCAGGAACACCCAGGCGCCGAACCAGTCGTTCAGGTACGAGATCGCGCCGAGCATCACCGTGAAGAGCGCGGCGGAGCCGATGATCGGCCACGGGCTGCTGTGCGGGATGTAGTACTTGTCCGCGTCGGCGGGTGCGTGGGCCGGGGCGTGTGCGTGTGCCATAGCTCTCTTTCTCAGATCCTCAGCG
>DASZSS010000335.1:0-2592 GCA_035548535.1 Steroidobacteraceae bacterium
GGGCAAAGATGCGATTCTCTCCGGCCCAGCCGGCGGCATCGTCGGCATGGCGCGCGCCGCGAATGCGGCGGGGTTCGAGCGCGCAATCGGTTTCGACATGGGCGGCACGTCGACGGATGTGTCCCACTACGCTGGCGCTTACGAGCGCAACTTCGAGAGCGTCGTTTCAGGCGTCCGTCTGCGCGCGCCGATGATGAACATCCACACGATCGCCGCAGGCGGCGGGTCCATTTGCCGATTCGACGGCGCGCGCTTTCGCGTGGGACCGGAGTCGGCCGGAGCCGATCCCGGCCCCGCGTGCTATCGGCGTGGCGGGCCGCTCACCATCACCGACTGCAATGTCATGGTGGGGAAGCTGCAACCCGAATTCTTCCCCGCCGTATTCGGCCCGCACGGGAACGAGCCTCTGGACGCGGACATCGTCGCCCGCAAGTTCGCCGAGCTTGCCGCGGAGATCGAGCGTGCCACGGGCGTGCGACGCGAGTCGCGCGAAATCGCCGGCGGCTTCCTCGCAATCGCGGTCGAAAGTGTTGCGAACGCCATCAAGCGCATTTCCATTGCACGCGGCTATGACGTCACCGCGTACACGCTCGTCTGCTTCGGAGGGGCCGGTGGGCAGCATGCGTGTCTCGTCGCCGATGCGTTGGGAATGTCGCGAGTGTTGATCCATCCGCTCGCGGGCGTGCTGTCGGCCTTTGGGATTGGGCTTGCGGAGGATCGGGCCCTGCGGCAGCGCGCGCTCGAGGCGGAATTGAGCGACGCGCTCATGCCGGAGATGGAGCGTGTGCTCGCGGAGCTCGAAAGCGAGGCACGCGAAGCCCTCATGAAGCAAGGCGCCGAGGATGCCGCGATTCGCATCGAGCGCCGCTTGCACGTGAAGTATCGCGGCACGGACACCGCGATCGACGTTCCACACGGGACTTGCGCGGCGATTCGCGAACGGTTCGAGGAGGCGTATCGGCAGCGGTTCACGTTCGTGATGCCCGGAACGTCGGTGATCGTCGAATCGGTTTCGGTCGAAGCGATCGCGGGTTCCGCGGCTGACGCGGCGTTCGCGCCGATTGGCGCGGAAGTGCAGCGAGAGAGCGAACCCACAGAGTCTTTTCGTGCACGGGTCTTCATGGCGCAACGCGAGTGGGACACGCCGGTCTATGAGCGCGATCGCCTTCCCACGGATCAGCGCATCGCGGGGCCCGCCATCATCTTCGATCGCACCTCGACGACGGTCGTCGAGCCGGGCTGGGGCGCAACGGTCCGCGCGCGCGGCGAGCTCATTCTCGAGCGCATCGAGGCATTGCCCGCACGGGTCGCCATCGGGACGCACGCCGATCCCGTCCAGCTCGAGATTTTCAACAACCTCTTCATGGCCATCGCCGAGCAGATGGGGGTTGCGCTCCAAAGCACCGCGTACTCGGTGAACATCAAGGAGCGACTCGACTTCTCGTGCGCACTGTTCGACGCGCACGGAGCGCTCATCGCCAACGCGCCTCACATGCCCGTGCACCTCGGCTCCATGGGCGAAAGCGTGCGCTCGATCATCGCTGCCCGCGCGGACGCGCGCGATGGCCGCGGCATCGTCCGCGGCGACGTGTACGCGCTGAACAATCCATACAATGGCGGCACGCACCTGCCCGACGTGACCGTCGTGATGCCCGTCTTCGACGAGCACGAGGACACCGTGTTGTTCTATGTAGCCGCGCGCGGACATCACGCCGACATCGGCGGCATGACGCCCGGCTCGATGCCGCCCGACAGCACTCGGCTCGATGAGGAGGGCGTGCTCATCGACAACTTCCTCCTCGTGGCGGCGGGCTCGTTCCGGGAGCGTGAGTTTCGGCAACTGCTGTCGGCGGGGCGCTTTCCGGCCCGGAATGTCGAACAGAACATCGGCGACATCAAAGCGCAGGTCGCCGCGTGTGCGCGCGGCGCGCAGGAGCTGCGCCGGATCGTCGCCGAGTATGGTCGCGAGGTCGTCCTCGCGTACATGCATCACGTGCGTGACAACGCGGCCGAATCCGTGCGCCGCGTCCTCGATCGGCTCGATGACGGCACGTTTCAGTGCGAGTCCGACGACGGCTCCGTCATCTCGGTGTCGGTCAAGGTGGATCGCGCCGCGCGGCGTGCGCGCATCGACTTCACCGGCACGAGCCCGCAGCAGGCGACGAACTTCAATGCGCCCTCTTCCATCACGCGCGCGGCGGTGCTCTACGTCGTGCGCACGCTCGTCGACGACGAAATTCCGATGAACGAGGGCTGTCTCGAGCCGATTGATCTCATCGTGCCGCAGGGGTCGCTACTCTCGCCGCGTCCGCCCGGCGCGGTCGTCGCCGGCAATGTCGAGACCAGTCAGCTCGTGACCGATGCGCTGTACGGCGCCATGCGCCAGCTCGCGGCCGCTCAGGGAACGATGAACAACTTCACGTTCGGCAACGAGCGTCATCAGTATTACGAGACGATATGCGGCGGCTCTGGTGCCGGGCCGGACTTCGACGGCACGGATGCCGTGCAGACTCACATGACGAACAGCCGATTGACCGATCCCGAGGTGCTCGAGTGGCGATTCCCCGTGCTGGTCGAGCAGTTCGCGATCCG
>DASZSS010000336.1:0-5502 GCA_035548535.1 Steroidobacteraceae bacterium
CATCCCACAGCAGCGCGGGAGCGATGCTGCCGGTGACGGCTTGATACGCCGCTTCATCTTCTTCGGGGCCGAACAGGCGATCCAGGCGCTCCGCCGACTTCGAGACCATGTCCTTGACGCCTTGTTGCGTCCGGTCGAGCCACGCGTCGTGATCCGGCTGCGGTCCGGCGTCTTGCTCCGATTGCGGCGCTGGCGGAGGCTGCGGTGGCGGGCTCGACGGCGGCGACGGCTCTTCGGCACCCGCGTAAGCGGCCGCGCACAGCAGGGCCGGAACCCACCAGAGTGTCGTCGACAGCCGTCGCATTGGAGTGTTGCCCGTGCTCCTTCCTGATCAGCGTAGGCCAACTGGATGCGAATAACCGTGCGGCACGTCTGCCACGCCGAATTTGATCGTGTCGCTCCTTAAAGAAAAGCTCATCCGCGCAGCTTTTGTTCCCATCTCCGGCGTGCCATGCGTTGGTCTCACGCCACGCGCGGCTTGACGGGCGCGCAGAGGAGCCCAGAGACTTGCCGCAGAACGAGAGGGGGACGCATGGTCAGTCGACGCACGGTCCTGCAGAGCGCGGTCGCCGCTACATCACTGTCGTTTCTTGCGAGCGCTGACTGGACACGTGTGCCCGGCACGCCGGACGCGAGCGCCGCTCTCGATCATCCCGCGCTCTACAAGGTGCTCATCGACAATCGGTTCGCCGCTGCGCGCGCGTTCGGTCGTGAGGCGATGATGCGCGGCGAGACTGTTCACGCGTTTGACGGCGATGTCACCGATATCTGGTACCACGATCTCTATCACCGCTGGCGAGAAGGCCGGGCCGCCATTGCCGGACTGACGACGTACGGTGCACTGTTCTGTCTGCAGGAGCTCGCGCGCGATGCGCGCATGCGCGTAATTCACAGCGTCGAACATCGATATCCCAAAGACCAGACGCTGTACTCCTGGACCATCGCGTAGCGACGTCACGCACAACCCGTCTCGATTTCGCGGCAGCCGACCGCAGCACTCGTAATGGATCGACCGGGCTCGTCGCGCCGCGCGCTCAGCGCTGCCGCAGAGTGTGGGATTCGCTCGGGCGGCATCGCCACTTCGGCAGTGGCGACAGAAATGTGTACGCGCTGACTAGGCGCTCACGCGATCGACGCGTTGCGCAGCCGGACGCTGGGAGGGAGCGGCAGGCGATTGAGGCGTGGACACTCGCGGATTGCCGTCGGACGTATCCTCGGCCACGACGACGACCGGAGCCCGTTTCGCGAGCCCGTACCGCAGGCTGTAGCGATCGAAGGGCGCGGCCTCCATTCGCAGCGGTGCATGTTCCGGCACCGGATGGAAATCGTCCGCGGCCGCGGGCGCGTGGTACTCGGGTGTGTTCACGGCTTCGATGCCCATGAGCTCCACCGGCGTGCTCGTCTCTTCGGGCGTGAGGAAGTAGCCGCGCTCGCGCAATCGGTGCCCTACCGTCGCGCGGCTCGTCAGCACGGCCAGCGGTGGACTGAGGAGCAATCCCGCGATCACCGGCAGCATCCACCAAATGAAGCGCGGCGCGAGCGCGAGAATGACCGCGCCCCACGCGATACCGATGAAGACGTGCCACTTCATGCGGATGAACGCTTCGCGGAAGCTGATGCCCCGGTCGTCGCGTGCCTGCGCATCCCACTTCACCACGATGCCGGACAGCGTCTGCAGCACGAAGCTCGTGTGGAAGATCATCATCGCGGGCGCAAGCAGCATGCTGAAGAGCTGCTCCGCGAACAGGCTCTTGAGGATGTTGACCGCGCCACCGAACAGCTTGCGCTGCACCGGATTCACGAGCGCGAGCGTCGCCCCCAGCACCTTCGGCAAGAGCAGCACGACGATCGTCACCGTCAGCAGCACGGCGATCTCGCCGCTGCGGTACTCGGGCCAGCTCGGAAACAGCGAGTACGTTCCGGGCTCGAAGTACTGGTAGCCGCGGATGGCCTCCTGGCACGTGACGATCGAGCTCAGGATCAGCACGATCATCCACAGCGGCGAGGTCACGTACGCGAGCACGCCCGTGATCATGTGAATGCGGCTCACCCAGTGCAGGCCCTTGAGGGGCATCACGCCGAGATGCTGCAGATTGCCCTGCGCCCAGCGCCGGTCGCGCGCGGCGAAGTCGATGAGGTTCGAGGGCACCTGCTCCCAGCTCCCCTCGAGATCCGGGACCATCCACACTTCGTAGCCGGCCTTGCGCATCAGCGCGGCCTCGACGAAGTCGTGACTCAGGATCTCGCCGCCGAACGGCTCCGACCCCGGCAGGCGCGGCAGCGCGCAGTACTGAGCGAACGCCCGCACGCGGATGATAGCGTTGTGCCCCCAGTAATTGCTCTCGCTCAACTGCCAGAACGCCAGACCGCTCGAGAGCATCTGCGAGTTCAGGCGCGCGGCGAACTGTTGCAGCCGGGCGAAGAGCGTCTCGCGACCCGCCGGGCTCGGCAGGGTCTGGAGCAGCCCGATCTGCGGGTTCGCGTCCATCAGCTTCGCGAGCGTGACCACGGCGTTGCCGGACATCACGCTGTCGGCGTCGAGCACGATCATGTAGTCGTAGCCCGCGCCCCACTTCGTGACGAAGTCCGCGACGTTGCCGGCCTTGCGACTCGTGTTCTTCTCCCGGCGGCGATAGAAGATGCGGCCGCGCGCGTTGTGCCGGCGCACGAGCTTCTTCCAGCCCGTCTCTTCCTGAGCCGCGATGTCCGGCTTGCGCGTGTCCGAGAGAATGAAGAAGTCGAACTTCGCCTGCTCCGGCTGCTTCGCGAGAGAGGTCCAGATGGCGTCGATGCCGGCGGCGACGTGATCGAAATCTTCGTTGTAGGTGCAGAGAATGAGCGCCGTGCGGCCCTGCACCGGGCGGCCCGCGACGTCGTCGGGATGCGGCACGGCCGGGTCGCGCCCGATGAGGCGGAGGCAGAATCCGGCGATCGCCGTCCAGAACGCGCCGGCAATCCACGTGAACAGGATGAAGAACAGCGGCAGCGCCAGATGCTCCGCGAGCGTGAGGCCGTTCGCGTTCAGGATGTCGAGCATCAGCAGCGTGGCGAGGATCGAGCTCGCGAACGTCAGCCCGAAGAAGAGCGCGCGCCGGCGCCGCGCCATGTGGGCCAGATGTCGGTTCCTCTCCTCATTCACGCAATCGCCCTCACGTGTCACGAGACCACAGATAGCTCCAGGTCTCCGTCAGCACCTCACCGTACAGAGTGAGGTTCGCGCGCATGTCGACCGCGCCATCGCCCTTCGGCGTCATCCGGAACGCGACCCGCCATGTGGTCGTACCCGGAATCTGCTCCACAGTGACCGAGTCGATGTCGGCGCCGTTCGCCTTGACCTCGGCCCTTACCGGCTGCGCGGCGCTCAGGCTGTCGAGGTCGCCCCCGGCGAAATCGATCAACACACGCCGGGCGTTCGATTTTTCATCGTACCCACCCATGGCGGCCGTGCCGATGCGGGTAGCAATTGCCTTGCCGCCCGGGGGCCAGCGCGTCGAGTTGGCGAACGCCGAGAGGACGTACGAGTAGGTGAGCGGGCGGTTCGCCTCGACGGGGCTCGCGGGCACCCAGTACGCCACGATGTTGTCGTGAATCTCCTCGCGCGTCGGCAGCTCGACCAGCTCGACACTGCCCTTGCCCCAGCGGCCGAGCGGCTCGATCCAGTAGCTCGCGCGCCGCTCGAAGCGCGACTCGTTGTCCTGATAGTTGCGGAAGTCGCGGTCGCGCTGCGCGAGGCCGAAGCCTTTCGGGTTCTCGTCGACGAAGCGCGAGACGATGGGCGCTCGCGTCGGGTTCACGAGCGGTCGCCACAGCCATTCGCCGGCGCCGTTGTTCACGAGCAGCCCGTCGCTGTCGTGCACTTCGGGGCGAAAGTCGTCGAAGCGTCTGCCGGAATTCTCGCCGAACAGAAACATCGAGGTGAGCGGCGCGATGCCGAGCTTCTCGATCTTGCGCCGCGGATAGAGATGATTGCTGACCTCGACCTGCGTGACCGTGCCCGGCCGTACCTCGAAGCGATACGCGCCGACGATGCTCTTGCTGTCGAGCAGCGCGTAGATCGTGAGCACCCGATCGTCCGCTTTCGGGCGCACGAGCCAGAAGTCGGTGAAGAACGGGAATTCCTCGCCCTTCTCGGTGGCGGTGTCGACCGCAAGCCCGCGCGCCGAGGCGCCATAGCCCTGATTACGGCCAAGGAAGCGGAAGTACGAGGCGCCAAGAAAGCTGATGACCTCGTCCTTGTAGGACGGCGTGTGCAGCGGGTAATGCACGCGGAACCCGGCGAAGCCCGTCTCCGGCGGCAGTTGTCCGGGCGAGTTGAGCTTGCCGAAATCGAACATCGAGGTGCTGTAAAGGATCGGGCGAACGCCCGCTTCGCTCACCTCGTAGAGGTTCACGCGCTTGTCGAAATTGGCGCCGCGATGAAACAACTGCACTTCGAACATCGACTGGCCGCGCCAGATGGCATCGGCCGGGCGATAGCGGATGTCGCGGTACTGGTCGTAAGTGAGATTCGCAATGGCGTCGGGAAGCTTCGGCGAGGTGTCCTGATACGGCTTGGCGGCGCGCTCGCGCGCCAGCTTGTCGACGTTCGCGAAGCCGAACTGCAGCGGGACCGGCGCGGGCTGCACGTCCCCCGATCCGCCAGTTGCGTCGCTGAGGAGCGCCACGGCAATGACAGCGAGCATGAGAATGTATCGCTGCATGGCGCTCAGCTCTCTCTCGAGAAGCGAGCCGCAAGCATGTCATGCAGCGGGCGACGCGCGGGCTGACGCGCATGTCGGACGGCGCCGCATTCGCGGCCACGCGCGCACCAGCAACCCTCAGTCATTCGCTCACTGTGCACGCCGTGCGCGCCGTTGAACCGCATACGTCTCTGCTGCTTGCAGGCGAAGGAACCGCTAACCGTGTGTTGCAACCGACATGCCCATGCCCGGGAACAGGGCCAATGCCCGGTCATCCCGTGCCATCGCGCGCGATGCGCCAACTGCATCGACTCCGGAACATGGAGACGGCGACCCGCCGTGACAAGCTCGTCGCACACGCTCCTGACATGCGCAAGCGGTCGGCGCCGGTGAGTGGGCCAGTGCAGGCTACGAAGCCCTTGCGGGCCGCAAGCCTTACAGGCTGCGAGGCTGCGAGCCGTGCGTCCGTTCGCGTTGGAGCGCGCCTGTGCGGCGGCGTTGATTATGCGGTCGACCGGTCTCCCCGGGACACTGTCGCATTATAGCGACCCGAGGAATCTGCCGCCCGGCCGCGCGATGTCAAAACGGCGCGGAGACGGAGCGTGCCGTCACCCGCCCCGTGGCCGCACAGGCGGCGTCAGGTATTACGTTTTCTTAATCTCGGCGGCAGTGCTCAGCGCCACGAGCTGAGCTTGGCTTCGGTGCGGTCGGCACATGCGCATGTGGCGCCGGAAGAGTGGGCCGGGCGCACCCGCGAAATCGTGTTACCCGAGCACACCAGCGCCATGTTGGCGGCCGCGCACGATTGCTCGGTGGCGCGCGG
>DASZSS010000337.1:0-16022 GCA_035548535.1 Steroidobacteraceae bacterium
CAGGACGAGGGCGAGATGCAGCTCCTGCTGGAGCTGAAGATCGACGACATCGTCGACTGGCTCTGGGAAGAAATGCAGCTTCCCAATCTCAAGGCCCGCGTCGGCCCATCCGACGACACGGACTGGATTCGCGAAGGATGGGATCGGCGCGGCGCACGTTCCCGGCTCGATCGGCGCCGCTCTTTCAAGCAGCTCGTCAAGCGTCGCGCCAACCCAAATGCCACGCCTACGTTCACGGATGAAGACCTCCGCTTCCGTCAGTTAGCCCGCCGCAAGCAGCCCGCCGTACACGCGGTGGTGTTTTTCATGCTGGACGTGTCGGGGAGCATGTCCGACCGGGACCGCAAGCTCGCGAAGTCCTTCTTCTTCTGGGTCGTTCAGGGGCTGCGGCGCGAGTACCGGTCGATGGAGACCGTGTTCGTCGCGCATACGACCGAAGCGTGGGAGTTCACGGAGCCCGAGTTCTTCCAGGTCAGCGGCACCGGCGGTACGGTGGCGTCCACGGGGTTCCAGAAGGTCCACGAGATCATCGAGGAGCGATACAACCCGGCCCGCTGCAACATTTATCTCTTTTATGCGTCTGACGGGGACAACTCCGTGGGTGACGCGAACCTCGCACGCGAGGCCTTGAAGAGCATCGCCGAGGACGCGTGCTACACGGGGTACGTGGAGGTCTCGTCGGGGCTCTCGCGGCAGCTCGCCACGGAGACCGGACGGCTCTACGCGGAGCTGGCGGCGAGCGGCTTTGCCGCCGGCAGCTATGCCCTGAACGACTATGACGACGTCTGGGGTGCGGTCCGCCACTTCTTCACCGCTGAAAACAAGGCGCTCGAGAGCTCTCCATGAGTGAAGACTGGAAGTCCTACGTTCGCCGCATCGAAGAGCTTGCGGCCC
This sequence comes from Steroidobacteraceae bacterium, assembly GCA_035548535.1. Classification (GTDB taxonomy): domain Bacteria; phylum Pseudomonadota; class Gammaproteobacteria; order Steroidobacterales; family Steroidobacteraceae; genus JADGHX01. The sequence continues at coordinate 895 of DASZSS010000337.1, forward strand.
GTTCCGGTCTCAGTTTCCACCCTGTCGACTTCGAAGCGGTCCCCGACAGCTTCATGATGGAAATCGCCGTGTACGGGCTGCCGGTGCGCATGCCGCACTGGTCGTTCGGCGTGCGCTACATCTATCAGCTCATTCAGCGGCACATGGGCAACTCGCGGCTGTTCGAGGTGGTGTTCCCCGGCAACCCGGGGCATGCGTACCTGGCTGCGAGCAACGGCCTGGCCGAGAACATCCTGGTGACCGCGCACGTGCTCGGGCACGCGGATTTCTCGAAGAACAACCTGCTGTTCAAGCGCTGCCAGGAGCAGGTGAGCGAGCACATCGTCGAGCATGCCGCGAATCACGCCCGCCAGATACAGCAGGCAATCGAGTCGTACGGCAAGGAGCGTGTCGAGACGGTGCTCGACGCGGCGTTGGCGCTCGAGCAGCACATCGACGTCGACCAGTCGGTGCGCCGGCCCAGGTACCCGGAGTACCTACCGGAGCCGAAGCCGCTGGTCGACGATGAGTTCCGCAAGCGCTTCGCCTCGCTCGATCCGCAGGCCGCGACCACGATGACGGAGGTGCGCAAGAAGGCGCCGATCCCGCTGCATCCCGAGCGCGACCTGCTCTGGTTCATCGCGAACTACGCGCCGGACCTCGAGAGCTGGGAGCGCGACATCTTTCTCGCCGTGCGCGAGGAGTCCGTCTATTTCTATCCCGTGTTCGCGACGCAGATCATGAACGAGGGATGGGCGTCGTACTGGCACGCGCGCCTGCTGCGCGAGGCGGATTTCGTGCCCCAGCAGGCGTATCTCGACGCCATCAAGTGTCACTCGGATGTCGTGCGGCCCATCGCCGCGGACCAGCAGATCGCGCTCAGCATCAACCCGTATCACCTCGGGTTCTCCCTCTGGGAGAAGGTCATCGAGGCCGAAGGGCTCGATGCGGCGCGCAACATCATGGTGCAGGACGACGACTTCAGCTTCGTGCGCAACTATCTGACGCGCGAGCTGGCCGATGAGCTCGGGCTCTTCCGTTTCAACGCCCGCTCGGACGGGCAGATCAAGGTGCTCGAGCACGACCTGCCGGCGTTGCACGAGAGCTTGCTGCATCAGAAGTACAACTTCGGCGCGCCCAGCGTCTTCGCAAAGCACGTACGCGTCGACGGCACGCTCGAGCTCTATCACGATCACGTCGTCGACGGGCGCGGGCTCGATCTCGAGCGTAGTCGCAAGGTGCTGGAGTACGTCCACCGCGTGTGGCGGCGGCCGGTCATCCTGCAGACGGTGGACAGTCAGGGCTCGGGGCTCGAGATCAAAGCGAGCTGAAGCATCCTAAGCGAGCTGAAGCAACCTGTGCGAATCGAGCGCCTGCGGCTTGCGCGAGCGCGCTAGCGCTCGGCCGGCGGCTCCGGATCCTCGCGCCACGCTTCCTCATCCTGCGAGGTCACGATCGCGACCGGGTCGCTCGCCGGAAAGGATGCGGCCAGCGCTTCATCCAGCTCCTGCTGAATACGATGCCGCTTGGCGGCCGCGAGCGCCGCCCGGTTCGCCGCGTCCACCGCGGCCTGATCTTCGTCGCGCGTGCTCATGTGCTTGGACATCGGGATGACGGTCAGGCTCGTCTCACCGGGTTCTGCCGTTCCGTCTCGTCGTGTTCCGGATCGACCGGCGGATCGTGAATCGGTTCATTCTGCCGCGGGTCTTCCGGTGTCGGCTCACCCGGCGTCGCGGGCTGGAACACGGGCTTGTCGTGCTCGTTCGGCGGAGTTCTCGGCTCTGGCATTGGCAATTCCTCCTGCAGTTCTCAAGCCATTGCGCCCGGCAAAGTTCCACGGTGCGCACGCCGCGCGGGCTAGCCGCACGCGTGGGCGCGGGAGTAGGCTTGAAACCCGCCGGCCGCTCGAGACCGGTGCGTCGTTCCCGGGGTATGCACTATGGGATACACGACACGCGACATCCGGAACATTGCCCTTGTCGGCAGCGCGGGTGCCGGCAAGACGCTGCTGCTCGAGGCTCTGCTGCTACGAGCAGGGGTCATCCGGAGCAAGGGCAGTTTGCAACGGGGATCGACAGTCTCCGACTTCGATCCCCAGGAAAAACGGCTCCAGCACTCGATCGACACCGCCCTCTGCAGCTTCGAATCCGCCGACACTCACTTCACCCTCGTCGATACCCCCGGGTTCCCCGATTTCCTCGGTCGCACGTTCTCCGTTCTCGAAGCCGTCGAATCCGTCGCCGTCGTGATCAGCGCGGCGGACGGCATCGATGCGACCACCGAGCGGCTGATGGAATTCGCGCGCGATCGCGGCCTCTGCCGGCTCGTCGTGATCAACAAGATTGACGCGCGCGATGCGGAACCCGAGGCGGTGCTCCGCGACCTGCGCGAGCGCTTCGGCGCCGAATGCTTGCCGCTCAATCTGCCGTGCGACGGCGGCGCGGGGGTGGTCGACTGCTTTTTCCAGCCCGACGGCAAGCCCGCGGACTTCTCGAGCGTCGCGGCCGCGCACACGCAGATCATCGATCAGGTGGTCGAAGTCGACGAAGATCTCATGGCGCTCTATCTCGAGCAGGGCGAAGAGCTCGCGCCCGCGCAACTGCACGATCCGTTCGAGAAGGCGCTGCGCGAGGGACACCTCGTGCCCGTGTGCTTCACCTCCGCCGAGACCGGTGCCGGGGTTGCCGAGCTGCTCGACATCTTCGTGCGCCTGATGCCGAATCCTCACGAAGGCAACCCGCCGCTCTTCTTGAAGGGCACGGGCGAGAATGCGGAGCGCGTGAACGTCGTGCCCGATCCGGAGCGGCACGTGATCGCACACGTGTTCAAGATCGCCGTCGATCCGTACGTCGGCAAGCTCGGGATCTTTCGCGTGCACCAGGGCACGGTGCGGCCGGGCAGCCAGCTGTTCGTCGGCGATGCGCGCAAGGCGTTTCGCATCGCGCACCTGTTCAAGGTGATGGGGAAGGAGACGGTCGAGGTGCCGCAGGCGATTCCCGGAGACATCTGCGCCGTCTCGAAAGTGGACGAGCTGTATTTCGACGCCGTGCTCCATGATTCGCACGACGAGGATCACTATCACCTCCAGGCCGTGAGCTTCCCGCCCCCGATGCTCGGGGTGGCCATCGAGCCGGAACGGCGTGGCGACGAGCAGCGGCTCGCGGATGCGCTTCACAAGATGACCGCGGAAGATCCGTGCGTGCGGCTGGAGCACCACGCCTCGCTCAACGAGACGGTCCTCTACGGGATGGGCGAATTCCATTTGCGCGTGATGCTCGAGCGCATGACGGAGCGCTACGGCGTGCGCGTGAAGACGCATCCGCCGAGCATTCCGTATCGCGAGACCATCACGCGCCCCGCCGAAGGCCATTGCCGTCACAAGAAGCAGACGGGCGGCGCCGGGCAGTTCGGCGAGGTGTACCTGCGTGTCGAGGCACTCGAGCGCGGCAAAGGCTTCGAGTTCGTCGACGAGGTGGTCGGCGGCGCCATCCCGGGCCAGTTCATTCCGGCGGTCGAGAAAGGCGTGCGGCAGGTGCTGAGCGAGGGCGCGGTCGCGGGCTTTCCGCTCCAGGATATTCGCGTCACGGTGTACGACGGCAAGCATCACTCGGTCGATTCGAAGGAAGTGGCCTTCGTGTCCGCCGGGCGCAAGGCGTTTCTCGACGCGATTCACAAGGCGAACCCGATCATTCTCGAGCCGGTGGTGAAGATGGAGATCACCGCGCCGGCGACGGCGATCGGTGACATCACCGGCGACCTTGCGACGAAGCGCGCGCGCATCAACGGCAACGACACGCGTCCGGGGCAGCGTGCGGCGGTGACCGCGCTCGTGCCGCTCGCGGAGATCACCGAGTACCAGTCGCGCCTCAAATCGCTGACCGGAGGCACGGGCGCCTTCACGATGGAGCTGAGCCACTACGACCCGGTGCCGCCGCGCAAGCAGCAGGAGCTGATGCAGGCTTGGCGACCCCGCGCCGAGGAAGGCTGAGCGCGCCGGCTGACCGCTCCGCGACGCATTCAGCCCCCGTGCGCCCTGGGCGACGGCAGCCGCTCCGATCACTGGAAAGCCGTGTGCGGAAAATCCTGATGCACGGTTTGTACGGCGCCTGACTTCGCATGCTACCTTCCTGCGGCACAGGAGTAAGGCCCTACCAATGCTCGATCTTCCCGGCCAAGCGGTGCTCGACAAGCAGACCCTCGTGGGCGGTTGCTTGCGCCTGCCCTTGCGCGTCGACAGCGATCGACTGCGCGCTGAAGTCCAGTCGCTGCCCGCGTCGCTATGGGGTACGACCGGCGGCCGCGTCGGCGTGCACATGGCCGCCGAGGCACTGTTTCTTCGCGGCTATGCGCCGGCTGAAGGTCCAAAGCCGATCGAGGATCGCCCGCCGCTGCAGCTCCTGCCGTACGCTCGAGAGATCATCGAGCAGCTCATCCCGGCTCCGCCGCTGCGCTGCCTGCTCGCGAAGCTGCCGCCGTTCGCCGTGATCCAACCGCACATTGATCGCGCCCCGTATTTCGCGAAGAGCCTGCGCATTCATGTGCCGGTCGAGACGCACGAGCGCTCGTTCATGCTCTGCGCAGGGCAGGGCTATCTCATGCGTCCTGGCGAAGTGTGGGTGCTGAACAATAGCGCCGAGCACGCGGTCTGGAACGCGGATGGCACGCTCCACCGCACGCACATGATCTGCGACTTCATCGCGACCCCGCCGCTGCTCGCGTTGCTCGCGGGCGGTGAGCGCGATCTCGGGCGGCCCATGCCCGAGGCCGAGCGCCACGTGCGCTCGCCGGGGGCGCGCGCTCATGCGATGACCGGCGGATGATCGCGACCGAGCACTTCGTCTTCCTTCACCTGCACAAGTCCGGCGGCACGTTCGTGAACGAAGGGCTGCTGCGCTTCGTGCCGGACGCACGGCAGATCGGCTACCACTTGCCGCGGAAGCTGATTCCGCCACCGCTGGCGCATCTGCCGGTGCTCGGGCTCGTGCGCAACCCGTGGAGCTATTACGTCTCGTGGTACGCATTCCAGGCTGCGCGCCCGCAGCCGAACGCGCTGTTTCGCGTGCTAAGCGACGAGGGTCGTCTCGATTTCGAGGGCACGGTGCGCAACATGCTGGATCTCGGCGCGGGTGGCGCGCGGCTCGACGCGCTGCTTGCGGCCCTGCCGCCCGCGTACACGAACCGCGGCATCAATCTGCCCAGAGCCGCGATCGCGCCGATTCGCAACAGCGGCCTCGGCTTCTACAGCTACCTGTATCGCTATATGTACGATGGCCCGGGCATCCTGCACATGGGCCGCATGGAGTTCTTGCGCGATGAATTTCCGAAGCTGCTCGTGGCAGTCGGGCAGCCGATGAGTGGCCCGCTGCGCGCGTATCTCGCAGAGGCGCCAGCGCGCAATACTTCCGAGCACGCTGCCTACACGAAGTACTACAGCGATGCGCTCAGGGACCTGGTGGCCGAGCGCGATGCCGAGCTGATCGCGCGCTTCGGCTATCGGTTCGGCGATTAGAAGCCGCGCGACCGCTCTTGCGGCGGCGGCTTGGTCCGGCGCATGGCCTCCACGCTCTGGCGGGAGGCTTGCAGCACCGCCAGCATTTCCTCTTCCGTGAGGCACGTCGTCGTGTAACGCACGTGTGAGCCGGTGTTCAGCTCGCGCCGGCAGTACCGCTTGCTGCCGTTCTCGTCCACGAGTTTGTAGCCCGCCTGCTGGGCCTCGACGATGTTCTTCGCGGTCAGCTTCTCCTGGTGTTCGACCGGCGGTTCCTGGGGCGCGGTGCCGGCGCACCCTGCGAGCACGACGACGGCGAGCATGACTGAGAATCGCATTTCCATCTCCCCTGAGTGATCCCTTTAACGCAGCGCTTGCAGGCGCCGCCACGTCGCTTCGATCGCGGGCAGAACACGCGCGATCTCCGGCTCGTGTTGCCGCCACTTGTCCCGCGCGGGCGGCGTGAGCGTGTAGCGAGACAGCGGCAGCGGTCGCGTCACATGCTGTGCCAGCGCCCCGTCGAATTCAATTCGCGCGAACTCGCAAAGCCGTCGGATCGTCGCCGCGGTGTCGGCGAGCAACTCACCGTACGACACGCTCGTCCAGCGCTGGGGCGCGATCGCCGCGAGATCGTCCAACACGATGCGGTAGGTGCTGTCCCATTGGAACGCGGCGATCTCCTCGAGCGGCCGGCCGTTCATCGTGCGCCAGCCCGGGGGCAGCAATAGCGACCAGGGGCCATCGAAGTCCGGCAAGCCGTTGTAGGTCTTCCAGCGACCGGAGCGCCATGCATCGATGATGCTGCCGAGGTTCTCGCGCGGATCGCGCCAGAGGACGATGAAGCGGGCGTCGGGGAAGATGCGGTCGAGGAACGGGATGCGCAGAGCGTTCTTCGGCGTCTTTTCCAGGAAGCGGATGCTCGCGGCCGGCGCAGGCGAGCGGCCGTGCGCATCGCGTGCTTCGCGCAGCATCTGCTGAATGATGTCTTCCCGAACTGCCACGCTGGCGTGCCCGGCATCGAGGCGGTTCGAGTCGACACCCGGAGCCCCGGGTTGCAGCTCTCGCAGACCTTCGATCAGCTCGTGCCCTTCGCCGCCCAGCGTGTGAAGCTGCTCGCTCACCGCGAGCGTTTCGAAGAGAAGCGTGCTGCCGGAGCGGGGCGCGGCGATTATGAAGATGGGCTCTGGCAAGCGCTCGTGACTCAGCACGCCGCCGGGGCTTTGCGGGCCTCCGCGAGTTGCGGCCGTGTCCGCCGCCGACCTCTGGGCCGACACCGCGTGTGCGGGCTGCGCAGCGTGCGCGATGGCTCTCGAAGCGAATGCGGTCTCGGCAGCGCGAGTTGCCGGCGCGCCCGTCGTTGGCGGCGCTGCCGCGGTATTGCTCGATGCCGCTGCCGCGAAGTTTCCCGCTGCGGAGGCCACTGGCCCGGCATCAGTCGTCAGCATCGGCCGCAGCACGCGACCTTCCAGCACCGCGTGCGCACCGACGCGATTGGTGCGCATGACGAGCCCCTCGCCCAGTGTGCGCGAGGCTTCGCGCAAGCCGTCGCGCAGCTTCGCGAAGTCCGGCAAACCGCTCGCATCCGTGCCGTGCAGCGCATAGAGCTGGCGCCAGTCGCGGCAAAACGCGTCGAGCAAGCCGTGATAGCGCATGAGCCGTGTCTGCAGCGCCGCCGATTCCGTCTGTGGCACGAGCTCCGAGCGCAGGTCGAGAATCAGCAGATCGACTTCCGCCGGCGTCATCACCGGCGCGAGCACTGCGCGCTCGGTCAGCAGCGTCGGCTCTCGGCTAGGGTCGAACCGCAGCTCGCGCCCGCCGGTTGCGGCCGCCCCGCTCTGTGCCACGAATTGCCAGAACGCGGCGCTTCCCGACGTGTCCGCAACGAGATGAATCCGCTCATCCGGCGTCGGATTCTCCACACGATGCAGACGCCAGTTGTCGAACAGCCAGGCTTCGCCGGCGGCCATGTGCACGCTCTGATCGCCACAATGGAAACGCACTTCCGGCCGCGTGACGATCGGCACGTGCAGCCGCACGCGATTGAACCAGTGATAGTTGATGTCCGCATGCTCGGGCACGTTGGCGCCGGGTGCGAGACGCAGTAGCCGCGAGCGACTCCACACGACGCCGAAACTTGCCAGCACCTGCCGCAAGTAGGGCATCCGCGCGAGATGCGGTGTCGGGGCCATGACGCCGTTGACGGCATCGTTCTCGCCGCCGCCGACGCTGATCAACCGCACGGAGCTGTTGCCGGCAATGTGATTGGGGTGCTTTGCCCACGCTTCAGCCGGCAGCGTCGCTACTTCGGCACGCAAGCGCTCCGCATCGAAGCGCACGGGCAAGCGATAGAAGGGCTGCGGCAGACGCATTTACGCCGCTTCCATCGCCTTGCGGAAATCGCCGATGGCCCCGACGAGATCGGCGAGCGCCAGCCGTTCCACCTCGGTCAGGCCCGGGTGCCACACATCGAAGATCATCACGACGCGCGTCTGCCGACTGCGGTTCCAGGCTTCGTGCTCGTACGTGTCGTCGAACACGACGACGCGGCCCGGCTGCCATTCATGGATCTCGCCGCCAACGTTGAGCGCGCAATTCTCCGGAACGATGAGCGGCAGGTGTCCAACGAGTCGCGTGTTCGTGACGCCTCGATGGGGCAGCAGATGCGTTCCCGGCGTGAACACGGAGTACAGCACCTCGGGCCCGTGCTCGCGCACATGAACCAGCGGCAGGCGATCGAGCGCGCGCGCAGTGGCCGGACAGCTCGCGCAGTTGTCTTCGCGACGCACGCCATGCCGATAAAAGTAGTAGCCCGTCCAGCTCGGCGGCACGTCGAGTCCTCGCAGGTGAACCTGCTCGAGCGCCTCGCTGTCGAACACGCGCTCGCGTCCCGCCGACTCGGGAAGGAGGCGGAGCAACTCCGCGCGAATCGCCTCGGTGTCGGCTTCGAGCGCAGGAATCCAGTCGAACAGCGACCGATCGAGATAGGGCGTTGCCCCGAGGCCCGGAAAAAAGAGAAAGGTCGGCTGCTGGCGCGCGTCGGTGATGATCGGCGGTTCCTCCTGCAAATAGATTCGCAAGCACTGCTCGACGCGAGCGAGCTCACTGCGCCCGTAGCGCTGCGCGAGCGGTTCGAGCACGCGCATGAACGTCGCGCGCCGCCCGCTGCGAACGGCAAGCACCGCACGCTCCACCAATGGACGCAGCGCGGGCGGCGTGCTGCTCGCATCCAGCCAGCGACCCCGCGCTTGCGCATCGTTGAGCGCGCGCGCGTATTGCAGGAGTGCCCGGTGGCGATCGCCGGACCGCTCCAAGGCGAGCGCAAGGTATAGCCGTGCAACATGCTCATCCGGCGCCAACGTGACCACGCGTCCCAGCAGTTGCACGGCGCGCGGGAAGTCGCCGGTCCGGATCGCCCCCAGCCCCACCGCGTTCAGCGCTTCCACGTGATCCGGCTCGCGCTCGAGGAGAGTCGCGAAGACCTGCTCCGCCTCGGAGAAGCGGCCCTGGCGTAGCAGTTGCCGCGCCTGTTCCAGCGCCGGAGCGTTGCCGCTCATGATGCGTCCGAACTCGCGTATGCTTTGGCCATGACCGCAGTCTCCGAATCAGCTTCGCTGCTCGATTTGCGCCACTACGTCCGCGTGTACGACGGCGATCTCGAGCCGGCGTTCTGCGAAAAGCTCATCGCCTCGTTTGCCGGCCTCGAGCGGTTCCAGCAACGCAACGGACGCCACCTGCGCGTCGGGCTCGAGGACTCGGCGTGGACCGAGTTGAACGTCACGCGTCTGTCGGACCCGGGCTTTCTGGCCTTTTTCCGCATGCGCATCGATCGCGCCCTGGCGGCATACAACCGGGAGGTCGCGCTCACCATTCCCGTCCCAAACTCGCCGAAGACCTCGGACCTGGTGATGAAGCGCTACCGGCCCGCGCAGGACGAGCGGTTCCAGCTGCACTTCGATGCCGTCAATCATCTCGCGCACCGCTACCTCGTGCTGCTCTGGTACCTGAACGATGTGGCGGAAGGCGGCGAGACGCGCTTCCCGCAGCTCGATCTGGCGATACGGCCCAAGACCGGCCGGCTCATCGTGTTCCCGCCGTACTGGATGTACCAGCACGAGGGCGTCGCGCCCATCTCCGGCGACAAGTACATCCTTTCGACGTATCTGCTGTTCACGGACCCTACGGCTCCGCATAACCCCAGCGCTCCAGGTACGGCTGCACGCGGGACATGATGGGGCGGAGCTGGGCTTCGTAGCTTTTCCAGCGACCGACCGAGTTCTGATAGATCGGCTGCACGACCTGCGAGTAGCTCGGCGTGCTGATGTACCCCTTCGCCTGCGCGCGTGCGGCCGGCGCAAGCACGGCATCGTTCCAGGGCACTTCAAGAAAGCTCAGCAGCGCGCGCACCTGCGGCTCGAAGTCCGCCACGAAGGTTTCGTAGCGCACCTCGTGAACCGCCGGCTGCAGGATGCGCGCCTGCTCGTACCAGAAGTCGAAGGCGCGTCGATAGCCATTCGCGAGCGACTCGAGATCGCGGCACAGGAGCGCGAAATCCGGCGCGCGAAAGTGCTGCATGAAGCAGCTCAGCAGCACATCGCAGGGATGACGGACGGCCAGCACGATGCGCGCGTTCGGAAACAACCGGCAGATCGCGGGCAGGCGCAGCATGTTCAGCGGATTCTTGTCGACGAGGCGCTGGCCGCGCGCGAGCACGACTTTGCGATGCGCGCGCTCCCAGTAGCGTGCGCGGACCGCCTGCAGCTCCGCCGCGCTCACCCGGCCCAGCTGTTCCGGATAGCGAATGCCGGTTGCCAGCAGATCATCGAGCGCCGCTTGCACGAACGGCTGCTCGTCCATCGAAACGAGGTCCGGATGCGCATCGAGCGTCAGCTCGAGGAGCGTGGTGCCCGAGCGCGGGAAGGCCACGATGAAAATGGGACTCTCGGCCGCCGTGGGTGCTGCGGAGTCCCCCCAGCTCGCCACGTCGTCGGGATCGCATCCGTACTCGGTGATCGTCATCGCGGGCGCGCCGCGCGCGTAAGCGATGGGCGCCGCAAGCTTGATGTATTCCGCCTGGGAGCGATGCGCTTCGATGAGCGTCGCAAACGCCTCGGCGAAGCGGCCCAAGGCGTCGAGCGAGCGCGCGAGCCCGAACAGCTCGTGATGCCGCGTGTGAAATTCCGGAGTGCGCTCGAGGCAGCGCTCGAACAGTGCGACGGCCTGGGTGTGCTCGCCGCGGCGCTGCGCGAGCTGCGCCTGAGTCGCGGCAAGCTCGGCCCCGAGCTCGCGCGAGCGCGGATCGCGTACGAGCTGGGCGAGCAGAGCGTCGGCTTCATCGAGGCGATTGGTGCGCTCGTAAATCTGCGCAAGCGTCAAACACGCCCGCGGCTCGAGCGGTCCCGCTTGCGCGAGCCGTCGCACGGCGAGCTCCGCGGAGGCGGTCTCGCCGAGCCGCATCAGTCCGTGGCCGATGCCGGCCAGCATCGGCGCGTCGATGCCCTCGAGCTGCTCCCAGTCCGCGAGCGCGGTGACAGCCTCCTCGGTCTGCAGCGACTCGTAGCACGCCTTCGCGTACTCGAAGCGGATCGCCGCATCGCGCGGCGCGAGCTCCGCAGCGCGCTTGAGCACGGCGCGGGCTGCCTCGTAATCGTGCCGATCGACATGCGTCAAGCCGACGTTGTAGAAGAAGTCCGCCGATCTCTCGCCGAGCTCGGAGGCGACCATGAACGCCTTGAGCGCATCGTCGTAGCGGCCGAGTGCGCGGCGTGCAGTGCCGAGATTCATCCAGTGCAGCGGCTCATTGGGCGCGAGCTGCGTCAGACGGTCGAAGACTTCATGGGCTTCGCCCGTGCGTCCTGCGCCATACAGCATCATTCCGAGCACGCCGAGCGCTCCCGGGTGATCCGGGCTCAGCGCGAGCGCTTCGCGACACAGCGTCTCGGCGGCCCCGCCATCTCCGCGCTGCAGGCGCTCGAGCGCCGCGCTGACGAGCGTTGCGGGGTCGTGAAGGTCGACGTCACGGGTATGGGGCGACTCGCTCATGCTCGTGCAAGACACGAGAGGCAAGGCCGCGTGGCATTGCCACGCGGCCGTGAGCGTCGGCCGCCGCAGGAGCCGGCGGCCATGTGCGTCAGAACTTCTGCGTCAGGCCGATGAACCAGCGCCGACCCAGCGTATCGTACGTCGACACGTCCGTGTTCGCGTTGATGACGTTGTTCTGATAGAAGAGCGGCGGCTGCTTGTCCATCAGATTGATCGCGCCCACCTGAACGCGCGTGTTCGTCGGGAAGTTGTACCCGACCGTGAGGTCGGTGTACGTGTACGCCGAGATCTTCAGCGGCGGCGCATTCGGAATGGCGCCGTCCGGATCCGTGACCTCGAGCTTGCCGACATAGCGCAGCGTCAAGAGCGCATCGAGTCCCGCGTACGCCCAACCCACTCCCAGCAGCCCGCGATTTTTCGCGTAGTTGCCGAACTGCCGGTTGAAGGTGCCGGCAATTTCGATCGGCTCCGCGCCCGGTGCAGGCGTGTTCTCGTAGCTGTTGATGTGCGTCACGTCCAACGAGAAGTTGAACGAGCCGATCGCGGTCTGACGGATCGCGTACTTGATGCCGAAGTCGACGCCGTCGGTCTTCAGCTTGCCGAGGTTGACGATCGGCTCCTGGAAGACCTGGAAGAGGCCGGCGTTGTTGCTGGTCGACGGGTAGCGGAACATCAGGCCGCAGAACTGATCGTTGCCCGTCAGCACGCACTGATTGGCCGCGAAGTTCGGATCGAGCTGCGTGATCAGGTCGTCCAGCTTGTACTTCCAGTAGTCGACCGTCAGCGACAGGCCGCGGATCAGACTCGAGTCGTACACCACGCCGAACGTGCGCACATCGCCCGTCTCCGGCTTCAGGTTCTGACTGCCGATGATGAGGCCCGTGATCTGACTGTTCGGCTGCGTGAACCCGCTGTCGGGAATCACGCCTGCGCAAGCCTTGTTCAGATTCGGGTTCGCCGCGAGCTGTGCGGATGTGAGGTTCGTGCAGGGATCGGCGAACGTCGGCGAGTCCTGCGTCGGCGCGAACGACAAGTCCGCGATCGTCGGCGCGCGGAACACCTCCGCGTACGAGGCGCGCACGAGCACGTCGCTGATCGGGCGATCCTCGAGCTTGAATTCGGCATTGGTCGAGTTGCCGATCGTGTCCTTGGAGTAGTCGGACCGGCGGATGCCCGCGTTCAGGTTGAGCGCGTGCACGCCGGGCAGATCCTTCAGCAGCGGCGCGAAGACTTCCGCGTAGTACTCTTTCACGTTGTATTTCGCGAAGGAGTTGCCCGAGCACGTTTCCTGAGCCAACAAGCACGACAGGAACAGCGGCGGCACGCCGCGCGTCAGGGCGTCCGTCGTGAACTGGCCTTCCTGATCGCGATACTCCGCGCCCACCGCGAGCTGCAGGTCGCCCGCCGGCAGCTCGAAGATCTTGCCGTTCACGTTGAGCGTCGCGCCCTTCGAGCGATACACGTAGTCGGTGCGATAGTTCGTCGAGATGGACTGCAGGGCCGCGATCTGCGTTGGATCGGAGAGGTTGAACAGGTCGATGGGCGTGCAGCCCGGAATGACCACTTCCGGCGATGTCGCCGTTGCCGGGGTGCCGCACCGCGCGACACCGCTGGCATCGATGAACGAGGGCCCGACGGCCTGCGCCAGCTTGTCCTTCAACAGATAGCCTGTGATGTCCTGCAGCTGATCCTTGTGACCGTACGAGAAGTTCGCGTCCCACTCCCAGCCCGTGTCGAGGATCTTGCCCTTCAGGCCGCCATTGACCAGCGCGTCTTGCGTAGTGACGTTGCTGCGCCGGGTGCCGAGGGACTCGAGACGGCTCTGGAAATTGGGGAAATTGCCCTCCACACCGCCAAAGCTCGTGCCGAAGGGGTTGTAGATGCTGTTTTGAGAGATGATCGTGTCATCCGCCACGGCATCGAACGGCAACGACGCGAGCTCGAAGCCCGACCTCGTGTGCGTATACAGCGCCTCGCCATACGCAGTGACATAGTCGTTGATGTTGTAGTTGATGTTCGAGAACAGGCTGCCGCGCTCCTGCGGTGTGATCAGCAGGTTGAACGGCTGGTAGTTGTATAGGTCGCTATTCTGGAAGCAGCGGTAGCCGGCTAATGGCGTACCCGTCGCGCTTGGATCGCGCGTGACACTCGTGCAGCCGAACTGATCTGCGAGTGAGCCGGGTATCGGATCGCCGTTCTGATCGACGGGCAAGCGGATGCGGCCCGTCGGCGTGCGGCTCGAACCGCCCACGGACACGGCGCCGCCGTAGAGATACAGCGCGAACCGCGAGAAATCGCGGTCGTTGGCGGAGACGGCGTCCTGCTTGTTGTAGTTGCCGGCCACCATCAAATTCATCTTGTCGGTGCTCGTGCCGAGGACGAGTCCGTACTGGGTGCTCTTGCCGTCGGTCTTGCCGGTTTGACCGTACTGCGCGGTCGCCTCTGCGCCATCCACGTCCTTGCGCGTGATGAAGTTCACGACGCCCGCGATGGCATCGGAGCCGTACACCGCGCCCGCGCCCTCCTTCAGCACCTCGACGCGCTCGATCACGTTGATCGGGATCAAATTGATGTCGACCGCGGACGTGGTCGTGTTGCCGAGGATGTTGATGCGGCGGCCGTTCAGCAGCACGAGCGTGCGCTGTGCGCTCAGGCCGCGCAGCTCGATGTTCGATTCACCCGTGCCGCCGCCGTTGTTGACTTGCGGGTTGGTCGCCGCGCCGGCGACTGAAGGCACGCGCTGAAGCAGCTCGCCGAGCGTGGATACGCCGGCCGACTGGATCGCCGACTGGTCCATGACGAAGACCGGGTTCGCCGTTTCCTGATCCACGCGGCGGATGCGCGTGCCGGTCACGGTGACAGTGGTCTCCGGTTGTTCAGCAGAGGGCGTCTGATCCTGTGCATGAGCGGGTAGGGTGGTCAGGCCGGTCGTTGCCGCAGCACCCATGACGAGTGCGCGACGGACCGCAAGCGTGACTTCGCTGTTGCGATTCATCGGATATCTCCTGCGCACGGCGCGAGCCGTGCGAAATGTTTTCCGCCGCCACGGGTCAGCGTGGCCCGGCGGATCCAATGCAGCCCGCGCAACCGATTCTAAAATCGGCGCGGGACTACCGCGAGGGAGCAATGGCGGCGGTTTGGCACGGTCCGAAGTTGGCTTGGGGAAAAAACGACACCGAGCTAGCAAGTGTTGATCCCGCTTCGTCTCGTCAAACAAACGTACACAAAGCGCCGCTTACGGCTATGAGACTACGGTGCGTCGGAGTACGCGATGATTCGCGCGGTAGCGCGTGCATAGGATGAGACGAAGTGACACACAGTCCGCGTCCTTGTTGAACGTGTGTCCAATTGTTGGCGCGCTGGGGATGGACTACCTTTTCCGCAACGCCGACCGGTGCGCTCCTTGCGCTCCACCTGTCTCGCGGCCGCAACGGGGCCCAGGATTGATCCATTTGCTTGGCGCGGGTAACGCGGTGTGCTCAGATCGCGACCATGTGCGTAGCGCTTACATTCTGTTTGCAGATGGCGCTGCTCGCTGCCGAAGGCGCGAGCCCCCCGGTCGCGACGACGAGCTCGCCGCCTGCCGCGACCGTCGACGCTGCCGTGACCGTCGACGCTGCCG
>DASZSS010000338.1:0-6240 GCA_035548535.1 Steroidobacteraceae bacterium
ACTGCGCGCGGCCGTCGTGCGCGCGAGGGGCCGGCCGGGTCGGCTACTTCTTCGGCTTCTCGGGATTCGACTCTTCTTCCCAAGAATCCTTCATCTTGTCGGCCCAGTTCTTGTAGTTGGACCACGTGTAAAGATTCTTGGTGATCGCAGCATGGCGCGCACGCGCGCGCTGCATGCGATCGAGCCACGTCGCGTACGCATCCGAATCCTTCGGCGTCGACGGTTTGCCGACGGACGACGCCGTGTCGCCGCGCGCCGTCGAGGGAGGATCGTTGCGCCCCCTGTCCGATGAACTCATGACCGCTCCTCAAGCATGAGTCACAGACTAAGACTTCATTCCCGGTAGCGCAGGAACTGGTTCACAGCCAAACCGTAGCTGCGGGTGGCGTTTTTCACGCGTGCGGAGTAGCTCAATGCAGACAGGCGTTATGTCACGCCCGCGGCGTGCGCTACGCCACGAGTCGATAACACGGCCTGTACGTGCTGCCAGGCAGTTTCATGCGCAACTGCGCGACGAACCCGGTGAGCAGCTCATCGAGAAGCCTCATGAGCGAAGCGTCGCCGCGCAGCTCGTACGGCCCGCGCTTCTCGATGGCCTGGATGCCGTACTCCTTCACGTTGCCGGTGACGATGCCCGAGAAGGCGCGGCGCAAGTTGGCCGCGAGCTGGTGCACCGGCTGGTCGCGGTGCAGCTCGAGCGCGCGCATCGACTCGTGCGTCACCTCGAACGGACGCTGGAAGTCCTCGGGCACCGCCAGCAGCCAGTTGAAGTTGTACGAATCGCTCTCGCGTTTGCGGAACTCTCGCACCGCCTTCACGCCTTCGACCACGGTGCGCGCGACGCGCGCCGGATCGTCGATGATGATCTCGAGGCGATCCATCGCCTCCTGCCCGAGCGTACCGATGATGAAGCGGCTCAACTGCTCGAAGTAGCCCGCGCTTTCCGCGGGCCCCGTCAGCACCACCGGAAGCGGCTGATTGCGATTGGCCGGATCGAGCAGAATGCCGAGCAAATACAGGATTTCCTCGGCCGTGCCCGCGCCGCCCGGAAACACCACGATGCCGTGCGCCATGCGCACGAAGGCTTCGAGGCGCTTCTCGATGTCGGGCATGATGACCAGGTGGTTGACGATGGGATTGGGCGGCTCGGCGGCGATGATGCCGGGCTCGGTGATCCCGATGTAGCGGCCCGCCGTGATGCGCTGCTTGGCGTGCCCGATGGTGGCGCCCTTCATCGGCCCTTTCATGGCGCTCGGCCCGCACCCGGTGCACACGTCGAGACCGCGCAGGCCGAGCTCGTAGCCGACCTTCTTGGTGTACTTGTATTCCGCGTTGCCGATCGAATGGCCGCCCCAGCAGACGACGAGGTTCGGGCGCGCCTTGTAATCGAGGAGCCGCGCGTTGCGCAGCACGTGGAACACGGCGTTGGTGATGTCCGCCGAGTCCGTGAGATCGAACCGGCCGCTCTCGACGATGTCGCTCGAGATGAAGATGACATCGCGCAGCACCGCGAACAGGTGCTCCTTGATGCCGCGAATCATCTCGCCATCCACGAACGCCGCCGCCGGCGCGTTGTGGATCTCGAGCCGGATGCCCCACGCGTGGCGCACCACCTTGATGTCGAAGTTCTCGTACCGGTCGAAGACTTCTTTCGAGTTGTCCGTGTCCGCGCCACTGTTCAGCACGGCGAGGGCGCACTTGCGGAAGAGCGGGTACAGACCGCCCTTGCTGGAATCGAGCAGCTTGGCGATCTCGGCCTGCGAGAGGTGCTCGAGGCTGCCGCGCGGCCCGACGTCGGCGTCGACGAACTCAGGAATGACAGTGCTGGATTCCACGGACGTTTCTTCCCCCTCACTCGAGCTTCACGTTCGACCCGCCTCCCGGGCCCGAACGCGCGAGCTTACGGGAGAATCTCGATAGGCGTGTTGTTGGCGGTCAGGAGCCAGATTTCCAGCATGTCGGAGTTGGAAACCGCGATGCAGCCATCGGTCCAGTCGCGGCTCTCGTAGTACTTCGGCGTGTGCTTGAGCTGGTTCGGCAGGCCATGAATCATGATCGAGCCGCCGGTGTCCCAGCCGTTGCGCTTGGCGTTTCTGACGTCCGCCTCGTTCGGGTACGACACCTGGATGGAGAGGAAGAAGTCGCTGCGCGGGTTGCGGCGCGTGAGGTAGTAGCGGCCCTCCGGGGTGCGGAAGTCGCCCGCGCGCTCCTTGTGACCGATCGGGTTCAGCCCGAGCGCGATCTTGTAGGTACGCAGGATGCTGTCGCCGCGCATGAGCAGCATCTTGCGCTCGCTCTTGTAGACGACGACGCGGTCCGCGAGCGGCATGCTCTCGGTGGGTCGCAGGCTCGAGCTGCCGAGATTGTCCGCCGCGTCGGCGCGTGCCAGGCCCGCCACGGCGAGGCACGCCGCGAACAGCCAAAAACAGCGTAGAAAGAGCTTCATCTATCGCGCGAACAAGGACTTGCAAGTGTACTCAGGATTATAGGGGGTCGAGCTGGCCGGAGCGACGTGCAGGGTTCACGCGACAGGAGACGTCGCCGGGAACAGACATGGAAAAAACTCGCGTGGCTGCCGTTCGCGGCGCTCGCATCGATAATGGCCAAGTTGCAGCAGGAGGTTTTGTGATTCGAGCGGCTTCGACACGAGTGACGGAGCGCATGTTCCGTGCGTCCGCGAGAGCGCTTGCGCTCGGTGGCCTCGCGTTGCTCTCGGCCTGCGCGGCCACACCAACCGAGCAAGAGCAGCAGCGGCTCGATCCGAACACCGGCACCACGCTGACCGTGATGGCGAGGCCCGTCGAGCTCATCATCGATCGCACGCGCGGATCGAAGTCGGACCCGTTCGCCTATCTCGCGCCCTTCGAAACGAATCGCATGGGCACGCACGAGCTGTATCTGTGGGTCTCGGCCCCGCAGGGCGCGGCGCCGCTCGACCGGCCGAAGGTGTTCTGCGGCGACGAGGCCCTGCCGCTCGAGCCGGCAAACATGAGCCTGCAATCGATGGGACTGTCGGAGCCGCCCTACCAGCTGCCGGCGCCCTGGAGCGCGCAGTGGTACTTCAAGCTCTCCGGCGAAGTGCTCGACTGCTTGGCGGCCGCGAGCCGCGTGCGCATCGTGACGCAGGCCGCCGCGAGCGAGCCCGATCAGTTCACGGCCGAAGGCTCCGCCCTGTCCGGCCTCAGCGACTTCGCGATGCGCGTGCGCACCTAGCCTTTCGCGCCCGCAGGCTCCGCGCTAGCCGGTCAGCGCAAGGCCGCGATGCGGGTGCGCACCTGGCGCTTCGCGCCCGCAGGGTCCGCGCTAGCGCCCAGTGCAAGGCTGCGATGCGCGTGCGCACCTAGCCTTTCGCGCCCGCGGGCCCGCGCTAGCGGCCGGTGCAAGGCTGCGATGCGCGTGCGCACCTAGCCTTTCGCGCCCGCAGGCTCGGCGCTAGCGGCCAGTGCAAGGCCGCGGTGTGCGCACCTAGCCGTTCTGGGCGACCTCCTCCACCTTCGGCACGATGATCTCAGTGCCGGCCCGCATCTCGCTGAAATCGACGTCGGGGTTGTACTGCTGGAGCAGCCACATCGGCAGCCGGTCGTAGCGCTGCGTGACCGTCCAGAGCGAATCCCCGCGCCGGACGATGTAGATCTCCGTACCGAGGATGCGGTGCTCGGCGAAGTACGTCGCCTGGAGCGTGCGGTGATACTGCTTGCGCTTCGCCTCGAACTGCTCGGGCTTCACCCTCGAAAAATCGAGCTTCAGCTTGCGGCCGACGATGACCGGCCGGCCGAACTTCATCCTGTTGATGTTACGCAGGCGCTGCGCGGTGACGCCGAGCCAGTCGGCGTAGTGGCCGAGCGTTTCTTCGGCGACCACCACGATGGTGTTGTCCGCGCCCACCGAATAGTCGATCGGATCGGCCGTCTGCGGCGTTTCGATCGCGGGGCCGAGTGCCGGGCCGAGCGCTTCGGCCTGCGCGGCCGAGACGGGCTCGGCGCGAGCCACGGTCTTGCCGGCCTTCTCGACGGCCTCGACATCCTCGTCGCTCTCGCGTTGCGCTTCCGACGCGGGCACGGCGCCGTCCGGCGTGGTGGAGGCCACGACGACCGGCTTGGTCGGTGTGGCGGTCGGGCGCGCCGGCGCTGGAGCAGGCGATGGACTACGCGACGAGGGCGCCCCGGCAGTCGCCGGTGGTGCCGCGGCCATCGCGGGTGGCGCCGCCGAAGGGGCCGGCGGTGTCGCGGATCCCGGCTGGGGCGGCACGGACGCGAGCAGCAGCTTCTGTCCTTCGTAGATGTAGTCCGGGTCCTTGAGGCCGTTCAGCTTCAGGATCGTGGACTGCGCAAGCCCGCTCCGCTTCGCGATCTCTTCCAGCGAATCGCCGCGACGAACGATGTAGGTCGTCGTCGCGCTCGCCTCGATCGGCGCCGCCTCGGGGGGTTTTGCCGCCGCAGCCCCTGAGGCCTGCGCGGCGGCGACCGTGATCGACGCACCCGGCGGCACCAGCAGCGTTCTGCCCACGCGCAGGCTCGACGACGTGCGCATGCCGTTCATCTCGGCCAGCGCGGCCGTCGTCACGCCGTACTTCGCAGCGACGCCCGAAAGCGTGTCGCCGCGGCGAACGCGGTAGGTGCGCTCTTCCGGCTGCCCGGCGAACTGATCGCTCGGCGCGAGACGCGCGGCGAGCATCTCGCTGGTCCACGCTTCGCCATCGTACGGTAGGCGCAGCTTGTAACCCTTCGGCACGTGTCGCGTGCCGTTCCACACCAGCGGGCGCAGCGCCGGATTCAGCTCGCGGAGCTCGTCCATGCTGACCTTCACCGCGCGCTGGATGGCGGCGATCGGCGCGAACGACGGCACGGTCACTTCGCGGAACTTGAGCTCGGGCATTGGCTTGAACGCCGGGAAATACTTGTCGGGATTGCTGTCGATCTCGAGCGCCGCGAGGAACGACACATAGAAGTTGCGCGACGCGAAGCCGAATGTCGGGCTTTTATACGTGCGTACGATCTTCTCGATGTCGTCCGTGCCGAGCGAGTCGCGCGCGCGGCGCATGCCGGCAGCGCCGTGGTTGTACGCGGTCAGCGCGAGCGGCCAAGTCCCGAGCAATCGATAGTTGTAGGAAAGGAGCTGCGCGGCCGCTTCGGTCGAGCGGAACGGATCGAGGCGATCGTCGACGGTGCTGTCGATGCGCATGTAGCGCCGGCCGGTCGAGCGCATGAACTGCCAAAGCCCCGCGGCCCCGACCTTGGAATACGCCGCCGGATTGAAGGACGACTCGACGTGCGGAAGCACGGCGAGCTCGTGCGGCAGCCCCTGGTTCGCGAACACCTCCGCGATGTGCGCCTGCCAGGCGCCCGCGCGCACCAGGCCTTCGAGAAAGCGATCCGCCTGACCGAGCTGGAAGCGGATGCCCGAGGCCGCCTCGCGCAGCCGCGCGGGCGTGCCTTCCGCGCCCCACAGGTCCTTGATGCGCTGATCCTCGGCGGAGAGCGGGCTACTCGCGGAGGCGATGCGCTTCAGTGCCGCCGCGTACTTGTCGCGCGCGCGCTCGACGATCTTCTCCCGCTCGCGCGGTCCGGTGTTCGGGGCGAACCGCAGCGTCTCGTAGACCACCGCGAGGTTGCGTTCGTCGTGCAGGAAGCCCGAGTTGGTGTTGATCTCGGTGTACACGCGAATCCAGAAGTCCACATCGCGCTGCAGGCCCGGCGGCTTGGGTATCGGGTTCTCCGCGCCGAGCGCGGGAAGCGCCAGCAGGATCGCGAGCCAGCCGCTCACGAGCCAGCGTGCCACCGACCGGGGCACACCCACTGCCGCTGTCGAGTTCATTTACACCCCCGTCCACATGGAAATCGAAAGTCTCATCAATGAGTTGTGTGCATTGCGACGATTGCGGCGTGTGCGCACGCCGCATTTGCGTCGATGACTTTGACAACTCACTCGGAACCGGTCCGCGCGAGCGCATCACATAACTCGCCGGAGCCCGGACCGAAGGCTCGCATAGCGCGCAGTACGTCACAGTTGAACTACGTCCCACATACAACATGTCATGTCGGCAGCTCGTTTCGAACGACTGGCATGCGCGTTGCTTATCTTACTGGCAGAAGGACGGCCCACACCCCGTCCGGAAGGAAGCAAGCTAGCGGATTGAACAACAAGATTGCGAAGGCCCGAAACGGACCTAACTCCGCCGTGACGAGCCGATCGCGACCCGACAAAAACAACAACGACGACGACACTCCTCCACAAAACAAG
>DASZSS010000339.1:0-6819 GCA_035548535.1 Steroidobacteraceae bacterium
GCCTCACGGTGGAGCTGCGTTCGAGCCGC
Source organism: Steroidobacteraceae bacterium (assembly GCA_035548535.1). Classification (GTDB taxonomy): domain Bacteria; phylum Pseudomonadota; class Gammaproteobacteria; order Steroidobacterales; family Steroidobacteraceae; genus JADGHX01. Next base: position 30 of record DASZSS010000339.1, read on the forward strand.
AAGGGCGTGTCGCCGGTCACGCAGACATTCCCCTGGACCGTGGACGCGAGCTAGAGGTCAACGCGCATGTTCATCCGAGATTCCAAGCCCAACATCGATACGCTGATCGGCAGGGCGGCGCGCGTGCAGGGCGACGTCGAATTCGAGGGCGGGCTGCATCTCGATGGTCAGGTGACCGGCAACGTGCGGGCCGCGAACGGTCCGGGATCGGGGTCCACGCTGTCCGTGAGCGAGCACGCCTTCATCGACGGGTCGGTCGAGGCGGACAACGTCACGCTGAACGGCACCGTTCGCGGGGACATCTACGCGTCGGAGCGGCTCGTGCTCGGGCCGCGCGCGCGGGTGCAGGGCAACGTGCGGTACGGTGTCATCGAGATGACGCTCGGTGCCGAGATCAAGGGCAAGCTCATGCCCTTGCCGTCGCCGGTTGCGGCCCCCATGCAGGGCGAGCCCGCGGCCAAATCCGGCTGAACGGCTCAGTCGTTCGGGTCGGACGCTTTGACCGCGCGGGGAACACGACCCTAGACTGCGGTCGCTGGAACGAGTCCAGCTGTAGATGTTTCGTTCGATGAGGCGAGGATGAGTACCGCTCCTGAAGCCACCGCTGCCGATGCCATGCCACCCCCGCTGGTGTTCACCGATGCCGCCGCCAAGAAGGTCGGCGACCTGATCCGCGGCGAAGGCAACCCCAAGCTGATGCTGCGCGTCTTCGTGCAGGGCGGCGGCTGCTCGGGATTGCAGTACGGCTTCGAGTTCGACGAGCAGACCCAGGAAGGCGATACCTGTGTCGAGAATCAGGGCGTCAAGCTGCTCGTCGACCCGATGAGCGTGCAGTACCTCACCGGCGCGGAAATCGACTACCGCGAGGGGCTCGACGGCGCGCAGTTCGTCATTCGCAACCCCATGGCGACCACCACGTGCGGGTGCGGATCGTCCTTCTCGGTATGAGCTTGCCGCCGCTCGCGTGAGCCCGGCCGCAGCTTCCCCTCGATCCCCCGCCGACGCGCGCGCCCTCTCCGGCGCCGCCCCCGCGACCCGTCCGGTGCCCGACGTCCTGGCGGCGGTCGATCTCGGCTCCAACAGCTTCCACATGGTCGTGGCGCGCTATTCGCACGGCCAGCTCGTCGTCATCGATCGCCTGCGCGAGATGGTGCGGCTCGCGTCGGGCGTCGAAGAGAACGGCCGCATCGACAAGGAAGCAGCGGCTCGCGCGCTTGCGTGCTTGCAGCGCTTCGGACAGCGGCTACGTGATATGCATGCGCGCAGCGTGCGTGTGGTCGGCACGAACGCGCTGCGGGTCGCGCGGCGCAAGCAGGCGTTTCTCGAGCGCGCGCGCGAGGCGCTCGGCCATCCGATCGAGATCATCTCGGGGATGGAAGAGGCGCGCCTCATCTACTCCGGTGTCGCGCACACGATGCCGAGCGAGGCGGGACGGCGACTCGTCTGCGATATCGGCGGCGGCAGCACGGAGCTCATCATTGGCGAAGGCCTGAATCCGCTCGAGCTCGAGAGCCTGCAGATGGGCTGCGTCTCGCTGAGCGAGCGCTTCTTCCGCGACGGCAAGATCACACCGAAGCGGCTCGGCCGGGCGCGCGTCGCGGCGCGGCTGGAGCTGGAGCCCGTGCAGGCGGCGTTTCGTCGCCGCGGCTGGCAGAGCGCGGCGGGCAGCTCCGGGACCGTGCGCGCCATCGGCGAAGCCATACGCGAGCTCGATCCGACGGCCACGCAGATCACCGCGGCCGGGCTCGATCGAGTGCTGAAATACATGGTCGAGGCCGGCTCGACGCGCGAGCTGCAGCTTGCGGCGGTGAACGATGAGCGCCGGCCCGTATTCCCGGGCGGCATGGCGATCATGGCGGAAGTGTTCGATGTGCTCGGCATCGAATCGATGCGCATCGCCGAGGGCGCGATGCGCGATGGGCTGCTGTACGACATCCTCGGGCGCTTCACCGACGAGGACGCACGCGAGCGCACCGTGCGCGCCATGCAGCAGCGCTATCACGTCGATCTCGCGCAGGCCGAGCGCGTGGAGGCGACCGCGCTGAATTTTCTTGCGCAGACGCGCGGACCGTGGAAGCTCGACGATCCGCTCTCGGACCTGATGCTCAAGTGGGCCGCGCGACTGCACGAGATCGGGCTCGACGTGTCGCACAACGGTTACCACCGGCACGGAGCGTATCTGCTCGAGAACGCGGACATGCCGGGCTTTCCGCGGGAAGAGCAGCAACTCCTGGCGCGGCTCGTCGGCGGTCACCGGCGCAAGCTGTCGCTGGACGGATTGGATGAGCTCGTGCCGCCGTGGGATCGCGATGCGCTTTGGCTGATCGTGCTGCTGCGGCTCGCCGTGCTGCTCCATCGCGGCCGGAGCGCGGCGCGACTGCCGGACATCGAGCTCACCGCGCGGGGGCGTACGCTCGAAGTGAAGTTTCCGGGAAGGTGGCTGCGGGACCATCCGCTCACACAGGCGGATCTGCAGCAGGAAATCGACTTCCTCAAGGCGCAGGACTTTCGCCTGCGCGTATTCAGCACGCGTGGCTGAACGGCGCGCGCCGCTGCCGCGCGCGCTCCTAAATCCTCACAAGGTGATTGTCGAGATCGCCGCGTAGCGTCCGAGCAGCTCCGACTGTACGTTCGTCGCGCCCTCCTGGGGCGGCTGTACGTGCGTATAACTGCCGTCCGGATGCATCTTCCACGCGAGCGTGTCGTCGCGCAGATAGGTTTCGAGGTCGCGCAGCACGCGCTCGCGATGCGCCTTGCGCCGCAGCGGGAAGGCCACTTCCACGCGCCGGAAGAAGTTGCGCTCCATCCAATCGGCGCTCGCGCAGTACATTTCTTCGTCGCCGCCGTTCGCGAAGTAGAAGACGCGCGAGTGCTCGAGGAAGCGGCCGACGATCGAGCGCACCCGGATGTTCTCCGAAACGCCGGGAATTCCCGGGCGCAGCGCGCAGACCCCGCGCACGATGAGGTCGATCGGCACACCGGCGCACGAGGCGCGATACAGCGCCTCGATGACCTGCGGATCGACCAGCGCGTTCATCTTCGCAATCACCCGCGCCGGCCGGCCCACGCGCGCATGCTCGGCTTCGCGCTCCAGCTTCGCAAGGATGGCTTCGTGAAGCCCGAACGGCGACTGCAAGAGGCAGCAGAGCTGCGGCGTTTTCGTGAGGCTCGTGAGCTGCAGGAAGAGCTCGTGCACGTCCTGTCCGATCTGGTCGTCGCACGTGAACAGGCCGTAGTCGGTGTAGGTGCGCGCGGTGCGCGGATGATAGTTGCCGGTGCCGAGGTGGCAGTAGCGGCGGATGCCGCCGGGCTCGCGCCGCACGACGAGCGTGAGCTTCGCGTGCGTCTTGTATCCGACCACGCCGTACATCACGTGGGCTCCGGCTTCCTGCAGGCGGTTCGCGAGCTCGATGTTCGCTTCTTCGTCGAAGCGGGCGCGCAGCTCGACGATTACGGTGACGTCCTTGCCCGCATGCGCGGCCGCGACGAGCGCATCCACGACGGGCGAGTCGCTGCCCGTGCGATAGAGCGTCTGCTTGATGGCGAGCACTTGCGGATCGGCGGCGGCCTGGCGCACGAAATCCATCACGGGCGCGAAGCTCTGATACGGATGGTGCAGCAGCAGATCGTTCTGCCGGATCACGGCGAAGAGGTCGGGCGAGCCGATGAGCCGCTGCGGCAGCCCGGGCGTGAACACCGGATATTTCAGGTCCGGGCGCTGCACCAGATCGTAGATGGCGGACAGCCGATTCAGGTTCACCGGCCCGGCCATCTGATAGAGATCGACCTCGCTCAGTGCGAATTGCCGCAGCAGAAAGCGCGTCACGTCCTGCGGGCAGTCCCGCGCCGTTTCGAGGCGAACGGCCGCGCCGTAGCGGCGATGCGCGAGCTCGCCTTCGAGCGCGCGACGCAGGTCGTCGATCTCTTCCTCGTCGACGAACAGATCGCTATTGCGGGTGACGCGGAACTGATAGCAGCCGAGCACTTCGATGCCGGCGAAGAGCTTGTGCACGAAGCCCTGCACGATGGCCGAGAGCATCACGAACGCGCCGGGCCCGGCGGAGGAGGGCGTCGGCACGACTCGCGGCAGCGAGCGCGGCGCCTGCACGATGGCGAGCTCGCTGTCGCGGCCGAACGCGTCCTTGCCCTGCAGCCGCACGATGAAGTTCAAGCTCTTGTTCTGGATGCGCGGAAACGGCCGCGCTGGATCGAGCCCCAGCGGGCTCAATACCGGCTCCACTTCGCGCTCGAAATACTGTTCGAGCCAGCGTTCGAGCTCCGGCGACCAGTCCTTGCGGTCGAGGAGGTGGATGCCTTTCGCCGCGAGGGCCGGCAAGAGCACGGCGTTCAGGCAGTGATACTGGTCGGCGACGAGGCGCTGCGCGCGATCGTGGATGGCGTTCAATTGTTCCGGGATCGACATCCCGTCCGGCGCGAGGGTGGCCGATCCGAGCTCGAGCAGCTGCTTCAGGCCCGCCACCCGAATCTCGAAGAACTCGTCGAGATTGCTCGAGGCGATGGCGAGAAACCGCAGCCGCTCGAGCAGCGGCACCGTCTCATCGAGCGCCTGCGCGAGGACGCGCTGGTTGAACTCGAGCAGCGACAGCTCGCGGTTGATGTAGAGCTCCGGGCTCTTCAGGTCCGGCTGGTCCATGGTCACGTCCCGGCCAAAGCAGCGATATCAACACGAGTCGTATGACAACGCGATGACGGCCTGACCGGCGTGACCGGCCGGGGGTTCAGCGCGACACGAGCGCGGGCCCCGGCGGCGGCTCGAGCGTGGCGAGGGCCAGCGCCGCTTGCGCCAGGAAATCCTCACGCCAGGCCGGATCGATCGGCGCGGCGCTCGGCAGATTCACGGTCTGTGGGTTCTTGTGCACGCCGTTCACCAGATATTCGTAGTGCAGGTGCGGGCCCGTGGCGAGGCCGGTCATGCCGACGTACGCGACGATGGAGCCCTGCGTCACTTTCTGACCGACGTGAATTCCCGGCGCGAATCGCGAGAGGTGTCCGTAGCGGGTGACGATGCCGCGCATGTGCGCGATCTCGAGCACGTTGCCGTAGCCGCCCTTGCGGCCCGCGAACAGCACGCGGCCATCGCCGGCGGCGCGCACCGGTGTGCCGATGGGCGCGGCGTAATCGACGCCCTTGTGCGCGCGGATCGTGTTGAGAATCGGGTGGCGACGGTTCGGATTGAACACCGAGCTGATGCGCGTGAATTCGACCGGCGTGCGCAGGAACGCGCGATACATGCTCAAGCCTTCGGGCGTGTAGTAGTGCGCGGTACCCGACGGATCGACGTAGCGCACGGCCCGATACTCGTGACCTTGGTTGACGAAGAGCGCGGCGAGGATCGGGCCGTCTTTGACGTACTCGCCATCCTGCGAGAGCTCCTCGTACGTCACGGTGAACGAGTCGCCTGGCCGGATATCGAGGACGAAATCGATGTCCCAGCCGAAGATCTGCGCGAGCGAGAGCGCGGTCTGATCGTGCGCGCCGGCTTTGGCAACCGCCTCGAAAAGGGAGCTGTCGATGGTGCCGTGAATGGTGCGTTCGCGCTTCTCGAGCGGGTTTTCCAGCACTTTCGAGCGGAAGCCCGTATCGTCACGCACGACTTTCAGGGTCTCGCTGGGCGAGAGCTTGCGCTCCAAGCCGAAGAGCGCGCCGTCGCGGTGTATCAAATGAAGGGCCTCGCCCGGACGCAGCCGATCGAGCGCGTCTTTGAGCCCGGGCAGGCTGCGCAGCGAGGCGAGATCGGCGAGGTCGAGCTTGAAGCGGCGGAAGATCCGGTCGAGCGTGTCGTTGTGGCTGACGATCACCTCGATCGTTTGAGCTCCCAGCACCACCGGCATGCCGGCCGCCGCGTGCCGGGGCGCCTCGACCGCGGCCGTGGCAAACGGATTTTCGAGCGATTCAGAGGCCGCGCCGAGCGCCTCGGTCTGCGCCGAAAGCAGCGGAAAGAGGCGCGGGATCGGGTTTCCATGATTCGGTTCGGCCTGCAGCCAGGCCCACGCCAGCAGTGCGCACGCTGCCAGTTGCAGTACCCGAGCTCGTGATGGAGCCCCACACGGGATGGCCCGCTTGAATCCCGTCCACTTCAAACCCATAACGCGTCAACAATTGCGGCCGAACGAAGCCGCGGACCGTAACCGAGCCTTAAAGTCGGGGTCAATTCGGAGCCCGCTCGTCCATGAACCGGGTCATATCCGGCGGCCTGGCTGGCTCCCTCGGGAGCGAGGATGAGGTCGCGAGTCTCGCGACCGCGCAGCTACCGCCCGCGGAGCCCCGCCTGCGACGGCGAAGTGCTTGGGCCGGAGCGCCGCTGTTGCACCAAGCCCTGGAAATTTCAGGGAAAATTGTGTAGCCAGGGGCGGCGCGAGCGCGGCCGAAAATTCTTTTTCACGACTCGTTGACAACCCGATGACGCGGGCTATACTGCGCGCCCTCGTCGAGCCGGGCCGGTTCACGGTTCCGGGACGAGAAATCGCGGAATAACCGAAAGTTGACGGAATGTAGCCCGTGGCTATACTTCCGGCCCCTTTCTGACGGCACGCGAAACGCGCGCCGGCTACTCGGCCCCCAGCGGGTGCGAGCGCTGTTTAAAAGTTTGGCAGGTAATTTGTGTGGGGACTCGCGTCGATGCCTTTGCGCAATTGACCGAGTGACCAAAAGTCCAGCAATGGGCCTTTGATTACTCACTTCATTGTTGATCTCGAAATCTTCAAGTGAAGAGTTTGATCCTGGCTCAGATTGAACGCTGGCGGCGTGCCTAACACATGCAAGTCGAGCG
>DASZSS010000340.1:0-15195 GCA_035548535.1 Steroidobacteraceae bacterium
GCGCAGCGATTGATGAAATTCGAGGATGGCTGGAACACGCCCGGCACCCACGTGCTGCCGCCGGAGCCGCCCCCGCCACCACCTCCTCCGATGCCACCTCCACCCCCGGCCAAGGAGCTGCCACCCCCACCGCCGCCGCAACTCGCCAACACCAATGAGAAGATCGCGAGTGCGAGCCACCCTGGCACACCGTGCCCGCGCGGGTTCCATGATCTCATCGAGACTCCCTCTTGTCGGATACTTATGTCCTACTCCCAGGGCGGAAGCACGCTCACTCGTACGTGCGCATGCACTCCCGGCTCACGCGGCCGCTCCCACCAGCGCTCCGACCCCCGCGGTGATCGCCATTGCGAGCCCTCCCCAGAATACAACGCGCGCAGCCGCGCGGAGAGGTCGCGCGCCGCCTGTTTTCGCCGACACCACGCCGAGAACGGCGAGGAAGCCTAGCGAAGCGCCGGCAGTAACCGGCACTAGCAAATTCTGTGGAGCAAGTATCACTACCAGCAGTGGCAAAATTGCGCCGGCTGCGAAACTGGCGGCGGATGCGAGCGCCGCCTGGATCGGCCGCGCCGCCGTGATGTCCGAGATGCCGAGCTCATCGCGCGCGTGAGCGCCGAGCGCATCGTGCGCCATGAGCTGCACGGCCACCTTGCGCGCGAGATCGCGCTCGAGTCCGCGGCTGATGTAGATGCGCGCCAGCTCCTCGAGCTCCGATTGCGGCTCCTCCGCGAGCTCCCGCTTTTCCTTGGCGAGGTCCGCCTCCTCGGTATCCGACTGCGCGCTGACCGAGACGTATTCACCTGCGGCCATCGACATCGCGCCGGCGACCAGCGCCGCCACGCCGGCAATCAGGATGCTGCTCTGGGACGCCGCGGCGGCGGCCACTCCGAGAATCAGACTGGCGGTGGAGACGATGCCGTCATTGGCACCCAGCGTGGCGGCACGCAGCCATCCGAGGCGCGTGACTTGATGGCTCTCGCGATGGCGAGCACGACTCGCGCGCCTCATGGACTTCGCTGCTCCTCAGGTATCGGTCGCCGCCTCTGCCGAGCGGCGCGCGGGAGTGTAGAGCGCGCCGCTCACAACGCAATACCGTCCGGCGCCGCCCGCGCTCAGAGGAGCCGGCTCAACTGCGTCGCATACCAGCGGTCGAAGGTATGCACGCAATCTTCCGTGGGCTGATACGGGCCCGGGCGGAAGCCTCGCGACGCGACCCCCACCTGCGTACGCTCGCACAACGCCCAGTCCTGGCGATTGGTCACGTCCCAGAACTCGACGATATCCGATGTGTCCGCGTTCTTCGCGATGGCCTCCTGCGTCACCAGCCACTCGCACACGATGTGCGTGCGATCGGGCGACACCGGCCAGGCGGTGTGAGTCAGTACGTAATCCGGATGCGGGCTCAGCAACAGATTCGGATACACGAGGTAGTAGTGCACCAGCCGGCAGTCCTCGTGCGTCAGGCCGGGGATCGTCGGGAGATCGCTCTTGCCGCTCATCGACATCGTGGCCATACCCTCCCGGAGCATCATCGGGCCGCCGTTGAAGCAGTCGCCCGTCTCGCTCTTGCGCACGCTCCGCGGAAGCGCCTGGCTGATGCGATGGAGCTGGGGATGCGCGCCCGCACAGTGATAGCACTCACTGTAGTTCTCGCAGATGAGCTTCCAGTTCGCCGCCACGTCGTACTCGATGCGCTTGCCGCATACGAGATCTCCCATGCGGAAGCGGCTGAGATCGGGAAGCTCCCTGAAGTGCACGGCCAGCGGTTCCGCCTCGGCGTCCAGGTTGGCGAAGAGGAAGCCGTGAAAGGGCTCGAGCCGCACGGGAACGAGCGGAAACTCTTCCTTGCGGAAATCGGCGCCCATCTGCGGGGCGTTATGCAGCGTGCCGTCGATGTTGTAGCTCCATGCGTGATACGGGCACACGACCCGCGAGAGTCCGTTGCCACAGGGCGCATCGAGCAGCTTCGAACCGCGATGGCGACACACGTTGTAGAAGCCGCGCACGCGGCCATCGCGACCCCGGATGAAGATGATGGAGTTCCCCGCGATGTCCCTCACAAAATAGTCACCGGCCGCGGGCACGTCCGATTCGCGGCCGACGCACAACCACTGCCGCGCAAAGATGCCGCTCTGTTCGAGTCGGAACACATCCTCCGACGTGTAGACGGCGCCCGGCAGCGTGCGCGCCTCTGCGAAAGGCTGCAGCGTGCGCGCGAGTGCGGCGCGAATGCTCGAATCGATCTGCATTGCCATGCTCATCCAGTTTGCCTCTTACTGTGCCGCGCCCGCTCCTTGCAGGCGCACGAAGAGCCATAAGATCGCGCCGACCACGGCGAAGACAGAGCCGCTTGCGAGCGTCGGCAGCCATCCGAAATGATCCAGGATGATGCCGACGACGGGCGCCAGAAAGCCCGCGATGCTGCCTCCCGTATTCAGCACGCCGGTTGCGGAAGCCGTGTGCGGACCGGCGACATACGTCGTCGCGGCCCAGAACGGCCCCTCGATGAATTGCGTGAACCCGAAGCAGAGCGAGAGCAGCGCCACGGCCACGTACGCATGCGGGGACTGCGCGCCCGCGAGCAGCAGGACCGCGACGAGACTCAAGCCCACGACGGCCGGCAAGCGACAACCCCAGCGCGGCCCGATCCACTTGCAGAGCGCATCGCATACACCGCCGCCCACCGTCGCAAGCACGGCGCCGACGATGAACGGCAACGCGTACAGCACCCCGCTCTCGAGCAAGGCGAATCCGCGCTCCTCGACCAGATACGTGAACAGCCACTGCGAGAAGATGTAGAAGACATAGTTGTCGCAGAAGTACGCGGCCGAGAGCAGCAGCACGTCCCGGTGCACGATGACTTTGCGCCAACCGCTCGCGCCGGGCGCGATCACCTCCGGCGCGGTGCGCCCGGCGTTGATGAGCTCCAATTCTTCGCGCGAGACCGCTCGATGCTCACCCGGCGTATCGCGCCCGTACCACCACCACCACGCACCGGTGATGAGCCCCACGGGCGCGAGGATGTAGAACGACTCGCGCCACCCATACTGCACGATCAACAGCGTGACGATCGGACCGACCGCGGCCTGCCCGAGCGTGAGCCCCGAGCTCAGCACCGCATTCGGGAGGGCCCAGCGCGCCGGGGGAAACCAGTTGGCGAACGTGCCGGCCGCGACCGGGAACATCGGTGCATTGGCGATGCCCATGAGAAACCGTACGATCATGAAGGCGATGAGCGCCCCGCCCGCGGACGCGGCCATGAGCCCCGGTAAGAATCCCGTGAGCGCGGTGAGCACGCCCCAGCTCACCGCGATGATCGTCAACGCGCGGCGCGAGCCGAGCACATCACCGAAGACGCCACCGGGAATGTTGAACAGCGCGTACGCGAAGTTGAAACTGCCGAGAATCCAGCCGATTTCCTCGTTCGAGAAATGGAAGTCCTGCTTGATCGCCGGCAGCGCCACCGACAGGTCGTTGCGCAGGAAGTAATTCACGAAGCTCAGCACGAAGAGCAGGCCGAGGATCCGGAAACGCACCGGGACCGAGGCGGCGCGCGCCGCGGCCGGCAAGCCATTCAGCTCGACGTTGGAATTCACGCGGCCTCCGGGCGTCTGCGGTGATCGGGAATGATCATCTGTGCGCCATTGTGCCTCGGCGCCCCACCGCAAGCGTCCCGGCGCGCCACCCCGGAGCGAGCGTGGCATGGAGGTCGGCGCCGGCCACGATGACGTCGCGTTTCAAGTCACCGCCTGATAGTTCCGAATGACCCGCCGCCCATACTATACGACCGTTCAACAAGGGGACAGCCTGCCCCGCCTCCGCGCCCGAAGTCGCCCGGGCGCGACGCTCTGAAGCGAGTGCCCATGGACTTCAAGCTCACCGACTCGACCCTGTGCGACCGGCCCGCGGCTTTGCACGAGCGGTTCGAGACGGCGCGCGCGCGCATGCGGTAGATGGGAGCGGGAGCGCGTCAGCGCGCTGCTGGAATCTCGGCGACAAACGCCCGCAGCGCCGCACCGATGGGAAGGGAGCGCGTCAACGCGCTGCTGGAGTCTCGGCGGCAAACGCCCGCAGCGTCGCGCCAAGTCCGTCGACGATTTCGTCGAGATCCGCGTTCGTCGCGATCAGGGGCGGCGTCACCATGATCCAGTCGCCGAAGCGGCCATCGTGCGTGCGGCGTCCATAGATCAGGAGACCGCGCTCGCGCGAGAGCGCCTGAATGCGGCCAATCACATCGAGGCTTCGCGGGAGCATCTCCTTCGTATCCTGATCCGCGACGATCTCGATCGCGTTCAGCAAGCCGAGCCCGCGCACGTCGCCGACGACGGGAATGTCCCGCTTGAGCGTATTCAGCCGTGAGCGCAGATACACGCCGGCCTCGTGCGCGCGCTCGATCAACTTCTGCTCGAGAGTCTCTTCCAGCACGGCGAGCCCGACGGCACACGCGAGCGGCTGGCCTTTGTGGGTATGCCCCAGGTGAAAGCCACCCGCGCGCACCACCGCGTCGACCATCCGCGCCGGCGCGAGAAACGCCGCAAGTGGGTAGTACCCGCCGCCGAGGCCCTTCGCGAGGGTCACCATATCCGGCCGCGCCTCGGGCCACCAGTGCGCGGCGAGAAATTTGCCGGTGCGCCCTGCTCCGCTGATCGTCTCGTCGTAGATCAGCAGGACATCGAGCTCATCGCAGATCTCGCGGACGCGGCGGTAGTACTCGGGCGGGCCGTACGTTGCGCCTCCGCTGAATCCCATGACCGGCTCGAGAATGAACGCGAGCACCGTTTCCGGGCCTTCCGCGAGAATCTTCTCGCGTAGCGATTCGGCGCATGCGTGCGCGTGTGCCGTGGCGTTCGTGTCATCCGGCGGCCGATAGCTCCACGGTGCCGGCACGTGAGTCCCGGTCTCCCCGCCGATGAGATACGGCGCGTAGCCCGGGTCTGCCGAAAGCGCCATCGTGGCGCGCGTGCTCCCGTGATACGACGGGTTGCGACTGATCACCTTGTAACGAGAGCTGCGCCCGACGGCCATGGCGTAGCGGCGTGCGAATTGCAGCGCCTTCTCGACCGCCTCCGATCCGCCGGATACGAAGAACGCGCGCTCGAGGCGCATGCCCGCCTGCGCGGTCAATCGCTCCGTCAAGCGAATGTTGCTGTCACTCTCGAAGGCCGTGGGATAAGCGAAGCAGACGCGCGCGGCTTGTTCCTGCATCGCCCGCAAGACGCGCGGATTGCCGTGGCCGAGATTCACCGCGACCGGCCCGGAGGTGACGTCGATGTAGCGACGCCCGGCCGTGTCCCACACGTGCACACCCTGCGCGCGGCTCACGCGCTCGAGTGGCGCCTCCCCCGGGGAAGCCCAGAAGCACTGCATGCCACCGCCGACGTGCGCGCCGGCGGAGCGGTCGGAGGAAGTCACTGCGGTCGGTCCTCAGTTGGACTTCAGGTACCGACCATACCACTCCACGTAGCGTTCCACCCGATCCACGAGAAAGCTCGGGCGTGAAAAGCCGTGACGCTCGCCGGGATAGATGACGAGCTGCGTCGGCACGTGCAGCCGGCGCAACGCCTGATACATCTGCTCGGCGCCGATCGGCGGCACGTTGCGGTCCTCCGAGCCGACGAGGAACAGCGTCGGCGTCGTGATCCGATCGGCATGCAGGAACGGGGACGAAACGCGCAGCCAGCTCTCGGTTTTCTCCCACGGCAGCCCGAGCTCGAGCTCCCACTCGCGCACGTACTGGTCATCGCCGTAGCTGGCGAGCATGTTGCCCATGCCGGCGCCGCTCGTCGCCGCTTTGAAGCGCGTGTCGGCCGCAATCACAGAGTTGGTCAGAATCGCGCCGTAGCTCCATCCGCCGATGCCGAGCCGTTGCGGGTCTGCGATGCCCACCGTCACGACGTAGTCCGCGGCCGCGAGCACGTCCGGAACGTCCACCGTGCCGAAGTTGCCGAAGAGCGCCTTCTGAAACGCATATCCGCGCCCGGAGCTGCCGCGCGGATTGGGCGCGACGATCACGTAGCCGTTGGCCGCGAGCAACTGCCACTCGAAGTCGAAGTCGAACTGGTGCTGCGACACCGGCCCGCCGTGCAGGCGCACGAGCGTCGGCGCACGACCCGCCATCGAGCCGTCCACTGGGAGCATCAGCAAGCCGTGAATCACCGTGTCGTCGGCGCTCTTGAACTGGATCGTACGCGCAGGCGCGAGCGACACCTCTGCCAGCCATTCGTCGTTGTGATGCGTGATCGGGCGGAGCCGGCCATCGCGCTCGACAGCAACCAGCTCGGCCGGGTGGTCCGCGGATTCCCATACCGCGACGATGTGCGGGACGCCGAAGCGGGTGCGCATGCGGCGCCCTCGAGATGCGGGCGCGCGCACATCGAACTCGCTGACCACCGCACCTGGTTGCGTGAGCTGCTCCAGCTTGCCGTCGCGCAGGCGGATGCGGGCGAGCGTGATGCTCCCGTCGTCTTCGAGCCGGAAGTACAGCCACTTTCCGTCTGCCGACCAGAGCGGATCGAACGACTGCCGATCGAGCTTCGCCAGCGGCAGCGTCGCTTCGCCCCCAGTCGCCGGCGTGACGCTCACTTGCACGAGGCTGTACCAGAGGTCTTCGGGCTTGCCCGCCGCGACATACGCGACTTGCGTGCCGTCCCCGCTGAACGTGGGCGGACGGCTGCCCCAGTCTTCGGCGGGATCGCCATCTGTGCCCGGATTCGTCGTGAGCTGGCGCGGCGTAGCGTCGGGGTGCGCCATGACGATGTAAAGGTCCCAGTTGTTGTGCGCGTCGGGCTCCTCCCCTCGCTTCGACAGAAACGCGATCTGCGTGCCATCGGGGGACCATGACGGCTGCAGCTCGTCGTACGGGCCATCGGTGAGCTGCGTCGTTTCGCCCGACGTCACGTCGAGCACAAAGAGATGCGAGCGCTCGCCGCGCAAGTAGCCCTCATCGTCCGACATGAATTGGAGGCGATCGAGCACAATCGGCTTCGGCCTATCCGAATCGTCCTGCTCCGGCGGCGTCACGACAGCCGTGAGCGCGATGCGCTTGCCGTCCGGCGCCCACGCGAACGAGGTGATCTCGCTGCCGAAGTGCGTGAGCTGCTTCGCCTCACCGCCGGCACGATTCAAGAGCCAGATCTGATCGCCCGCTTTCTCGTCGCCGCGATCCGTCAGGAACGCAATCCACTTGCCATCGGGGCTCCACCGCGGGCTGTGCTCGGCGAACGTCGTGTTCGTGAGCTGAATGCTCTCCGTGCCGTTCCAGCGCGCCAGCCAGATATCCGAGTCCAACTCGTCTTCCTCGCGCAGCGCGCGATTCACGGTGTACACGACCCACGCGCCATCGGGAGAGAGGTGCGGATCGCACACCCGCTGCACTCGATAGAAATCCTCGGCGGCCAGCGGCCGCGCGAGCCCGGGCACCGCCAGCAGCAAAGCGCCCAACACGCCTGCAAGCCTCGTGATCATCGGCGCGACATTACCATCCGCCTCGTGAGCGCGCGAAATGCGTCGCCTTTGTGCGTCAGGCTACTTATTCCGGGACGGGGTACACTGCGCCCTCATGAACGCACCAGCACTCGAGACTCGATTTGCATTCACCGCGCGCGTCTCCGTTGCGGAGCCCGTCACCATCGGCAACGGGCCGGACGGCTTGCGGCGCTTCGTCGCGATCACCGGCGGCCCGGTGGCGGGTCCGTTACTGAACGGCAGGGTCATTCCGGGCAGCGGTGACTGGCAAGTCGTGCGACCCGACGGCGTGCTCAATGCCGATGCGCGATACACGTTCGAAACCCATGACGGCGTGCTCATCGCGTGCCGCAATCGCGGCATCCGGCATGCGCCGCCGGAGGTGATGGCGAAGCTGATGCGCGGGGAACCGGTGCCGCTCGACTCGTATTACTTCCGCACGAGCGCGCAATTCGAGGCGCCGCTCGGCAGCCCGTACGAGTGGATGAATCGCGCGATGTTCGCCGGCAAAGCCGAGCGCGAGCCGGACAAGGCGATCATCCACTTCTTTCAGATTCTGTAGCCTACAAGCCGGGCAGCGGCGGATCGCAGACGCACCCCGACGGCGGACGGATGCCGAGCAGCGAGGCGATTGTCGGCGCGATCTGCGCCGGCGCGGTCGCGGTCCGCACCGTCATCGGCTTGGCGCCCGGCGCGAGCAGCAGTATCGGCACGTAAGTGTCGTACGAGTACGGCGAGCCGTGCATGGTGGCGTAGTAGTCCGGGTAGTCGTCGAAATACCAGAACTGCTTCTGGATCACGACCACGTCACCCGAGCGCGTCGGGTGAAACGCGCGCTGCACCCGATCGAACAGCGCCGTGTGGCCGATGCGACCCGCGAGCAGATCGGAGCGCGTGAACGCGAAGGCGACGCCGGGCTCCTCACGCAGCACCTGAGCCAGCGCGGACTCGACGGCCGCGGCATCGACGTGAGCCGCCGCGATCTTCGCTCGATCGAGGTACACGTTTGGCGGCACGACGGCCGACACCCAGCCGTCCGCGCCGCTGAAGCGCTTTTTCAGCAGCTCGTTCAGATGCGCACGGAACGGCTCGCCTCCGAGCCGATCGGCGTCGTAACCCAGCGCCTTGCGCTCTTCCGGTGCATCGTCGCCGCCGTGATCGGCGGAGAGCACGATGAGCGTGTTGCCCAGCCCGATCGTCCGGTCGATGTACGCGAAAAGCTTCGCAAGCGTGGCATCGAGGCGGAGCAGGTTGTCTTCGGACTCGACGCTGTTGGCGCCGAACGAATGCCCGATGTAATCCGTGGCGGAGAAGCTGATCGAGAGATAGTCGGTCACGCCGTTCGCGCCCAGCTTCTCGTGCGCGATCAGCTCGCGCGCGAAGTCCGCCGTCAGCTCGTCCAGAAACGGCGTGAAGCGCAGGGTCTTCACCAGATCCGCATCCGACAAGTTGCTCAGCGCATGAGGAAAGGTGCGCGTCATCTTTGCCTTGACGTGCGCGTACGCGTTCGCGGAGCGCGATGCATTCACGTACGTGCTCAGCGGATACTTCAGCGTCCATCCGCCCTGACGGTACGTGGTGAAGAGCTTGCGCTCGTTCCACGCCGTGACCCAGTCCGGCAACTCCTTGTAGTAGTACGTGCTCGTCGCGACGCCGCCGGTCACGTCGGACATCCAGAACGCTTTGCCGAGGTGCCCGCCGGGCACGATGGCGCTGCGATCCTTGCCCGAGACGGCAAACGCGCGCGCGCGATGGCCCGAGGCGATGACGATCTCGTCGCCGATCGTGCTCGAGGTCAGCTTGGCCGGCGACATGCCGGTCTTGCCCGGCTCGCCCACGACCGGATAGCGGTCGTCGTCGACGCAATAGACTTCCTTGCCCGTATCGCGGTCCATCCAGTTGTTGCCGACGATGCCGTGCTGGGCGACGTCCGCTCCGGTTGCCAGCACCGCGTGGCCCGCGCACGTAATCGTGTTTGCGGTCTCATAGTGCGCATTGGCGTAGTACAGGCCACGATCCATCAGCAGATTGAATCCGCCATCGCCGAAACGGCTGCGATAGCGCGGCAGCAGGTCGCCACGGAGCTGGTCGACGGTGATCTGCAGAACGAGCTTGGGAGCGGGAGCGGTTGGCGCGGCGTGTGCCGCGCCGACGATCGCGAGCAGCGCGAGCGCGCGCAACAAGGATTTCACCGGATGCAAGCCTCGTGACGTCAGGACGCGAAGTCCGCCATCGTGCCGCCGTAGCGGGTCATGCGGATGCGGCGAATTTTGCCATTCTGCAGGCGATAGAACACGAAGCTGATGATGTCCGTCGTGGTGCCCACTTTGAACGTGAGGCCGTTGCGAACGTAGTCGTGGAACGGCTCGAAGATCGCATGCAGGGCGACCGCGGCGGTGTCACCGTCGATGGCGACATCGATGAGCTCGACGTGTTCCTTCACGCACTGGTGGAAATCCGCGTAGAAGTCCGCGATCTGCCGCGGGCTCGTGAGCGTGAGGGAGCCCACCTTGTAGACGACGTCCGGCGCGTAGTACGCAATCTGCTGCTCGTATTCCTTGTTGTTGAAATGACCCAGATACTTCAACAGATCCGCACGCGATTCGATCCGACTCACTGCGAGGCTCCCGCCTGACGAGGACGCGACATAACTTCCACCTTTATATAGCCTATGCGCGATGACGACCAGTGATCGGGATTGGCCCGCCCCCGTCGAGATCGTGAATCCAGACGGGCCCTCGCCCATCGTGCTCCTGTGCGAGCACGCGTCGAACTACATTCCGCCGGAATACGCCGGGCTCGGAGTGCCGCCCGCGGAGCTGCAGCGGCACATCGCATGGGACATCGGCGCCGCGGAGGTCACGCGCCATCTGTCGCACCTGCTCGGTGCAGCCGCGTTCCTCGGCACGTATTCGCGTCTCATGATCGACCTGAACCGCCCACCGGGCGCGCGGTCGAGCATCGTGGCCCGCTCCGAAGCGACCGACATTCCGGGCAATGTCGCACTCTCACCGGCCGAGCGCGAGCGGCGCGAACGGCTCATCTTCCGGCCGCATCACGCAGCCATCGAAGCGCACTTGCGGGCGCGTGCCGGACGTCAGACGTTCGTCGTCGCCATTCACAGCTTCACGCCGGTGTATCTCGGCGAGGCGCGCCGCTGGCACTTCGGTGTGCTGTTCGAGAAAGGCAAGGCGCTCGCGGAGGCGACGATCGAGCGCCTGCGCGCTCTCGATCCCGAGCTGAACGTAGGCGCGAACGTGCCGTACAGCGTGACCATCGAGGACGACTACGGCCTGCTCGTGCACGGCGACAATATTGGAAACCCGGCGATGCTGATCGAGATCCGGCAGGATCTCATCGAGACGGCCGAGGCCGCCGCACGCTGGGCGCAGCGACTCGCGCCGATTCTGCGTGACGTGTGCGCGTGACCGGCACGAGTCGCAAGCGGCGAGACGTGGTGTCCTCGCCGCCTGCAACACAAGATCACCCGCAAGCGGGCGCGCAGCGTCAGCTCACGCGGCGGCGGGCATCCGAGGCTGCGCGATCGATTTGCTCCAGCCGGGCAGCTCGGTCAGCGATTTGTACCAGCGCAGGATGTTCGGGTACTGATCGAGCGGGAACCGTGAGAACGGCTGCGTGATGAGCGGCGCGCCGAGCGAGAAGTCCGCGACCGTGGGCTCCTCGCCGACGACGAAGCGGCTCCGCGCCAACTGCCCGTCGAGCACGGGAGCGACGCGTGCCAGCTTCTCCATTCCTTCCGCCACCTTCGCCGCATCTTCGGCGCCGAGCCCGAACGACGGCTTCACGAGTCGCTCGAAGATGACCAGCGCGCAGGCCGGCTCCCAGTGCGCGAGGTCCCAGAACTGCCATTGCGTCACCCGCACGCGCTTCACCGGGTCCGCCGGCAGGACGCCGCTCTCCGGCCGCTTCGCGGCAAGGTACTGGAGGATCGCGTTCGCCTCCCAGAGCACGAAGCCATCGTCCTCGAGGACGGGCATCTTCTGGTTCGGATTGAGGCGCGTGAATTCGGGCGTCTTATGCGTGCCCTTCGCGAAATCGACGAGGCACGTCTCGTAGTCGAGACGCAGGTAGGCGGCCAGGGCGATCACCTTGAAGGCACGCGGCGACGGCGGGAAGACGTGTAGCTTGAGAGCCATGAGCGATCACTCCTTGGCCGCAACGGCGGCGGCGTACGTTTGCAGGATGAGGCCCCATCCGTTCGGGGCATCGACTTTCTGGCGCAGCTCCGGCGCATCGCCGCCGAGCCGCTCGATGTGCCGATGCTCGAGCTCGACGCGCGTGACGCCCGCGCTCTCGGCGATGAAGCGAATCTCCACTTCGCTCATCGTCGTGGGGTCGTACTTGAACTGGTTGTTGATCTGCCAGCCGAGCAGCACGCGCACCGACGGCTCCCACGCGAGCACCCTGCCCCACTCGCACTCCGAGCCGTCCTCGCCGCGCTCGTACCAGCGGCCGCCGACGCGCGGCTCGATGCAAGCCTCCTTCAGCGGCGCCGCGCCGATGTGATGCGAGCGCGGCCACCAGCGGGCGAAGCCCGCGGTGAAGACCTCAAAGGCGCGGGCCGCGTCGGCGTTGACGCGAACGCTCTTGCGGACGGGTGCGACGGTGACTACGCGAGGATGGGGCCGATTCATTCGGGCTGCCTTTCGGTTGTCGTTCCACTTCGGCTTTGAAGGCCTCGAGCGCGGTGTCCCAGAACTGATCGAGCCAGCTCCGCAGCGCCCCGAGTCCCTGGGGATCGATGTAGTACACGCGACGCGTCCCGGCGGCCTGATCGATGACCAGGCCGGCTTCCTTCAGAACCTTGAGGTGCTGGGAGACCGCGGGGCGGCTCACCGGCATCTCAGCCGCGAGCTCACCGACGGCGCGCGGGCCGTCGCGCAGGTGCTCGAAGACGCGTCGGCGCGTCGGGTCTGCCAGCGCCAGGAGGGCCGCTTCGTAAGTCATGACTTACGGTAACCTGCCGCTTACTCAAAAGCAAGCCGTGCCGGAGCTCGGCGGGCCAGAAAGTCCGCCCAGAAACGCAAACGGCCGCTCCGGGAGCGGAGCGGCCGTGGCGACGGATCGAGACAGCTATCGCGTCGCGCTACGCGCGATGCGCACCTAGCCTTGCGACTTGCGCTCCTCCGCCAGATCGGCACGCATCTGACGATAGTTCACGGGGCGAATCTCGCTGATGCGGCACGACTCGCGGCCGACGCGAACCGAATCGAACCCGCTCTGGACCTGGTGCGGAAAGCGCGACGTGATCGCGATGCGCGTGGCGAACGGCAGGTCGATGCAGGGCCCGAACACCTTGATGAGGTACGCCTCATTGAGGTTCGTCTGCACGAGGACATGCTGGTCGTCGATCGGCGTCCAGCTATTGAAGGCCCCATAGACGTGGAACTCGGTGACGGGATCACCTGTGTACTGCTTGATGCGCGCGAGATGCTGCTGATCCGACTCGCGCCGGGGAATTCCGGAGCAGGCCGACAGCGCAGCCGCGACGAGCAAGGTAAGGGCAATCGCAACTCTCATGACGGGCCTCTGGCTCTCGAAAGGATGCCGGTATGACGCGCAAATGTGCGCCCCGGTTCCCTGCGGCGCCCGCTCAGTTGCAGGCTCGCCCGCCCCGCCGCGAGGTCATTCGCGGGCGTAGGTGCCGGCTTTCGTCATGGCATTGAAGAGGTCGGTGAGCTGTGCCGCCGTCGCCGCATTCACGCCGCTGCGTTTCGTGAAATCGGTCAGGCTCTTGAAAGGTCCCTGCGTGCGCCGGCTTTCGAGCGCGCGATCCGCCGTGGCGCCGTCGATGCCGGGCAATTGCATCAGGTGTTCCCGCTCGGCAGTGTTGAGGTTCACGGCGAGCGCTTTCGGGCGCTCCTTGAAGAGCCAGATCCCTGGCGCCAGCGCCGCGCGGGCCATCGCAGGCGAACGCGCAACGGTCTCCTGCAGGCGCACCAAAGCCGCGCGCGCTGTCTTCAGATCACCGACGAATGCCGCCATGTCGCCGCTGCGCCCGTGCAGGGCCAGCGCTTCGAAGCTCGGGGTCAACGAAGCGTCGGCCGTCGCGCCGTACGTCGTCTCGATGAACAACGCGAGCACGCGCGCACCCTCTTTCGCATCGAGCGAGCGGCGCGCCTCGATCAGGTCCAGAATGAGCGGTGCCTCAGGATCGAGCCGCGGCTGCTTGTTCAGCACCGCGAGCGCATCGAACACGGCCGAGTAGCGCTGCAGGACGGCCGCCTGCTCGGCCGAGCCGGGCACGAGCCAGCGATAAAAGATCGTCGCGAGCACGCCTTCGGACGCCATCATCTGATTGCCGTTCTTCAGGCGCGCCGTATCGAAAAGCGTGCTCTGGTCGCGGCGGGCCACCGGATCGCCGGAGCCGGGCAAGGTGATCTGCGCTTGCACGAACAAATTGCGGCGCATGCCGTCGACGCGGCTCGCGCGATCGAGGTTGCTGAGCCAGTATCCGACGAACGGCTTGCTGTCCAGACCGAGGTCCTGGTTGCGCAGCGCTGCGTTGTGCGTCAAGCGCCGCGCAAGGCCCTGGAAGTGGATCGCGAAGCCTTCATCGAATGCGGTCGGATTGTCCGTGACGGCGAGACTGCCGTGTGGCGTGCGCGAGTAGCCCTGCGGCAGCTTCGGCAGCAGCCGCCGCAAAAACACGTGGCCCAGCTCGTGCGCGAAGATCTCTTCGAAGGCGCCGTTCGCGACGGTCTCCTTATCGACGACGAGATCGACGAACGGCTCGTCGACGAAGCGCTCGCTGTCCGGCTCACGGGCCTCGCCGCGCTCCGGACGGTCACGGCTCTCCCGGCGATCGCGCCCGTCGTGCTTCTCGCGCAGCCAGAATCCCCGACGCGCGAATCCGCCCTCTTCCGCGGACAGATACAGCCAAGTCGGGGACGGGGTGACCGCGCCGGCTTTGTGCTGGGCGATCTCGTCCAGCCCGAGCAGAGTGGCGGTGAACCCTTGCACGGCCTCTTTCTGGAGCTGCTCGTAGAGCGGGCCGCTCCGCAAGCGCGTCACCACGGGCACCATGGCCCCGTGCGGATCGGCCTTCTGCTCGAGCTTGCCGCTGGCGAGCTCGGGCACCAGCACCCCGAGCTCGGCCGCCGGCGCAGCGCCCACACAGGCCATGCACGCCGCCAGGAGAATTCCGAGCAGCTCCTTCATCGATCTTCCCACCACGCGCTGCTTGCGGAACTCGACTTTACGCGCGGGCCGCAGGCGCAGCCAAATCACGGCCGGGAGGACCGTCAGCCAGGGTACCGACGTGGCCCCAGGCGGCAGCGCCGCGAACGAGTACGGCCGGGGAGCGCGCCGCGTTCGGCTGCGTCGCGCAGAACGGGACGTTGCCCGCGACCGTCGGCCCAGCGCTGAAATGCAGCCCAAGCACCACGGGTATGCGGTTTGCTCGGCAGGGCTCATGGCAACCCATCGCAAGAAGTCCCGCGCCAAACGTGCCGGCACGTCGGCTCGCTCGCGCCCTCGAGCGCGCGGCAAGAAATGGTCGGCGAAGGTAATGGAACGCAGCGACGCGCTCGATCTCGAGCAATCCGTGTTCAAGTCGCCAAGCCCGCGACACATCGCGCTGTCGCTCAAGCGATCCGCCGAGGCGAGCACGCGGCGCAAAGGGACGCCGTATCAGTCCGCGATGTCGATGCTGAACTTCTACATCAACCGCGGCGGCCGCAATCTCTCGAAGAGCCGTAAGGCGATCCT
>DASZSS010000341.1:0-5546 GCA_035548535.1 Steroidobacteraceae bacterium
GCGTAATGCCACGCGATGAACAGCGCCACGACCAGTGTGATGAGCGCGATGGCTTCGCGCAGGAAGCCCCGGACGGCTCCAATGATGGCGGAAACAATGATGGATGCGATCACCAGGTAATCGGCTACATTCATCGAGGGGCCCGGATTGCGCGATCTCTTGCGCGGCGCGAATTGTACCGGAGGTGTCGAGCGACTGCGCACGTCGGCTTTCCGATTTCGTCCAAATGCGGAGCCCGTCATGGCGGCTCGGACTATGTACAGCCGGCCCTGAGACGTCCCGACTCACCGGGGGAGTGGCGGACGTCAAGATTGCGCGCAATGCGAACCGGCCGGCCCTCGCGTCACGGGTAAGAAACGACCGTTCCGGGCTGCCCGGCCGCGCGCAGCTTGGCGCGGAGCGCAACCGCCGCGGCTCGATCCGCTTCTGGGCCGACGCGGACGCGCCAGAGGCGTCTTCCCTGCGGG
The DNA here is from genome assembly GCA_035548535.1 of Steroidobacteraceae bacterium. Lineage (GTDB taxonomy): Bacteria > Pseudomonadota > Gammaproteobacteria > Steroidobacterales > Steroidobacteraceae > JADGHX01. The sequence continues at coordinate 468 of DASZSS010000341.1, forward strand.
GATTGACTGACGGTCGCTGCAAAGCCTTTGCCCTTCAGTTGTCGCGCGAGGCGCTCCGCGTTCTCGCGACTCGCGAAGCTGCCCACCTGAACCGCCCAGCCCGACGCGGGTTTCGAATCGGCTCGCGCCGGTGACTCGCTGGCACGCGGCGCCGGCGCTTCAGAGCGCTGCGCGGATGCGGGCTTGGGTTGTTCGCCCGCCGGCGCTGCAGTGCTCGCTAACGGTGACGTGGCGGACGCACCGTTTGTCGGCGGCGCACTGTCGGAGCGACCGAGCTGAACAGCGCTGCCGTGTGCAAGCGCGCTGCCCGAACGCTCTGACTGAACCCCGGCATCCTGTGCGGCCGCGAGCGTGCTGCTCGGCTCCGCTGCCGGTGCGGGGCTCGCATTTACCTCGCCTGCTTCCGGAACACTTTCGGCAGCGGGCGGATCGCCGGCCATCGGCGCTTCCGCTATCGGCGGCGAACCGGCACGATGCGCGGCGTCGTCCGCGAGATCGATCGTGTATGAGCGCATCTGCGCGCCCTCCGCGCTCGCAGGCGGCTGCGCCGTACGTACCGAGCGACTCGGGCCCGTCAACAGCTCCGGTACCAGCAACACCAATATCGCGACCAGGATGATCGCGCCCGTGAGCCGTTCCTTCACGCGAGTGGCCACAATGGGGGCTGACGACCGTGGATCAAGCGCACAGTAGAGCTTCGCTTCGTGGAGTCCCAGGCGGCGCGGTGCGCGCGGGGCGTCAGTATATCCGAAGCCAGTCGAGCGCCGACCCGACGATGTAGAAGCCGCCGCAGACGACGACGCGGTCGCCCGGCACGGCGGCCTTCTGGGCCGCCTCGAACCCTGCCACCGGCGAGCTCGCGAGCTGCAGGTCCACATCGCTGAGCGACAAGCGGCGCGCCAGCTCTGCTGCGGGCAGTCCGCGGGGCTCCGCGATCGTGCACACGATCCACTCGTCGATGAGCGGCTCGAGAATCTTGCCGATGGTGGCGATGTCCTTGTCGCCGAGAATCCCGACGACGCCGATCGTGCGTCCGGAGCAGGGCCGCGCCGCGAGATGCGCTGCGAACACGCGCGCGGCGGGCTCGTTGTGGCACACGTCGAGAATCCATTCGACCGGCCCCGGCACGATGTGGAAGCGGCCGGGAAGCTTGACGGACTGCAGCGCCGCGCTCGCCGCGGCGACGTCGAGGCGCTTGCCCGTGCGCAATGCTTCCACTGCAGCGAGGGCGGTCGAGGCGTTGCGATACTGCACGGCGCCCGCGAGCGCGGACGGCGGCAAGCCTTCGAGCGAAAGCTCGAGCCCGTGATAATTCCAGCCGCTCGCATGCACGGCCCAGCTGAAATCCGACTCGGCCACCAGCGGCCGCGCGCCGACGGTCGCGATCGTGTCGAACACCGCTCGCGGCATGTCCGGCGACCCGAGCACGGCGGGGCGGCCCGCACGGAAAATGCCGGCTTTCTCGCGGCCGATGTCGTCGAGCGTCTCGCCGAGCCAGTCGCGATGATCCCAGCCGATCGAGGTGACGACGCCCACATCCGCGTCGATCATGTTCGCCGCGTCGAGCCGGCCCCCGAGGCCGACTTCGAGAATAGCCACCTCGACACGCCGCGCGGCGAAGATGAGGAGCGCCGCGAGCGCGCTGAATTCGAAATACGTGAGCGTCGTCGCGTCGCGCGCGCGCTCGATGCGCCCGAACGCGTCGATGAGCTCCGCATCGCTCACCTCCGCGCCGTTCACGACTATGCGCTCGTTGTAGCGCACGAGATGCGGCGAGGTGAATACGCCCGTCGCGAACCCCATCGCGCGCAGGAAGGCATCGGAATGCGCGACGACCGAGCCCTTGCCGTTCGTGCCCGCCACCGTGATCACCGGGTACGGCACCTTGTCTACGCCGAGCACCTTGGCCACCTGCGTCACGCGTGCGAGCCCGAGGTCGATGGTCTTCGGGTGCACCGACTGTTGGCGCTCCAGCCACTCGGCAAGAGTCTTGGGCAACACGCGCGGCTCTTTAGGGGACGGGAAGCCGATGATCGTTGTGGCGCGCCGCGCTCAGACCGCGGGCTGCGCGGAAGGACGCGGCGCCGCAGCTCGCGCGGGAGCGGCGGATGGCGTCGCGCTGGCAGACGCGGGCTGCGCCGGCGGCAGCTTCATCAAGATGCGCAGGACGGAGGAAACACGGTCCCGCATGTCGCGCCGATCGACGATCATGTCGAGCGCACCGTGCTCGAGCAGGAACTCGCTGCGCTGGAAGCCTTCGGGAAGCGTCTCGCGCACCGTCTGCTGAATGACGCGCGGACCTGCAAAGCCGATGAGCGCGCGCGGCTCGGCGAAGTTGAGATCGCCGAGCATCGCAAGGCTTGCGGATACGCCGCCGGTCGTGGGGTCCGTCATCACGGAGATGAAAGGCACATGCGCCTGCGCAAGGCGTGCGAGCGCGGCGCTCGTCTTGGCCATCTGCATGAGCGAGAACAGCGCTTCCTGCATGCGCGCACCGCCCGTCGCCGAGAAGCAGATCACCGGCTTCTTGTGCTCGATGCCGTGATCGACCGCGCGCTTGAAGCGCTCGCCGACGACCGAGCCCATCGAGCCGCCGAGGAAGCGGAACTCGAACGCGCACGCGACGACGTCGAGCCCGTTCACCTTGCCGGCGATGACGACCAGCGCGTCCTTCTCGCCGGTCGCCTTCTGCGCCTGCGCGAGCCGGTCCTTGTAGCGCTTGCTGTCGCGGAACTTCAGCGGGTCCTCGGGCGTGATGTTGGCGCCGATCTCGGTGCCCGTGCCCTTGTCGAGGAAGGCTTCGAGGCGCTCGCGGGCGCCGATCCGCATGTGGTGGCTGCACTTCGGGCAGACGTAGAGATTGCGCTCGAGCTCGGCGCGAGAGAGCACGGCGTCGCACGCGGGACACTTGATCCACAGCCCTTCGGGGACCGAGCGCGTACGGCGCTCCGTCTTGATCCGCGAAGGCATGATCTTTTCGAACCAGGACATGCTCAGACTCGTGCGTCAAACGGAGCCGGGATCATAGCGGACCGGCCTCCGCCCGGCAGCCCAAAGGCGGCGGGGTACTCCACGCTCCACATGTAAAGCCCCTCCGCGGGCGCGGTGACCCCGCCCTGGGTCCGGTCCCGTGACTCCAGCACGTGGCGGGCCCACTCGACCGGCTGCTCGCCCCGACCGATCTCGAGAAGCACCCCGACGAGATTGCGGACCATGTGATGCAGGAATGCGTTCGCCGTGACCTCGACAGCAATCCAGTCGCCTGCGCGCTCGACAGTCATTCTCGTGAGCCGCCGTACGGTCGACTTCGCCTGACACTCCGACGAGCGGAATGCGCTGAAGTCGTGTTCGCCGATGAAGGCCGCGGCGGCCGCACGCATGCGCTCGTGATCGAGCGGCCGGTGCAGCTGCGCCGCGCGCTTCTCGACGAGCGCCGAGCGTACAGGGCGATTGAAGATGAAATACCGATACGTGCGTGTCTCGGCGGAATAGCGCGCGTGAAAATGCATCGGCACCGGCGTGATCCACGCGACGCTGATGTCGCGCGGCAGATTCGAGTTGGCGCCGAGAAGCCACCCGCGCAAGGGGCGCGTCGCGCTCGTGTCGAAGTGCGCAACCTGCTCGCGCGCGTGCACGCCCGCGTCCGTCCGACCCGCGCATACGAGCGTCACCGCCTCGTTTGCCACGCTCGAGAACGCCTGCTCCGTGAGGGCCTGAATGCTCGGCGCGGACGACTGCGACTGCCAGCCGGCGTACGCCGTGCCGTCATATTCGATGCCCACTGCAAACCGAACCACGCTACTGCCCCGCTATTGCCCGTGCGCTGCCCAGCGGCGAAGTATCGAGCCAAACGCACTGGCGCGCTGCGCCTCCGGCGCGGCGCGCAGATGCGCGCGGGCCCTGCGCCCGAGGCCGACCTCGGATCGCTGGGCCCGCAACTCGCAAGCTCAACCGGGGAGCGACTCGATGAGGCGCTGCGCCTCCTGCTTCTGCGCTACCGAGCCTTCCTGCATGACTTCTTCGAGGATGTTGCGCGCGCCTTCCGGATCGCCCATGTCCATGTACGCCCGCGCGAGATCGAGCTTCGTGCCGACTTCGCTCATCGTCACGGGCTCGAGGTCCGGCAGCGCGAGGTCCTCGGAATTCAGCTTCTGCGTGGAGGTGAACGCGGTGTCCGGCACCGTCGCCGTGCCGACATCGAGGTCGACGCTCGCGCCGGACCCGTTGGTCATGCGGATCGCCTGCGACTCCTCGGCATCGTTGAAATTGAAGTCGAGGTCGCTGCTGGCCTTCACCGCCGCGAGGCGCGACGTTTCCGAGCCATCGGCCTCTTCGCCGGAGCCGTTCTGGTAGCCGCCCACGCGCTGCGGCGGCATCGTCTGCTCGAGATCCTCGCCGCCCGCCAGATTCCACGAGCCCGTCGCCGAGATCGCGGTCGCGTCTGGATCGGCTGCGCGCATGCCGCGACGCTCCGCCTCGTCCATGATGCGCCGCGAGCGCTCGTCGAGACCGGCGACCAGCGTGGGCGCCTCCTGAGTCGAGGCGATGCCCGGCTGATCCATCGTATCGAGCGCGGACAGATCGAGACCAAGATCGTCGATGGCGAGCTCGGCGGTCTGCTCGGCCGCGCTGCCCTGCCGCATCGCCGTCTCGACCTTCTGCCGCACGGTCTGATTGGGGCCGCCATAGAGCTGCGGCTGCTCGACCGTCGGCGCTTCGAAGTCACTGGTGTACGTTGCGACCGTCGGCTCGTCCTGACGAATCTTCTGCGTCATCTGACGCGTCGTCTGCGTGCCGCCGCCTCCGAAACCTTCGTCCTCGTGCAACGCGAGATTGGCGTCCGTAACCGTGCCACTGTCGCCGCTGCTCTCGCCGAGCGCCGAGCCGATGTCGAGATCGATGTCGTTACCGCCGGCGGCCGCCACGGGCTCGCCGAGGAGATCGAAGTCCACGCGGCTCTGGCCGCCTTCGAGATCGAGATCGACGCCGCCGAGCGAGCTGCTGCCGCCGCCGCTGCCCGCGAACAGCGGGTCTTCCGGCGCGAGCTGCTTGCCCATGATGACGATCTTTTCCCACTCG
>DASZSS010000342.1:0-11376 GCA_035548535.1 Steroidobacteraceae bacterium
TGCGGCTGCACGACATAGGCGATATCCGCATTCCCGACTCGCGCGCCGTAGTACTGCAGGATGTCGTGCTTGCCGGGCGAGATGACGAGACAGATCTTGTCCGCGCCGCCGAGCGTCAGGCGCTCGATGAGGTATTCGCTCACCGCCTTCGGACGCTGCACGCCGTCATCGTCACGATGGCCGACCGGCAGCAGCTCCTTCGAGAAGGCGAGAGGCTGAATGCGCGTGCCGTTGCCGGCCGCCGGGATGATGCCCCACATGTGACAGGTCCTCGAGTAAGGCCACCAGCTCTGACGCGCGTTGCGCCGAGCTGTGCTCCGCCAGCGTCCGCTCACGCGCGGCGCGCGCGATTCGTTGCAGCTCCTCGTCGCTGCGCTCCAGCGCGGCGATGACGTCCGCGGGCCCGTGCGCGACGAGGATTTCCGCACCCGGCGCGTAGAAGTGTTCGAGCCCGTGCCAGTCGTCGGTGATGAGCGGTGTGCCGCAGGCTGCGGCTTCGAACAGCCGTCCGGACGGACAAAAGCCCATCGCGGCCATGTCACCGCGTGTCACGTTCAGCGTCAGGCGCGACGAACAGAAGAACGCCGGATGATCCGGCGGCGGCACGTGCCGCAGGAACCAAATGTTCCGGCACCACGGGAAGCTCGCGGGATAGCCGCTGCCGCCGAGCACGAAGCGGCGGTGCGGCGAGCGCCGCGCGGGCTCGATGAACAGTTGCTCCAGCGCGCGCTGCCGATCGGCCGCGAACGTGCCGAGGTACGAGAGATCCCACTCGTGACGCGCTCGCCCGGGTCGCGGCGCATGCGTTTCCGGATCGGCGTGGCCGTGGAGCGGCGCGACGCGCCGTGCGCCGAGTCGCCGCTGCAGCTCGGCGAGCGCGATGCCGCCGGTGTAGCTCAGCACGAGATCGAACGCGCCGAGCCCGTCCTCGGGAACGTATTCGACCGTCTCGCCGGCACCGAGGCGCGCGAGCGTCACGGGCGTGTCGAGATCGTAGAACACGCGCAATGCCGTTGCGCTCTCATCGCGCAGGAGCCGTGCAGCTTCGCGAGCATCCGGGCAGTACGAGGTGATGATCACGGCATCGGCATCCGCGATGTGCGCGCATGCGCGTTGCCGGATGTCATCCCACCGCGGATAGAGAATGAGCTCGGCGCCGGGCAGCGCGCAGAGGTCGCGATGCTCCGCGTAGTACGGCACGTCGCGTTCGAAGAACACGACATCGTGCCCGCTGCGACCGAGTGCGCGAATCAAGCCACGCCACAGCGTCGCATGTCCGTTTCCCCACGACGAGCTGAGCGTCAGGCCGAAAATCGCGAGCTTCATGGGCCCGCCGTCAAGCAAGCGATGATCCCGTGAAGGAACCGGTCGCTGCGGCGGTACGTTCGGAATCGTATGTTGAACGTCTTGCCGCGCATCAACCCCGCTGCCGTCCGCTCCTACGACCTGCGCGGTGTGGTCGGTCGCGAGCTCGGGCCGAACGATGCGCACGCGCTCGGTCTGGCCTTCGCGACCGCGGCTCGGGCGCAGCGGCTGCGCTCGGTGGCCGTGGGACGCGATGGGCGTGAGAGCTCGCCGGCTCTCGAACGAGCGCTGGTGGCAGGGCTGGTCGCCGGCGGCATGCGCGCGCGTCGCATCGGGCTCGGCCCGACGCCGATGCTCTACTTCGCCGTGCATGCGTGCGGCTTCGACGGCGGCATCATGGTGACCGGCTCGCACAACCCGCGCGACGAGAACGGCTTCAAGCTGCTGCTCGGAGCGGAGCCCGTGTACGGCGCTGCGCTACGCAAGCTCGTCAGTCTCGAGCCGCGGCTGCAAGCCGGCGGCGCGGAGGCGGAGTGCTCGATCACGGGCGCGTATCTGCAATCGCTTGCGCACCTCGCTCGCGCGGTCAAGCCGTTCAAAGTCGTGTGGGACTGCGGCAGTGGCGCGGTGGGCGCGGTAATCGAAGAGCTCACGCAGATGCTCCCGGGGCAGCACATGCTTCTCAACGCGCGGGTCGACGGACGCTTCCCCGCGCACCACCCGGACCCGTCGATCGCGGCGAACTTGCGCGAGCTACAGGCGGCGGTGGTCGCGAGCGGCGCGGATCTTGGAATCGCCTTCGACGGCGATGGCGATCGCATCGGCGTCGTCGATGAGACCGGCGCGATCGTCTGGGCGGATCAACTCCTTCTGCTGCTCGCCGCCGATGCGCTCGAGCGCCAGCCGGGCGCGGCGATCGTCGCGGACGTGAAGTCGAGCCGCGTGCTGTTCGAAGGCATTCGTCGCTTGGGTGGGCGCGCAGTCATGGCGCCTTCAGGATATGTGTTGGTGCGCGCAGCGATGCTCGCCGCGGCCGCGCCGCTCGCTGGCGAGATGAGCGGCCACATCATGTTCGCGGGCGCATGGCACGGGTCGGACGATGCGCTCTACGTGGCGATGCGCCTGCTGCAGGCACTCACCCGATTCGGCGCCAGCCTCGCCGAGTTTCGCCGCGCGCTGCCGCGGACCCTAGCGACGCCGGAGCTGCGCATCGCGTGTCCCGCCGCGCGCAAGCACGCCGTGATTCGCGAAGTGGCGGCGCGCGTCAGAGCGACCGGCGCGCAGATCGACACGACGGACGGCGTTCGCGTCACGAACAAGGACGGCTGGTGGCTGCTGCGTGCCTCCGGCACGGAATCCAAGCTCACAGCACGGTGTGAAGCGGGCGATGAGGAGTCACTGGCTCGCTTGCGGAGTATGCTGGCCCGGCAGCTTCGCGCGAGCGGCATCGACCTGTCATGACCGCCGAAACGATTGCGCTTTTACCCGCGGCGCCGCGCACGATGCCCGGCGTTTCCGCCGGCATGCGTGCTCCTTCGTCGCTTCTACGACGTCACCACGCGAGTGAGTCCGGTGCGAACTCGCGGGCCGTCGATGCAGGCGGCGACGGCCTTAATGACTAGTGCGATCGACCGCGGAAGAGCAAGTACGTCAGCGTCAGCACGCCTGCCGCCGCTGCGGCCGTGCCGACCGGAAACGTCCGTGCCGTCGTGGTCGTGAGCTCGCGGACCCGCGGACGCAGCAGCTCCATGCGCCGCTTCGTCATGCGCCAGCCGAGCGCGCCGAGCTCATCGCCGAGCACGTCTTCGGCGAGCGGCAAGAGCACCGTCTCTTCGTCGGCGACGTGGTGGAGCACGGTCCGCATCAGCGTGCGGAACGTATCATCGAAGCTCGGGCTTTCAGGGCCCTGCGCGCGCAGCTCGCCGATGAGGCGCCGCATCTCGTCGTGCTCCGGGCGGCTCTTGTCGAGCACGTCGTCGTCCGGTGCGACCGCGGCGAGCGCGGGGTAGAAGATCTCTTCCTCGAGCTGTGCATGCACTTCGAGCGCGAGACACACGGTGCCGACGAGCGCGCGCTTGCGGCCGATCGGCATGTACGAGCGGAAGCGGCGGAATGCCGAGAGCACGTGCGTGTGATCCATGCGGATCATCGTGGTGATGCTCGGGGACATGGCATCCGCGGCCGTGCTCAGCTTCTCGCGCGCGGCATCGGCCGCACTGCCGAGCTTCTCGCGCGCGCTGTCGACGCGGCGGCGCACGGATAGCCGAGACTCGAGCTCATCCATGGTGCGATCGACTTCCTCGCGCGTCGAGTCGACGTTGCGGCGAATCTCTTCGGGGGAGGCGTTCTCGTCGGGCGTAGCGTTCATGGTTCTTTCCTCATGAGGACGTCTTTGTCACGCTTGAGCGAGTCCTGGGTCAGCTCGGGCTTCACGCTGGTGTTGCTCATCTTCTTGATGCCCGCGTGCAGCATCACATAGCCGATCACGCCGACGACCACGCCGATGATCAGCGCGGCGAGCCACGGCTCGAGCACCTTGGAAAGGCCGAGCACCGCGGCGGCGAGGAGCACCAGGAGCCCGGCGTAAAGCACCGCGCCTCCAGCCGCGATCGAGGTCGCGCTCACGAGCACCCGTGAGATGGAGCGCATGAACTCCGCGCGCGCGAGCGTCAGCTCCTGGCGGAAGAGGGTGGAGACTTCGTTGAGCAGGCGGCGCATGAGATCCAGCGTCGATTGCGCTTCACGGTCTTGCGCGCGGGAGTTGCCCTCGCCGCTCAGAATGTCGTCGGGACTGCGGGCCTGCTGCATCGGGGGCGCCTCGAAATGATGATTTCCATGCAGCAAGCGCCGTTCCGCTTCAGCGATGCCTCGATCCGCCGGTGAAGTCGCAGCTCGGCCGCCCAGCCGAATGCCGATGACTGCGCGCCCTGGGCCGCCGCGCGCCTGCACCCGCGTATGCCGAGCTGGCCGTCGGCCTCAAGCGGGCAGAACGTCGATGAAGCTGTTGATCGAGAGGCGGCCCGTGCGCGGGTCCGGGTCGGGCACGAAGTCGCGCGCGATGCAGCCGGAGTGCAGCACGTTGCGCGGGTAGAGCAGCAAGCGATTGAAGAGGCCGTCCTGGCGGCCGATCTGCTCGAAGAGCGGCGTGTCGCCGTTGATGTAACCGGGTCCCGGCGCGAGCGGGCCGGCGCATTCCGCTTCGAGCGTGCGCAAGTAACGCTCGTTGCGCGATTCGTCAATGGACTCGAAGCCCGTGGCGCGATGGCGATAGAACGCCGTCCCGCCGAGGTCCTTGCGAAACAGATAGTGGATCGAGGCGAGGCCGTGCTTCGCGAGCGAGTCCACGTGTGGGATTCGTTGCGGCAGCTCGAGCCGGTCCGCCGGCGTCGTCACGATGGAGAAGTGGCACATGGCGAGGCGCAGTGAGCCTCGTGCGACACCGAGGCATTCGAGCATGGCGCTGCCGAGCGTCGCGAGTAGAAACTGCTGGTAGCGCGGAGGCGCGACGCAGCGGATGCCCGGGTAATACCGACCCTGCACCGTGAAGCTCTGAGTGACAGCGTACTCGACGAGCTCGTCCGCGTTGGTCACGAAGTCGTCCACGACGAGCAGTGGGAAGCGCTCCGCGCCGACCGTGAGCTTGCGGACGATCATGGCACGAGTCTTTGCGGAGGACGCGCGGTGCCGGGCATCTGCTGATTATCGCCTGCACGACGGATAGCCGGTAGCCGCTTCGTCGACGGGTAAAGGGAACGGTGCTGCCGAACCCGCCGCCGGCTCCGGTTCCGAGGGGTGCTTACGCCGCGCTCTTCTCGTCGCGCCAGTTGCGCCAGTAATCGCTGATGCGATCCGCGAAAACGCGCGGCTTCTCCTGATAGAGCCGCGAGCCGAGCAACAGCGACTTTTCGCGGAGCTGGCTCTGGCAACGATCGATCAGCGCAAGCAGGGCGCCGACCGTCGCCGGATCCCGGAACGCCGCGCGGTGCGCGAGTGCCGTCTCGCGCAGCACGCTCAAATCGTGCTCGTCGCCGAGATAGTCGGTCAGCCGATGCGCTTGATCGGCCATCTCGCCCATCATCGCGGGCCAGAGCGGCTCCAGGCATTCGAGGTTGTATCGCAGATACTTCACCTGCTTGCGCCACTCGTGAAACGCTTCCGGCGAGCCCGCGTTGCGCGCCTCGGCGAGCGCGCGGCGCCCACGCGAGTACACGCGCTTCAGCCCGGTGCGGATTGGGCTCCAATCGTCCGCGTCGCGCGCGATACGCAAGCGCTCCACGCCGGCGTGCACCTCGCGCAACAGGCGGCGCGAATGAGCGAGCACCTTGCTCCGCGCGCCGAGCGCATCGCGCGAGGTATGGCCGCGCTGCTCGCGCAGTACGCGCCGGAAGCCTTCAAGATGCATGGAGTGCACCGGCTCGCCATATTCCTCACCCAGGAGGCGTAACGTGTCGAGCAGAACCTTGGAATCGCGCGCCGCGCTCAGCGGCCTGGCGGCATCGCGCATCGCGCTGTTCCAAGCGCGATAGCTCGAGCCTTTCAACACGGGGCGCAGCAGCCGCAAGGCGGCGCGCGCCTTTTTCAGGTGCTTGCGCGCCTCGTGCACGTCTTCGTCGGTGAGGCGCTTGCGTTCGAGGATCTCGCGTGCTCGCTCCACCTGTTTGCGCAGGTCCGCGGCGACGCGCCGGGCGGCGGACTCGTCTTTGGCGAGCGGGCTCATGCGCACCATTATAGGAAAGCACGCGCGCCCAGCCCGGGAAATCGTGGGCTTTGCGTTGGGAACCCGGGCATGGCGCGTGCGTTGCGACCCGCAGCTCACGTCACGGGGACACTGCTCGCATGACTTCAGACTGGTGGAAACGCGGCGTGATCTATCAGATCTACCCGCGCTCGTTCCAGGACAGCAACGGCGACGGCATCGGTGACCTCGGCGGCATCCTGCAGCGGCTCGACTACTGTGCCGGGCTCGGCGTCGATGCGCTCTGGCTGTCGCCGATCTATCCCTCGCCGATGGCGGATTTCGGCTACGACGTCGCGGACTACACCGGCATCGCGCCGATCTTCGGCACGCTCGAGCAGTTCGACGAATTGGTCGCGGCCGTCGCGCAGCGCGGTCTGAAGTTGATCCTCGACTTCGTGCCCAATCACACGTCGGACCGTCACCCGTGGTTCGAGGAATCGCGGGCTTCGCGCACCAGTGCCAAGCGCGACTGGTACATCTGGCGCGACCCGGCACCAGGCGGCGGGCCGCCGAACAACTGGCTAAGCAACTTCGGCGGCAGCGCGTGGCAGTTCGACGAGCGCACGGAGCAGTACTACTACCATGCGTTCCTGAAAGAGCAGCCGGACCTCAACTGGCGCAATCCGCAAGTGCGCGCCGCCATGCACGAGGTCCTGCGTTTCTGGATGAAGCGCGGTGTCGACGGATTCCGCGTCGATGTGCTCTGGCACCTGATCAAGGACGATCAGTTTCGCGACAATCCTCCGAACCCGGACTACGCGCCGGGGCAGCCGCCCCACCAGAGCCAGATTCCGCTGTACACCACAGATCGGCCGGAAGTACAGGAGATCGTCGCCGAGCTGCGCCGCGTGGTCGATGAGTTCGACGATCGCGTGCTGATCGGCGAAATCTATCTGCCCATTGAACGCCTCGTTGCCTACTACGGTACGCAGCTCGATGGCGTGCACCTGCCATTCAACTTCCAGCTAGTGCTGAGCGCCTGGAATGCGCGCGGGATCGCAACGCTCATCGATCAGTACGAGCGCGCCTTGCCGCCGGGCGGCTGGCCGAACTGGGTTCTCGGCAACCACGACAATCCGCGCATCGCTTCGCGCGTCGGCGTGGCGCAGGCGCGGGTTGCGGCGATGCTGCTGCTGACTCTGCGCGGCACTCCGACCCTGTACTACGGCGACGAGCTCGGCATGGTGGATGTGCCAGTCCCGCGTGAGCGCGTGCAGGACCGGTACGAAAAGAACGTGCCGGGACTCGGCGTCGGCCGCGATCCGGAGCGCACGCCGATGCAGTGGGACGGTTCTCCCTATGCGGGTTTCAGTAGTGGCGAGCCGTGGCTGCCGGTGTCGGACGACTATCAGATCGTCAATGTCGAGGCGGCCAGCAGCGATCCGACTTCCATTCTCACGCTCTACCGCCGACTGTTGCAGTTCCGCCGGCGGCACGCGGCGCTGTCCGTCGGCGACTACGTGCCGGTGGCGATGACGGGGGACCTGCTCGCGTACATCAGGCGCACCGCCAACGAGCGCTTTCTGGTCGCGCTGAATCTTGGCGAAGGCCCCTACGCGGTGGCGCTCGCGTCGTTGAACACGAAGGGGCGCACCGTGCTCTCGACGTATCTCGATCGCGAGGATACGACGCCGACCGACACCATCGGTTTGCGCGCCAACGAAGGCGTCTTGATCGCGCTCCCCGCGGAGGGTGAGCCTCGCAGTTAGGCGGATTCGCGCGGCTGCGCGCGCAAGAAGCTCGCGCACTCGCCGGGCAGATGCCACGGTGCGCTCGCGGACGGGTCGAGTGCACCGGGTCCGCCGTAGCGCGGCTCATCGCTCGACCAGGCGAGCTGCCACTGCGCAGCGTGCGGTGGGGCGAGCAGCGGCTCGGGCATCGGTTGCAGATCCAACTCGTCGCCGAGATTCACGAGCAGCAGTCGATCGCCTTGCTCGCCGTCGAACCAGCGGATCGCGAACGCCCGGTCGCCGAGCACGGCGCCGTCCAGATCGCGGGAACAGCGCGCGATCACCGGATCCTCGCGCCGGAGCCGCAACAGGTCGCGATGCAGGTCGAGCATCGCGCGATGGCTCGCGCGCTCGGCGAAGTCGAGCTTCGCGCGCGCGAATGTGGCGGGTGACTTCGGATCGAGGATCGCCGCCTGCGCGCTCGGCGTCGCGTAGTGCGCGAACTGACGCACGAATTCCTTGCGACCCTCGTACACGCGCCCGGCCAGCTCCGGCTCGTGATCGGCGAAGAACGGAAACGGTGCGGTGGCCGCGAATTCCTGGCCCATGAAGATCAGAGGCGTCTGCGGAGCGAGCAGCAGCAGCGCCGTCATGGCGCGCAGCCGCGCCGGGCTCGTCAGCTCGTGAATGCGCTGGCCGTGGAACGTGTTCGCGACCTGATCGTGATTCTGAAGGTACGTGACGAACGCGCAGGGCGCGCGCGCCAGCGCCGGCGTGCCGCGCGGCTTCTTCTGCCAGCCGTAATACTGACCTTGGAACAGAAAGCCGTACTTCACCGCCGAGACGAATTCCTGCGGGCGCCCGCGATGGTCGTGGAAGTAGCCGTCGTGCCGGCCCGTGAGCGCCACGCGTGCGGAGTGATGGAAATCATCGTTCCAGAGCGCATCGAGCCCGTAGCCGCCCGCCTCCGGCGAATCGAGCGCCGCGACCTGTTGCGGCTCGTTCTCACCGATGAGGACGATGCGGCGTGGCGCGGCTTCCGCCCGCGCGCGCTGCGCGATCTCCGCGAGAACGTGCGGGCGCGAGGCGTCGTAGATGCTCTGCGTCGCGTCGAGGCGCAAGCCATCCAGGTGAAACTCGCGAATCCAGTAGACGGCGTTCGCGATGAAGTACTCGCGCACGTGGCGGCACTCGGGGCCGTCGAAGTTGAGCGCCTGTCCCCATTCGTTGGGGTAGCGATCCGTGAAGTAGCCGGGGCTGTAGCAGGGAAGATAATTGCCGTCGGCGCCGAGATGGTTGTACACGACATCGAGAATGACGCCGAGCTTTGCGGCATGCGCGGCGTCGACGAAGCGCTTGAGCGCATCGGGATCGCCGTAGCCGTGATACGGCGCGAACAGGTCCACGGCGTCGTAGCCCCAGTTGAAGCGCCCGGCAAACTCGCCGACCGGCATGATCTCGACGCACGTGATGCCGAGATCGGCGAGCTGCGGCAGCTCGCGCGCCGCGGCGTCGAACGTGCCTTCGCGCGTGAGCGCCCCGATGTGCACTTCATAGAGCACCTGACCCGGCAGCGAAATGCCGCGCCAGTCGGCATCGTGCCAGCGGTACGCGTCCGGATCGACCACCAGCGACGGGCCGTGGGGCCCTTGCGGCTGGTAGCGCGAGTACGGATCGGGATAGGCGTCGCCGCCGTCGAGCCGATATCGATACAGCGCGCCCACGCCGACGGGCGCGTGCCCGCTGAAGTAGCCCCCGTCCTCGCGCTCGAGACGCAACGGCCGCGCTTCGCCTTCGAAAACCACTTCCACTTCGCGGCTGCGCGGCGCCCACACGCGGAAGTGGACGCCTTGCGGCGTCGGCTCCGCGCCTCCCGGCAACCGCCTCGCAAATTCGCTCACCGATGTCGAACGGCGCAGCCGAGCTGCGGTTCCGCGTTCCGCGCGCGGCGGAACCGACGCGCGGTGCATCGATTACGTATCGATCGGCAGGGAGACACTCGCGGCTGTCATCAACAATCGCCAGGCAACGCAGCTTCCGCCGTCGACGAAGCCGTCGGCCACGAAGTCCATCGACAGCAGAGGACGGCAAGCATCACCTGCTCTTGGAAGCGTACGGTTACCGCTGGTATCGCGTGGGCGGTCTCGACTACCTGCTCAAGCGCAGCGACGTGGACGGTGGGGCGGCCACAAGCTGATTTGCAGCCTGCGC
The DNA here is from genome assembly GCA_035548535.1 of Steroidobacteraceae bacterium. Lineage (GTDB taxonomy): Bacteria > Pseudomonadota > Gammaproteobacteria > Steroidobacterales > Steroidobacteraceae > JADGHX01. Next base: position 9,925 of record DASZSS010000342.1, read on the forward strand.
GAGAAACATGTACTCCGCAGCCAGCGCCACGACGTATTCGTTCTCACCCCAGAGGAACGGCCAATCCTCTTTGTTCTCCGGGAAGTCGGGCTTCAGGATCAAGACGCCGGGCACGACGCCGCCCGCGATGAACGAGAAATCCGCGCGGTTGTTGCCGTACGCGATCTCCTTCGAGCGTGTCCCGACGCCCGATATGAGCGACACGTTGGACGCCGGGTGCGTCCCATAGAGGAAGTCGAGCCCGCGGAGCACGTCGCGGGAGCCGAAGAGATCAGGGTACGCGCGTGCGAGGTAGTACGCCGTGATCGATGAGCCCACTACTGCGCTGCTGCCGGCCCAGCCGCCGCGCGTGATCGGAACGCCGAAAGGATTGTCGCTCGTGAATCGCTTCACCTGCTCGCGATAGGCGACGGCACGCGCACGCACGCGCTTGGCGAACGCCGCGTCCATCAAGGACAGTGCGCGCAGCGCGAACGGCGCGTTGCTCGCGAACTTCGCATCGATGGTCGGCCACAGCTCGCCGACTCGCCTGGCATAGCGCTTGTCGTTCGTCGCGAGGAGCAATTCGACGGCCGCGTGCAGCTCTTCCTCGGCCGGATCGCCCCCGGTGGTGTTGCCGTGGCGGAAGAGATTCGGCGCGCGCCCCTTCTCGAATTCCCACACCTTTTTCGCCGTGGCGAGGCACTCGTCCGCGAGCGCATCGCGATAGCCGCGCAGCGCGCGACTCGCCGCGGCGAGCGCGGCCGCCGAGCCGTAGTTCAACGCCGTCGTCGCCGTGGTGAACGCGAGGCGATCATCGCCGCCCGGCGCATCGTCGACCCGATTGTCCGTCTTCGTCGAAGCATCGCCGAGATGGGTGTACTGCGCGAGATCGGGCTCGACGATGCCGGGAATGGCATGGCCGAACACGCGCTGCTGCGCGAGCAGGAACAGCGTGCCGTGCTCGATCTGCTGCAAGAGGTCGGGCACGCCGTCCGGCTGGTGCATCTCGACGTGACGCTTCGTCTCGTCGACGGTTGTCTCGTCGCGCTCCGGGCGGAAGGTTTCCCACGTGGCGACGAGCGACATCACCGTCGCGTAGTGCGTCTGCGTGCGCAGATCGAAGTCGCCGGCGTCGAACCATCCGCCGACGTTCAGACCGGGGATGTGCTCGCCGGGCGCGAACGGCGAGTCCGTCGCCGGGCCCTGCGCGTACAGGTCGAAGTGCTCGTGATTGGGCGCGGCCTGCCTGGCGTCGTCGAGATGCGAGGCGCCGTGCCACACGCGATACGCCTCGTTCACGAACACGTGATCCATCTGCACCGGGAGATAGACGTCGAGCGTCGCGTGCCACGTGTTGGCGTACACGTCGGCGGCGATACGAAACGCATCGGAGCGCTGGCCGGCCGCTTCGATGACGTAGACACCGGGCTCGCGGACGGCCGAGAAATCGAAGCCGAAGTACTGGTAGCG
>DASZSS010000343.1:0-5080 GCA_035548535.1 Steroidobacteraceae bacterium
GCCGCCGCAGCCCCCGCCGAAGATCACCACCGCTCAGATCCCTTCCGCCACCCCCGTGTAGTGCAGACCTACGGGGGCGGCCGCTCGCAGAATCAAGAATTTAGCCTTCGCCTACCCCTCGAATCCGCGAAGACGGGCTAAGGCTGCGCGAACTTCTGCTCCTCAAGTTGGTCTTCAGGACCCGCTTGGTCCCTGGCCGCGATTGTTTGCGGACGTGACGGCGGTTCATCGCGCCTGCTCAGCTTCGGGAGGCCACTTTTGAGCGGTGGCCCTAGACGCAAGTTGCATGGCCAACGTGCGCTGCGCTTCGACTTCCGCGGGCCAATTCTCGATTACCGCATGCCGTGGAGGCGGTTCCTCGATTCGCAAATGAAGCCCGATGCTGCGCACGTTCGCCGCCAGTATGGTGGCCCATCCAATAAGAGGTCTGCCGCGCTCCGCTGCGACGTGCTCATTTCCGAGTGCCGCCACCTCGGCGAGAGGTAATCCGCTTACGCGAAATACCGAGCGCGTCCCGTCGCGGGCCGGCATCAACGCTCGATGATGCACTGCGTCTGAGCGAATCTTGTTGGAGTCGAAAATATAGTTTGCGAGCGCTTCGTCGTTGTGGATGCCAGCGTCATCCATTAGCGGGTGCGCGACAGGACTTTTGTGACTGCGAGGAGGGCGGAGGACGGGACCGTTCTTGCAAACGCCGCCGAACCCGGCGTCCCGGCAATGCCGTCGTGAATAGAGGCCCAGCGGATCGCATGCCCATCAACGGACAACACGGCGACGTTCTGCGGATCTCTGTACCACTCGAAAGTGATCTCGCCTGTGCTCTCTGGCGCAATTGTTGGTGGAGGCAGGTGTGCGGGTAAGGCGTACACGAGACATATAGCTTGATCCACGGCGTCCTGCGTCAAAGCCGGCGCGCCCTCTCCGTCCCAGTCTTCGGTTTCGGCAGTTACTCGCGCATTGATCACTTCCTGAAACAGCGCCGCCTTGTCATGCCCGACCGTAACGGAAGATGCGTTGCGGAAAAGCGCCGTCGTCGCCTTCGCAACTTGCCGAGAATCTGGCCCGACCGCATCGGTTTGGTATAGCGGGTCATAGTGACGTGCTGAAAACGCGCTCGTTGCCGTGGTCACTTGAAAAGCTCCACACACTTTTGGGTCAAACTGCCGAAAAACGCTTGATTCTTCAGGGCCCGCAATTCAGAGAATGCGGTCCTGATCGCTGCGTCATCACTTGGATCCAGAGACACTTCACGAACGACGTCGATGTCCAAGATGACCGGCACAATGGTGGGCTCAGCACCGGGACCGTCGAACACTTGGCGAAGAATCGTTGACGTTCTCGTTTTTGCATCAGGCATCACAACAGCCGTCGTGAAGGAGCTGACCCCGTATCCCATACCCTCTGGCAAACGCGGTGCACTCGTCAGATAGTCGTCAAAATCGAGCTCCGGACCGGGCAGGTTGAGGCGATTGATGTACCGCACGGACAAGCGCCGCACCGAAATCGGCGCGAACATTTCCCTGTAAACTAGCCAAAGCCGCCATGCCTCACCGAACATCGCGTTCCAATTTTCATACGGGGTGAGCCGACTGAACGAGAACCCTTCGCGCGTGCTCTGAACGACCTGAGCACCGTCCCGACTTCGAAACAAGTAGCCCAGTGTGCCCTCGGAAGGGTCCACCTTGTTCGCCGCGAGATCGAACTGAACCTGAAGACGCCTGCGCAGTTCCTTCTGCGGGTAATCTCGTGCCAGCGCCTCAGCCAATCGCTCAAAGGTCTCCGGCGCGCGGTCGTCGCCAAAGCGAACTTGCACTTCGACAATGGCTTCCGTAATCGGGGCGCGAGACAGATGCTGGATTGTAGCCACGACTCAGACATCCCTGAAGCTAATCTAATACTACAGGGAATTTCACCTTGGTGCGCAAAGGTACTCAGCGAAAACTGAGTCGCAAAACCTTCTGAGCTCGAGTCGACGCTACCGCGCGCGCAACCGAAAATTCCAACACGTCGGCGACACCAGCGCGGAACAGGCGAAATCGCCAGCGTTATGCAGCAGCAAGCCTCCGCTGCCGGAGGGCACAGGTTTTACGCGCTGCTGTTCAGCGCAGCGAAGAACCTCAGTGATCCTCACCAGATGCGCACGCGTTCGTCGGGCGGCAGATAGAGCTTATCGCCCGGCTGCACGTCGAATGCCGTGTACCACGCATCCATGTTGCGCACGACGCCGTTCACGCGGAATTTCGGCGGGCTGTGCGGATCGCTCATCACCTGCGTGCGCAGCCGCGCGTCGCGGATCAGGTTGCGCCACGCCTGCGCCCAGGAGAGGAAGAACCGCTGGTCGCCAGTGAGTCCGTCGAGCACCGGCGCGGGCTTGCCCTGCAGCGAGATGTGGTATGCCTCGTACGCAACCGTGAGCCCACCGAGATCGCCGATGTTCTCCCCGAGCGTGAGGCGGCCGTTGAGATTCAGTCCGGGCAGCGCCGTGTAGCCGTCGTACTGGGTCGCGAGGCGATCGACGAGGTTCTTGAACGCCTCGGTATCCTCGGGCGCCCACCAGGTGCGTAGCACGCCGCGCGCGTCGGACTTCGCGCCCTGATCGTCGAACCCGTGGCCCATCTCGTGCCCGATCACGCCCCCGATCGCACCGTAGTTCACAGCCGCGTCGGCATTCGGATCGAAGTACGGCGGCTGCAGGATCGCCGCCGGAAACACGATCTCGTTGAACGTGGGGTTGTAGTACGCGTTCACCGTCTGCGGCGTCATGCCCCACTCGTCGCGATCCGTCGGCTGATTGAGGCGATTCACGTCGCGCTGCCAATCGAACGCCGCGGCACGCACGGCGTTGCCGAACGCATCCCCGCTGCGAATCTCGAGCGCCGAGTAGTCACGCCACTTGTCGGGATAGCCGATCTTCGGCCGGAACGTTGCGAGCTTCTCGAGCGCCGCCTTCTTGGTCGCCTCCGTCATCCACGGCAGGTGTTTCACGCGCTCCGCGTAGGCCGCGCGCAGGTTCTCGACGAGCGCGAGCATCTTCGCCTTCGACTCCGGCGGGAAGTACTTCGCGACATACAACTGGCCGGTCGCTTCGCCGAGACCCTCGTCGAGCGCGTCGATCGCGCGCGTCCAGCGCTCGCGCTGCTGCGGCTGGCCGTTGAGCGTGCGGCCGTAGAAGTCGAAGCGCTCGTCGTCGAACGCTTTCGGCAGCGTGTCCGCCGAACGCTCGAGCAGGTGATACGTCATGTAGCTGCGCCACTGCGCGACCGGCGTCTTCCTGAAGAGCTTCGCGATGCCCTCGACGGCATCGAGCTCGCGCACGACGTACTCGTGCTGCCCATCGATGCCGCCCGCCGCAAGCTGCGCGTGCCACGGAAACTCCGGCGCGAGCTCGTTCAGTTGCTCGCGCGTGCGCAGGTTATAAGTGAGGTCGCGCTCGCGCCGCTTCGCGATGGGCCAGTGCAGCTTCGCGATAGCCGTCTCGAGCGCCATGATCGATTTCGCCTGCGCCGCCGCGTTCTTCTCGCCGGCGAGCGTCAGCATGCGCTCGATGTGCGCGACGTACTTCGAGCGGATCTCCGCGAACGCCGTGTCGTCCTTCAGGTAGTACTCGCGATCCGGCAACCCGAGCCCGCCCTGCGAGATGGCGACGATGTACCGATCCGGATTCTTCGCATCGATCGTGACGACCTGGCGCAGCGGCGTGCGCAGCGGCACGTCCGGCCGCCCAAGCAGCTTCGCGACGTCCTCGTGCGTGCGCGCCGAAGCGATCGAAGCCAATAGCGGCTTCACGGGCTCGAGCCCCAGCTTCTCGATGGTGTTTGTATCGAGATAGGTGCGGTACATGTCGCGCACCTTCTGCGCGTTGCTGCCCGGGGGCGCATCCGCCGGCAGCGCCTCGATCAGCTCGCGCAGCTGCTGCTCGGCCTCGTTCGCGAGCATCGCGAACGTGCTCCAGGAGGTGCGGTCGGGTGGAATCTCGTTCGTGTCGAGCCAGTGGCCGATCGCGTAGCGGTAGAAGTCGTCGCCCGGCTTCACGCTGGCGTCGCGCGAGGTGAGGTCGATGCCCCACTTGCCGATCCGCGCGGGCGGTGCGGCCGGTACGCTGGGGGCGCCGGTCGGGACAGGTCGAGTTGAGGCAAGCGCATCCATCGCGTGCTCCGGGGTTTGGGTGGTCGAACAGGCCGTGACGGCGAGCAGTGCCGTGACGACGACCGCGACTGACTTCGGCATGGCAGCGAATCCTCGCATTGAGAGACGCCCGATGAGCGAAGGGCGGAATTCTCGAGATGACGGCACCGCCAGGCAACCTCGAGCACGGGATCGTGCGTAGCACTGCTTGCCAGCTCGATCTATCTCTCGGCCTGGCGCGAGGCGCGTTCCGTTCGTCTCAGCGCCGCCAGGCCGCGACGGCGAACACGATCCAGCCGACGATCCAGGCGAGCCCGCCGAAGGGCGGGAGCACCTGTATCGCCCTTGGGGCACCCAGGGAAGCGAGATACAGCGCTCCCGAGAAGAGCACGATGCCCAAGAGCATGAACCACGCCGATGCGCGCAGCCACGGCGAATCCCAGGTGAGCGCCACCGCACCGATGCCAAGCAATCCGATGGCGTGATAGAAGTGATAGCGCACGGCGGTTTCGTAGATGGCAAGCTGATCGGGCGTGAGCCGCGCGCGCATCACGTGCGTACCGACCGCGCCGAGCACGACAGCAAGCGCCAGCAGGCCGCCGGCGGTTGCGAGAATTCCTCGGGCGCTCATTGCTTGTGGCGACTTCCGAGCAGCGGCTCGATGAGATCGAGCGGCAGCGGGAACACGATCGTCGAGGTCTTCTCGTTCGAGATGTCCGCGAGCGTCTGCAGATAGCGCAGTTGCATGGCGCGCGGCTCCGCCGCGAGCGCCTGCGCCGCCTGCACGAGCTGCTGCGCGGCCTGACTCTCGCCCTCGGCGTGGATGATCTTCGCGCGCCGCGTGCGCTCGGCCTCCGCCTGCTTCGCCATCGCGCGGATCATGCTCTCGTCGAGGTCCACCTGCTTGATCTCGACGTTCTGCACCTTGATGCCCCACGCCTCGGTGCTCTGATCG
>DASZSS010000344.1:0-1790 GCA_035548535.1 Steroidobacteraceae bacterium
GGGCCTGCTGCAGCCGGAGATCAAGGAGCAGATCATCGGCGTCGCGCAGGTGCGCGAGGTGTTCCGCTCGAGCAAGTTCGGCGTGGTCGCCGGCTGTCTCGTGACGGAGGGCGTCGTGCGGCGGAACAATCCGATCCGCGTCTTGCGCGACAACGTGGTCATCTTCGAAGGCGCGCTGGAGTCGCTGCGCCGCTTCAAGGACGACGTCAACGAAGTGCGTGCCGGCACCGAGTGCGGTATCGGCGTGAAGAACTACCAGGACGTCCGGGTGAACGACCAGATCGAGTGCTTCGCGCGCGTCGAAGTGGCGCGCACGCTGCAGTGAGGGACGTCTGACGTACTCGGCCATGTATGACTGAATCGAAGCCACGGCATCGGCGCATCGAAGGTGAGATGCAGCGCGCGCTCTCCGAGCTGGTGGCGCGCGAGGTGAAGGACCCGCGTGTCGGGTCCATCACCGTCACCGATGTCAAGGTGACGGCGGACCTGAGCATCGCGCGGGTGTTCTTCGTGCCCTTCGCGTCCAAGCATTCGGCCGAGGAAGTGCAGGCGGGCCTCACGAGCGCGGGCGCCTACCTGCGCGGTGAGGTTGGACGGCGCTTGCGCCTGCGCCATGCGCCCCGGCTCGAATTCGTCTTCGACGATTCCATCGACAGAGCCGCCAAGCTGACGGCTCTCATCGACAGCGCTCCGAAATAGGACGTGGTCTGCGGCATCCTCCTGCTCGACAAGCCCCGCGGGGTTTCGTCGAATGCGGCGCTTCAGCGAGTGCGCCGGCTGCTGCGCGCCGACAAGGCCGGGCACGTCGGGAGCCTCGATCCGCTGGCCACCGGCATGCTGCCGGTCTGCCTGGGCGAAGCGACCAAGATCGCGGGCGACATTCTGTCTGGTCGCAAGCGGTACCGCTTTACGGTGGCCCTCGGTTCGCGGACCGCGACGGGGGACAGCGAGGGAGCCGTCGTCGAGTCCTTGCCGGTACCGGTGTTCGACGAGGCCGCGCTGGAAGCGGTGCTACAGCGTTTCCGCGGTCGCACGACGCAGATCCCGCCGATGTACTCCGCCATCAAGCGAGACGGGCAGCCGCTCTACAAGCTGGCGCGCGCGGGCATGGAGGTGGAACGCAAGCCGCGAGATATCGAGGTCGATGAACTGCGGGTCGTGGGCCGCGGCGCGCCCCCGGCGCGCGATGCATCTGACGCCGCTGCGCCGCCCGATGGCGCGCAGATGCGGCTCGAGCTGGAAGCGCTGTGCTCGAAAGGCACGTACATCCGGGTCTTGGCAGAGGACATCGCCCGCGCGCTGGGCACCTGCGGTCACGTCGTCGAGCTGCGGCGCCTGGCCGTCGAGCCGTTCGATCCGGCGGCGATGCAGACGATGGAAGATGTCACCGCGCGAGCCGAGCGGGGCGAACCGCCCGTCCTGGTCGCGCCGGATCTCGCGATTCCGCATCTGCCGCCAGTGCGCCTGAGTGCGGCCGACGCCGCGCGCGTGCTGCATGGGCAGGCCGTGGCTACGCCGGTCGAGCTGCCGCCTGGCCGGGTGCGTCTCTACGACGCCGAGGGCCGCTTCTTCGGCATCGGTGAAGCCGACGGCTTCGGGCGTGTCCAGCCGCGCCGGCTCTTCGTGATGGCAAGTTGAGTCCGCCCCGGAAAAAAGTTGTGGCGGGCAGGGTGCGCGGGTAGAATCGCGCGCCGCGTAAAAGGGCAATCAAGACAAGCTTTTAGGAATCTCTCTGGCAATGTCGTTAACCACCGAAAAGAAGGGCGGGATCCTCGCGCAGTTCCGCCGCG
>DASZSS010000345.1:0-3743 GCA_035548535.1 Steroidobacteraceae bacterium
TTTCGTTGGCGCCCGCGCGTTGCTTACGGCGATCTCAGTCACTCTGCTCGTGACGGCCTGCGGCGGTGGCGGAGACAGCGCGGCGACGGGTCAGCAAACGACCCCACCACCGAGTGGTGGCTCGCCCGGCTCAACGAATCAGGCGCCCACGATCTCCGGCAATCCGCCGACTACCGCAACCGTCGGTGTCCCCTACTCGTTCACGCCGACGGCGTCGGATCCAGACAAAGACACACTCACTTTCAGCGTGAGCAACAAACCTGCGTGGATGAGCATCAACACCGCCACCGGTCAGCTCACCGGCACGCCCACCGCGACGGGCTCGTTTCCGAACATCACGATCACGGTCAGCGACGGGAAGGGCGGCACGGCGAGCCTCACCGCGTTCAACGTTGCCGTGAGCTCTGCGGCGACGGGCAGTCTCGCGGTGACGCTCAACTGGGACGCGCCGACCGCAAATTCCGACGGCACCGCGCTCACCGATTTGAAGAGCTACAGGATTCTCTACGGCCAGGACGCCTCGAACCTCAATCAGTCGAAGCTGATCCCGTCGACAGTGAATTCCGCGGTCATCGATAACCTGTCGTCGGGCACGTGGTACTTCGCGATCGTCTCGGTGAACGCTGCGGGCGCCGAGAGCGCGCCGAGCAACGTCGCAAGCGCCGCGATCTGAGCGTCCGCGGGGAATCTCGAGCGCTGCCGTAACTCCGCGGCAGCCATAAAAAATCTGTTCTGAAACTCCGCGCGGCTGCGCATAATGCCGCGCGGGGCGTTCCCCATTCTGTCAAGTGCGTTAAATTGAGACGCACAGCGATGAAATCGCTCCCCTGCGCAGGCATCCTTCGCTGCCTTCGCGGGCACGTCCCCCATGAATGGGACGGCCTCTTCGAAGGCGAAGAAGTAACAACAATGCGGGAGAGTGGTGAAGGGACCAGCCCCGCACTGAAACCGGCAGCCTCATTCGAATCGTGTTCGGGGGACTGAGTGGCTCAATGTGATGCGGGCAGGAAAGAAGGACGCCGGCGCGTCTTCGCGTGCGCGCTGCTGGCGCTCGCACTGCCTCTCTTCATCACCTCGTGCGGCTTGTTCATGGACGAGCAGGCGCTCATCGAGCGCGCAGCGAAAGCGCGCGAGCGGGGCGACCTGCGCGCCGCGATGCTCGATCTCAAGAACGTCCTGCGGAAGGACCCCGGCAATGCCGAAGCGCGCCTGGCGCTGGGCGAAGTGACGCTCGCAACGGGCGACGCCGCCACCGCGGTTCGCGAGCTGGAAGTGGCGCACGAGCGCGGCATTCCCCGCGAGCGCGTGCAGCTCCCCCTGGCGAAGGCGTATCTCGCGGCGGGCAGGTTGGACGACGCCCTGAAGCTCACTGACACCGCCAATGGTCCGCATGCCGCGGAGCTCCTGGCCACCCGTGGGGTGGCGCTCCAGGGCCTCGATCGCGGCGCCGAGGCGCGCGCCAGCTTCGAGCAGGCGCTCGCGCAGGACCCGAGGAACATCGATGCCCTGATGGGACTTGCCAGCACCACCGCGCAGACCGAAGGCATCCCGGCGGCCTTGAGGATCATGGATCGCGCATTGCAGGTCGATCCGGCCGATCCGCGCGTGCGCAACCTGGTGGGCCAACTGCAGCTGCGAGCCGGCGCGCCGGCGCTGGCCCAGAAGCAATTCGAGCAGGCCGTGCAGTCCGCCGAGAAACGCAAGCAGGGCGAGCAGCGCTTCGTCGCCCTCGCCGGTCAAGCCGAAGCGGCTCTGATGCAGAGCCACGTCCAGGACAGCCTCGCCGTGACGGACCGCATGATCAAGGTGCGGCCGGAGCACCCCCTCGCGCGGTTCATGCGCGCTCGTGCGCTGCTGCTTGCCGGCAAACCGCGCGATGCGCGACCCCTCCTCGAGAAGAACGTCAGCCAGAACCCCGGCGCCACGTCTTCCAAGCTGCTCCTGGGCGCGATCGCGCTGAGCGAGGGCACGTTCGGGCAGGCGGAGATGTACCTCGACAGCGTCATCAATGCCGAACCGGACAACGTCGCGGCCCGGGAGCTGCTCGCCGCCGCCCGCCTGAAGCAGCGCAAGTCCGCGGAAGCCGTGGCCGCACTGGTGCCCACCACCGGGAGTGGTGAGCCCAGCTCCGAGCTGCTGGCCGCAGCGGGCAAGGTGAGCATCGCGGCTGGCAATACGTCTGCCGGCATCGACTATCTCGAACGCAGCGTCAAGGCCGATCCCGATAACGTTCGGGCGCGACTCGATCTGGTAGCCGGCTATCTCGCCGCGAACCGGCCCACCGAAGCGGCTTCGCTCCTCGACAGCGTATCCGCCGATCGCGCCAACGCCGCCCAAGTCCGCTACCTCAAGGCGCTCACGCTGCTCGCGAAGGGCGATCAGGATGGCGCAGTGAAGTTCGCCACCGGCGCCGCGGACGCGGAGACGCGCGACGCCTCGGCACAGATGCTCGCCGGATCGTTGCTCGCGGCCGCCAAGGACCCGGCTCGCGCCCGCAGCTATTTCGAGCGGGTGATCGCCCTCGAGCCCGGCTCGAGCGCCGCGTATCTGAGCCTCGCCCGGCTCGATCTCATGCAGGGCGACACACAGGCGGCTCGCAAACAGCTCACGCGCGCGATGGAGCAGACCAAGGGGGACCCCGCCGCAGCGCTGGCCATGGCCGATTTCGAGGTCGCACAGCGTCAGCCTGACCAGGCGATTGCAGTGCTCGAGGGCGCTCTGCAGGCACATCCGACATTCACCGAGGGCCGCGTGCGGCTCGTGCAGATACTGCTCGCGGCGGGTAAGGCGGAGCGCGCCGATGCGCTCGCGCAGGAGGCCGTCCGCACCGCGCCGAATCTCGCCGCGAACCAGCGCATGCTGGGCGACGTGCGGATGGCGCAAAAGAAGTACGCGGAGGCCGCTGCCGCCTATCACAAGGCCGCGGCGACCGAACCGAGCGCGGCCCTCGCCATGCGCGAGTTCCAGGCGCTACGCCTCGGCGGCACCGCTGCCGATCCGCTCGCACCCCTGCGCAAGCTCTTACAGGAGCAGCCGAACGACGCCGCTGCGCTCCTGGCGTTCGCCCAGGCCGCACAGGAGTCGGGGGATCGCAAAGCGGCGATCGGCGCCTATCAGCAGCTCGACGCGCTGCGGCCGAACAATCCGGCGGTGCTAAACAACCTCGCGTGGCTGAAGTACGAGGACGGCGACCCCGCAGCGATCGCCTTGGCCAAGCGCGCGCACGATGCCGCGCCCCGCGACCCACGCATCGTCGACACGTACGCCTGGCTGCTCGTCGAGAGCGGCAAGGTCAAAGAGGGGCTGGCACTGCTCGCCCCGATCGCGACGAGCACCGCGGACGAGCAATTCCGCATGCATTACGCCCAGGCACTCGCGCGCGCGGGCCGGCGCGCGGAGGCGCGCGAGCTCGGCACGCAACTGGCGAGCTCGGGGTCCGCGGCGATCAGCGAGGCGGCGCGCAAGCTCGTCGCCGAGCTGGATCGGGGTTGAATTCCGCTTTGACGTAAGAACGAGAGCCGAGTCGATGATGAAGAGCGACCACACTTTCCGCCTGGTATCCGTATTGATGTCCGCGTTGCTGCTCGTCACGGCGTGCGCCGGCGGGTCCGGAGTGCGCCCGGTCAAGGGACCGCCGCAACCGGCGGCGGATACTGCCCCGCAGGAGTATCGAATCGGCCCCGGGGACTCGCTGAACGTGTTCGTCTTCAATCAGCCCGAGCTGAGCGTGACCGTGCCGGTGC